>JAGOWL010000003.1 GCA_018060215.1 Pseudoxanthomonas sp.
GTTTCCATGGTGGCCCCGTCGGCCCCTCGCGACGCTAGGTCGAAAATCCCGCCAGGGCCGGAAGGCAGCAACGGTATCGATCGACGCGGGCGCCGAGGCCAGCCGGCGGGGCCGCCACCTTTTCAGGATGCGTGCGGCGCAGCCAGCTCCACGGCGTCGCCGGCACGCGCCACCCGATGGCCGCGCGCGCGCATCGCCTCGCCATCGGCGGCGCTGGCGTAGTGGTACAGCAGGCAGCGCGACAGCAGTTCCGGCGGATACTCGCGCTCCAGGTCGTCCAGCCCGCTGTGCGAAGGATTGCCGTGCAGCCCGCAGTCGTGCGCGACCAGTTCGCCGGCATCGGCGAAGCGCGCCAGCATCTCCGGGATCGGCCGGGTGTCGCCGGTCCACACCACGCTGCCGGGCAGGCGCAGGCCGAAGGCGGTATCGGGCCAGTGGTGGCGCACCGGGAACACCTCCAGGCGCACGCCGTCGTGCCAGAACGCATCGCCCACCGGCACCAGCTGGAACGCATCCCAGAAGTTGACCCCGCCCTCGGCCAGCACGTTCGGATAGTCGGCCACCCGCCGCTGCAGCAGCGGCACCACCGGCGCAGGCACGTACAGGCGAACCTTGCCGCGCCGGGCCGGGTCGAAATACGTCGACACGAACAGCCGTTCCATCCCGCCGACGTGGTCCAGGTGCACATGGGTGATGAACAGCGCGTCCGGCGCCTGCCCATGGCGCGACTCGTAGGCGCTCAGGCCTTCGGCGCCACAGTCGATGGTCAGCCATGGCCGGCCGTCGCGCTCGATGCTGGCCATCGGCGAACCCAGCGCCACCGCCGACGCATTGCCGACCCCGTGCAGGTACAGCGACCAGGCAGCCATCAGCAGCCCCGCTTCCAGGCCAGGTCGTAGGCCCGGCGCAGGCGGGCGAAGTCGGCCTCCACCTCTCCCTGGTCGCGCTCGCCGCGCAGCTTGTGCAGCGAACGCAGCAGCCGGCGCAGGTTGCCCTCGCGCCAGCCGGTGGCCGGAATGCGCAGGCGCCCGCGGTCGAAGTCGATCATCCAGCCGCGGCCATTGCCGTCGAACAGCAGGTTGTGCGCGTTGAGGTCGGCGTGGTCCAGGCCTTCGCGGTGGAAGCGCGCGATCAGCCGGCCCGCCTCTTCCCACGGTGCCCCGTTGCCGGCCACCAGGGCGCGGTCGGCCAGCGAGCGCACGTCCATCAGCCGCTCCAGCAGGATCGCCGCGCCATAGGTCGGCCCCTGCCGCAGATAGCTGGCGGCCAGCGGACGCGGCAGGGACAGTCCGCGCTCGAGCAGCTCGCGCATCAGCCGGAACTCGGCGAAGCTGCGGGTGCGCGCTGCCCCCTGCCACAGGTAGCGGTCGCGGCTGATGCGCGCGGCCAGGCCGCCACGCAGGTACTGGCGCAGGACGCAGGCCCCGAACGGCGCATCCACGAACCAGGCGCTGCCACGCCCGCCCGAGGCCACCGGCCGCGCCCGCTCGCCCCAGGCCGCCGGCGAGAACAGCTCCGGACCGGCTTGCCGCAATCGTTCGCGGTCGAACACAATGGCCCCGTATGCGCTGCCGGCGCGATACGGTGTCAATGCTTCGCTGGCGTCGAAGGCAACCATTCACGCGAGTCTAGCAACACCGGCCAGCGACGCGCCCCATCCGATCCTGCCCGGGCTGCACGCGATGAGACCTTCCCTGTGCCTGTTGCGCCTGTCCGCCCTGGGCGACGTGACCCATGTGGTGCCCCTGGTGCGGACCCTGCAACGCGCCTGGCCCGATGGTCCGCCACTGCACTGGGTGATCGATCCGGTCGGCCTGCGCCTGCTCGACGGCCTGGACGGGGTGGCCTTCCATGCCTATGACAAGCGCAGCGGGCTGGCCGGGATGCGTGCGCTGCGCCGGACCCTGCGCCAAGCCCTGCCCGCCGCCGGCTACGACGCCCTGCTGCAGATGCAGGTCGCCGCGCGCGCCAACCTGCTGTCGGCCTTCATCCCGGCCCGGCGCCGGATCGGCTACGACCGCTCCCGCTCCCGGGACCTGCACGGACTGTTCATCAACGAACGCATCCCCGACCGGCCCGGCATCCACGTGCTCGACGCCATCGGCAGCTTCTGCGAACCGCTGGGCCTGCGCCAGACCGAGGTCGTCTGGAACCTGCCGGTGCCCGATGCCGCCCGCGACTGGGCGCGGGAGCAGTGGCCCGACGACGGCACCCCGGTGTTGATGATTTCGCCGTGCTCCAGCCACGTGCTGCGCAACTGGTACGCCGATCGTTACGCCGCCCTGGCCGACCATGCCGCCGCGCGCGGCTGGCGGGTGGTGCTGTGCGGCGGCCGCAGCGAACTGGAGCGCAGCACCACCGACGCGATCGTGGCGGCGATGCGCACCCCGGCCCTGGACCTGGTCGGCAAGGACACCCTCAAGCAGTTGCCGGCCCTGCTCGAACGGGCCGACCTGCTGGTCACCCCGGACTCCGGGCCGATGCACATCGCCAACGCCATGGGCACGCGGGTACTGGGCCTGCACGCGGCCAGCAACCCGGCGCGCAGCGGTCCGTATTCGGACCGGCGCTACTGCGTGGACCGCTACGACGATGCCGCGCGCAAGTACCTGGGCAAACCCGCCGCCGCCCTGCGCTGGGGCAGCAAGATCGAGCGCGACGGGGTGATGGCGCTGGTCACCGTCGACGATGCGGTCGCCGCCTTCGAGCGTTACCGCAGCGACCACCGGCGCTGAGACCGGCCCGCGCCGTGCAGGCGGTTCGCTGCAGCCCCGCCTGCGCCCGGCTCAGGGCGCGGAGTCGGCGCGGTAATCCTGGTAGGACTTCTCCTCGACGTAGGCCGAGCCCAGCGCCAGGTTGATCGCCTTCTTCACCCGCGCGCGCTCGTCGTTCTCGAAGTAGACGCTGCGGGCCAGGCGCACGAACTCGGCATCGAAGGCCTGCGCCTTCTCCTTGATGCGGATGTCGTCCTCGATCACCCACAGCCGCTCGTTGACCGCCTTGAGCTGGGCGCGCAACTGGGTGATGTCGCCGCCGGCGGCCGGGTGCTGCATCCAGGTGTGTTCCAGTGCCGACAGCTCCTTGCGCACATTGGCCAGCTTGGCCTCATCCGACATGCGCTCGGACTTGATCTGCAGGATGGCGATCTTGTCGAGCAGTTCGCCGAAGGATACGGGCACGAGGATTTCTGACATGGTCGGCATGCGCTGGGTGTGGATTGCCGCCAGTCTACCGCCAACCCGTTCCAGCAGGAGCCCGGCTCGCAACCGGTCGCGTACAGGAGCCGCCCGCCCCCGATCGGGGGGAAGACCCACAAAAAAGGGGTTGTGCCATCGGCACAACCCCTTGAATACGTTGGCGGAGAGGGAGGGATTCGAACCCTCGGTAGGCTATAAACCTACGCCTGATTTCGAGTCAGGTACATTCAACCGCTCTGCCACCTCTCCGCGGTCCCCGGCGCGGCCGGGGGCGTGAATGATACGGGCCCGGCCGCGGCGCGACAAGCCGGTGGCCGCCTGCACCACCTTCGCGGCCACCGTCACCGGAATGCCTTGCCCGCTGGCCTGTCCACCCGGATCATTGCGTATGCATCCTTGAGAGCCACCCCCACAGCGGCCACCATGATCGAGTTCGGACACCTGACCCACGTCGGCCTGCGCCGCCAGCTGAACGAGGACACCTATTACGGTGACGGCGAACTGGGCCTGTGGCTGGTGGCCGACGGCATGGGCGGGCACGCCTGCGGCGAGGTGGCCAGCGCCCTGGCGCGCGAGACCATCGTGCGCGAGATCCGCCACGGCACGCCGCTGGCCCAGGCCATCCGCATCGCCGACGAGGAGATCATCCGCCTCTCGCGCCGCCGCAACGACGCCCTGCCGATGGGCACCACCGTGGTCGCCGCGCGCGTCCAGGGCCAACGCTACGAAGTGGCCTGGGTCGGCGACAGCCGCGCCTACCTGTGGCAGGACGGTACCCTGGCCCAGCTCAGCCAGGACCACAGCTACGTGCAGACCCTGGTCGACGAGGGCACCCTGACCCCGGAGCAGGCGCGCAGCCATCCGCACCGCAACGTGGTCACCCAGGCCCTGGGCGTCACCGACCCCAACCACCTGAACGTGTCGATGACCGCCGGCGAGCTGCGCCCGGGCATGCAGCTGCTGCTGTGCAGCGACGGGCTGACCGAAGAGGTCGAAGACGCCCGCATCGCCGACACCCTGGGCGGACTGGACTGCAGCGCGCAGGAGTGCGTGGACACCCTGGTGGCCGCCGCGCTCGATGGCGGCGGTTCGGACAACGTCACTGCGGTGCTGGTGCGCTGCCAGTAGCCGGGCTTCAGGTCGACGCCAGCTCGTCCCACAGGGCGCGGCCGGCCTTCTTGCGCAGGGTCGCCAGGCGTCCCTGGTGGGCCTGCTCCTCGTCCGCGGCCACCGCGATTCGCGGCCGCTCACCGGCCACCGTCGCGTAGCTGGGCAGTGCCACCGGCCCGGCAGCGGGCTCGGCCTGGGCGTGCCCGAAGCCGATCTCTTCCTGGCCCGAGGTCAGGGCCAGGTACACCTCGGCCAGGATCTGGGCGTCCAGCAGCGCGCCGTGCAATTGCCGGTGCGAGTTGTCCACACCCAGCCGCTTGCACAGCGCATCGAGCGAATTGCGCTGGCCGGGGAAACGCTCGCGCGCCAGCAGCAAAGTGTCCACCACCGCGTTGCGATCACCGATCCGGCCATAGCGCTCGCCCAGCCGCGACAGTTCGTAATCCAGGAACCCCAGGTCGAAGGATGCGTTGTGGATCACCAGCTCGGCACCATCGACGAAGGCCAGGAATTCCTCCACCACCTCCTCGAACACTGGCTTGTCGGCCAGGAAGTCCAGGGTCAGCCCGGTGACTTCCTGGGCACCGGGTTCGAAGGCGCAGTCCGGGCGCAGGTAGCGGTGGAAGCTGCGGCCGCTGGGCCGGCGCTCGAGCAGTTCCACGCAACCGATCTCGACGATGCGGTTGCCCTTCTTCCATTCCAGGCCGGTGGTTTCGGTATCAAGGATGATCTGGCGCATGTGTGGTCAGTTTAGCGTGGCCGCGTCCCGCACCTGCTGCGCCGCGTCGCGCGCCAGCCCGTCCACCCGTTCGTTGTCCGGGTCACCGGCATGGCCCTTGACCCAGCGCCAGTCCACCCGGTGGCGGCTGGCGGCCGCGTGCAGGCGCTCCCACAGGTCGCGGTTCTTGACCGGATCGCCGCCGGCGGTCTTCCAGCCGCGGCGGATCCAGGCCGGCATCCATTCGGTGATGCCCTGGCGCACGTACTGCGAATCGGTGTGCAGCACCACCGTGCACGGTTCACGCAGGGTTTCCAGGGCCATGATCGCGGCCATCAGTTCCATGCGGTTGTTGGTGGTGTCCGGCTCGCCGCCGGCCAGTTCGCGTTCGTGCGCATTCCAGCGCAGCAAGGCCCCCCAGCCACCCGGGCCGGGATTGCCCAGGCAGGCGCCATCGGTGTGGATCTGGATGGTCTTCATCACGCTCCCGTCAGGAAATTCATGCGGCCGGCGCCGCGCCGCGCCGCCACGCCCGCGGTGCCGGCGCCACCGGGGCCAGGCCGCGCTTCTCGGCCACCACCACGCAGGCCGCGCGCAACGGCAGCGGCGAATCATGCACGTGGCCATCGCCCTGGGTCATCGTCCAGCGCGGGCCCAGGTAACGCGGTGGATCGACCTGCAGGCCCTGCGCGCGCAGTCGCGGCAGCCAGCGGCCAGCGGCCGCGGCCGGCAGTGGCCCGGCCATGCGCAGCCGGTACGGGCTCCAGGGATTGAGCAGGAACAGCCACAACCGTCCACCCTCCACCAGCACCCGCGCACATTCCTCCAGCAGCGCATCGGCCCGCGCCGGCTGCGGATGCTGCAGCACGATGTCGCCCAGGCATTCGCTGGCCAGCGGCAAGGGCAGCGCGCAGCGCAGGCTGCCGGCATAGCCCTGGCCGCAGTCATGCAGGCGCAGGCCACGCGCGTGCCGGATCGGCCCGTCCGCGGGCGGCGAGGCCTCCGGCTGCAACCACAACCACGGTCGCGCCGGACGCGTCGCCAGCCGGGTGGCCAGCCAGCGTCGCTCCTGCGCCAGCAGCCACTGCACCTGCGGGCCGCTGAACCGGATCGGGGCGCCGGGTTGACGGCTGGGCGCGGCGGCGGGCATGGTCGGGATTCTATGCGACTGAGCGCACTGCCCGCATTCGAGGACAACTACATCTGGGTCCTTCGGGACGCCGGTCACGCCGTGCTGGTCGATCCGGGCGCCGCGGCGCCGGTGCTGGCCGCGGCCGCCGAAGGCCTGGAGCCGAGCGCGATCCTGCTCACCCACCATCACCACGACCACATCGGTGGGGTGGCCGACCTGCGTCGGCGGTGGCCGCGGCTGCCGGTGTACGCACCGGTGGACGAACGCATCGCGCTGGACTGCGAGCGCGTGGGCGAGGGCTCGGCGTTGCGGCTGCTCGATTGCGCAGTGCAGGTGCTGGAAGTGCCCGGACATACGCGCAGCCACATCGCCTACCTGGTCGACGACCATCTGTTCTGCGGCGACACGCTGTTCAGCCTGGGCTGTGGCCGCATGTTCGAAGGCACGGCCGCGCAGATGCACGCCTCGCTGCAACGCCTGGCCGCCCTGCCCGGCCACACCCGGGTCTGCTGCGGCCACGAATACACCCTGTCCAACGCCGCCTTCGCCGCGGCCGTGGAACCGGACAACGCGGCGCTGGACGCACGCCGCGTCCAGGCCGCCCACCAACGCGCCAGCGGGCAACCCACCCTGCCTTCCACCCTGGCCAGCGAGCGCGCCTGCAATCCGTTCCTGCGCTGCGAGGTGCCGGCCGTGCAGCAGGCGGCAGCCACCCGCCTGGGCCGGCCAGCGGCCGACGCGGTGGAGACCTTTGCCGCGTTGCGGGCATGGAAGGACGACTTCCGCGCATGACGCCACGCCACGCCCGCCTGCCTGCCGTGCTCGCCGCCTGCCTGCTGTCGGCCTGTGCCAGCCTCCCTGGCACGGCCCCGGTGCCGGCGACTCCGGCGGCCGCGCCACCGGGGGCAGCCAGCATGGCGCAAGCCACCACGCCGGCAACCACGCCAGCCGCCGCGCCGGCCGCCGCCGCGCCGGAGCAGCCGCCATCGGCTGAAGCCACCGGTGTTGCGGCCGCGGCCGCGGCGAACGCCGAACCCGGCGGCAATGGCCTGGCGGTGCTGGACGCCTTCATCGACGGCCTGGCCGAACCGGGCTGCGACAATGCCGAGCCGCGCTGGCTGCGGCAATTCGCCCATGCGGTGGACCAGGTTGGCGATCCGGACGGCGACACCCTGGCGCTGTTCGCGCACGTGGTGCACTCCCTGCGCCAGGCCGGCCTGCCCACCGAGTACGCACTGATCCCCTTCGTGGAAAGCGGCTACCGCCCCGGCGCACGCAGCAAGGCCGGGCCGGCGGGCATGTGGCAGTTCATCGCCGTGACCGCGCGCGACCACGGCGTGCGCGTCAGCCCCGGTTACGACGAGCGGCTGTCGCCGGCCAGTTCCACGCGCGCGGCGGTGGCCTACCTGGACGGGCTGTACGGGCGCTTCGACGACAATTGGCGGCTGGCGCTGATGGCCTACAACGCCGGTGAATTCCGGGTCAAACGTGCCCTGGCCCGTTCCGGTGCCGGCGCCGGCACCGCCGCGGGCACGCCGGCCAGCGTGCCGGGCCTGTCGCCGGTCACCTACGCCTATGTGGAAAAGCTGCACGCCCTGGCCTGCCTGCTGGAGGAGGCCAGCGAGCGGCCGACCTGGCGGGCACGCCTGGATCGACCGGTGCTGTCCCTGCACGCCCAGTCGCTGGAAGGTTCCGGTTCGCTGGCCGCCTGGGCCAACGCCCACGGCCACGACCTGGCCACCCTGCGCCGCCTCAATCCGGGCCTGGCCGGGACCTGGCCCTCCGGCCACGCGCCGTTGGCCCTGGTGCCCGATGCGGCAACCGCGTCACGTCCATCCACGGCCGTCCAACGCCGGTCACAGCCAACTCCGACGGACACCCACGACACCGCCGCCACCCACGCGGTGCGGCCTGGCGAATCGATCTGGGCCATCGCCAAACGCCATGGCACCACCACCGCACGCCTGCTCGAACTCAACGGACTGCACGCCGGCAGCGTGCTGCGGCCGGGGATGGTCCTGAAGCTCCGCTAGCGCGGCCGGCCGCCACCGTCACGCCATGACCGGATCAGGCAACGCCGCGCCCCGACCGGAGCGCGGCGACCGGGGTCACAGCTGCGACTCTTCGACCTGGACCTTGTAGCGCTTGCGCATGGCGCGCACATATTCCTCGGCCGAGCCCATGCCCTGGATCTGCTCGAGCTGGCTGCGCAAGGCGCTGCGCTGCTCGGGCTCGAGCTTGGCCGGATCGCCCGGATGCACCGCATTGACCACGAACACCGCCTGGCGCTGGTCCGGCATGTCCACGCGGCCGGCGGCGGGCTTGCCCTCGGCCGCCGGCTGGGCGGCGAAGATCGCGGCGTTGGCCTGCGGCGAAGGCACCGGCGCGCCGCGCGGCAGGCCAGGCACCGGCATCACCTCCAGCTTTTCGGCCGCGGCGATGTCGGCCATCGCCTCGCCCGCGCGCAGGCGCTCGACCAGCGCATCGGCCGCGGCCAGGGCGGCCTTGTGCTGGCGGTCGGCGCGGATCGCCGCGACCACCTGCTCGCCCACCTCCTCCAGCGGGCGCACCTGCTCGGGCGCATGCTCGAGCACGCGGATCACCACGCTCTGGTCCGGCCCGATCTGGATCGGGTCGCTGGCGGTGCCATCCTCGATCAGCGTCTCGGAGAACGCGGCCTTCTTCACCTCCGGCGAGGCGCCGATCCCGATCGTGTCGGTGCGCGAGAACGGGCCCAGCTTGTGCACCTGCAGGCCGAGCTGCTCGGCCGCCGGCGCCAGCGAGGAAGGGTTCTGGTAGACCAGGTCGGTCAGCCGTCCGGTCAGTTCGCTGAAGGCGCGCTCGCGATCGGCCTGGGCCTGTTCGCGCGCCAGCTCCTCGCGCACCTGTTCGAACTCGACCTGCTCGCCCTGCTTGAGCTCGCGCAACTGCAGCACGTGCCAGCCGAAGTCGGTCTGCACCGGGCCACGCACCTCGCCCGGCTGCATCGAGAACAGCGCGTCCTCGAACGGCGCCACCATCATGCCGCGCTCGACCCAGCCCAGGTCGCCACCGCTCTCGCGCGAGCCCGGGTCCTCGGTGTTGGCCCGGGCCAGGGCGGCGAAGTCGGCACCGGGCGCCTGCGCCTGGGCGGCCAGCTGCCTGGCCTTCTCTTCGGCGGCCTTGCGCGTGGCTTCGTCGGCACCGGCGTCGACCCGCACCAGGATGTGCGAGGCCAGGCGCTGCTCCGGCCCGGCCAGGCGCGCGCGCTCCTGCTCGAAGCGGCTGCGCAGGGTGGCCTCGTCGGCCGGCGCCGGTGCCGGCAACTGGCTGGCATCGACCTGGATGTACTCGATGGTCACCGCTTCCGGACGCATGAAATCCCCCGGATGTTCCTGGTACCACGCCTGGATCTGTGCCGCGTCCACCGGCGCGGTGTCCTCGGCCGGCGCCGGCAGCAGCACCACCTCCAGGTCACGCTGCTCGCCGGACAGGCGCACGATGCGGTCGAACTCGGCCTCGGTCACGAAGGCCGACGTGGCCAGGCCGGTGGGCACCAGGCCCTGCTGCAGCGACTGCCGTACCCGCTGCTCGAACTGGGCCGGCGTCAGCGCCGGCACCTGTCCGGCCAGGGCCAACTGGTAGCGGTTGAGGTCGAACTTGCCTTCGACCTGGAACTCCGGAATCGAGGCGATGTACTCGGTGACCGCCGCATCGCCCACCGTCACCCCGGCGCGGCTGGCCGCCAGCTGCAGCACCTTCTCGTCAATCAGCTGGTCCAGCACCAGGCGCTTGTTTTCCACCGTCTCGAACTGGCGCGGGTCGAAGGCCTCGCCCAGCTCCTGGCGCTGGCGCTGGCGCTCCTGCTCGAAGCGCTGGCGGAACTCGTCCACGCCCACTTCGCGGTGCTCCCACAGCTTGGACACCGGCCACCACTCCGGGGCGCCCTGCCACCACTTCGGCGGGGCCTTGACCTGGGCCACGTTGTTGGCCCCCATGCCGCCCAGGTAGCTCTGGTCGATCACCAGGAGAAAGGGAATCATCAGCAGCACGATGATCGCCGTGGCGACCCAGCCCGAAGTTCCGTCGCGCAGTTTCTGCAGCATTGTTGCCAGCCCAGTGGTCAAGTGGAATGTGAAGTAGCGCAGTTTAGCCGGTCACGGCCGCACGGGCGCACCCCCGGTGCCAGGCACGCGGGCCCGGGACAAAAAAGAAGGCCCCTGGTTTCCCAGGGGCCTTCCGGATGATGGCGGAGTGGACGGGACTCGAACCCGCGACCTCCGGCGTGACAGGCCAGCATTCTAACCGACTGAACTACCACTCCGCGTCAAGCCAAACATTATACGTCGATTCGCGCCGTTTGCGCCAGACCGCCGTACTTTTTTCCTGCGCCGCCCGGGCTGGTGGGTGCTGAGGGTTTCGAACCCCCGACCCTCGCCTTGTAAGGGCGACGCTCTACCGCTGAGCTAAGCACCCGGGTGCATGCACCCTGCCTGGGCAGCGGGGCCGATCAGTTTACTGCGTCCTTGAGGGCCTTGCCAGCCTTGAACGCCGGATTCTTCGACGCGTCGATCTTGATGGTCTCGCCGGTCTTGGGGTTGCGGCCGCTGCGGGCGGCGCGCTCGCGCACCTGGAAGGTGCCGAAGCCCACGAGGGTCACGGTGTCGCCCTTCTTCAGCGCCCGGGTGATGGAATCGATCACCGCGTCGACCACGCGCGCGGCTTCGGCCTTGCTCACATCGGCGTCGCCGGCAACGGCATCGATAAGATCGCTTTTGTTCATTCTTCTAGTGCTCCCTGTGCGGCTTCGCCGCGAGATGAGTGGCCAGGCGCACTCCACGAGGTCGGGGCGCGCCATCCGGTCCGGTGCCACCATGCGGCCGGGCCGCTGGCGGGTGTGCCCGTTATACAGGGCGCGCGCCCCTTGCCGCAACCGCAAACGCCGTGATTGCGCGGGTTTTCCGCGGCCTGCGCGTTGCCACGCAGGCCTTGTCCGGCGTGGCTCAGTGGGTCACGTCGGCCTGGTCGCGGGCGGGTCGGCGACGGCGGCCGGCCGGCTTGCCGCTGCGGTCCGGCGCCGGCCCGGCGGCCGGCTGCAGCGGCCGCTCCAGGGCCAGGTCCAACACCTCGTCGATCCAGCGCACCGGCACGATCTTCATGCCTTCGGTCACATTGGCCGGGATCTCGGCCAGGTCCTTGCGGTTCTCCTCCGGGATCACCACGGTGCGGATGCCGCCGCGCAACGCCGCCAGCAGCTTCTCCTTGAGCCCACCGATGGCGGTGACCTTGCCACGCAGGGTGATTTCGCCGGTCATGGCGATATCCGCGCGCACGGCCACCCGGGTCAGGGTGGACACCAGCGCGGTGACCATGGCGATGCCGGCGCTGGGGCCGTCCTTGGGCGTGGCGCCGTCGGGCACGTGCAGGTGCACGTCGTGCTTCTGCAGGAAATCGACCTCGATGCCCAGGGCTGCGGCGCGCGCGCGCACCACCGACAGGGCCGCGGACGCCGATTCCTTCATCACGTCGCCCAACTGGCCGGTCAGGATCAGCTGGCCCTTGCCGGGCACCAGGGTGGCCTCGATCTGCAGCAGGTCGCCACCGACCTCGGTCCAGGCCAGGCCGGTGACCAGGCCGATCTCGTTCTGCTCCTCGGCACGTCCGTAGTCGAAGCGGCGCACGCCCAGGTACTTGTCCAGGTTCCTGCCGTCGACCTTCACCAGCGCGGGCCTGGGCTTGCGCGGCGCGGCGGCCTTGGCCGCCTTCTTCGCCACCGCCTTCTGCGCCGGCTGTGGTCCCTTCAGCGCGATCTCCTTGACCACCTTGCGGCAGATCTTTGAGATCTCCCGCTCCAGCGAGCGCACGCCGGACTCGCGCGTGTAGTAGCGCACGATGTCGCGCACCGCATCCTCGGCGATGGCCAGTTCCCCGTCCCTGAGGCCGTTGGCCTTGAGCTGCTTGGGCACCAGGTAGCGGGTGGCGATGCTCAGCTTCTCGTCCTCGGTGTAGCCGGGGATGCGGATCACCTCCATGCGGTCCAGCAACGGGCCCGGGATGTTGAGCGAATTGGAGGTCGCCACGAACATCACTTCCGACAGGTCCAGGTCGACCTCCAGGTAGTGGTCGTTGAACGAATGGTTCTGCTCCGGGTCCAGCACCTCCAGCAGCGCCGAGGACGGATCGCCACGGAAGTCCATCGACATCTTGTCGATCTCGTCGAGCACGAACAGCGGGTTCTTCGCCCCGACCTTGTTCAGGTTCTGCACGATCCGGCCGGGCATCGAGCCGACGTAGGTGCGGCGATGGCCGCGGATCTCGGCCTCGTCGCGCACCCCGCCCAGCGACATGCGCACGAACTTGCGGTTGGTGGCCTTGGCGATGGACTGGCCCAGCGAGGTCTTGCCCACGCCCGGCGGGCCGACCAGGCACAGGATCGGCCCCTTCATCTGCTTGACCCGCGACTGCACCGCCAGGTACTCCAGGATCCGCTCCTTGACCTTGTCCAGCCCGTAGTGGTCGGCATCCAGGGTGTCCTGGGCGACCTTGAGGTCCTTGCGCACCTTGCTGCGCTTCTTCCATGGCACGCCCAGCAGCCAGTCCAGGTAGTTGCGCACCACCGCCGCCTCGGCCGACATCGGCGACATCTGCTTGAGCTTGTTCAGTTCGGCACGGGCCTTGGCCTCCACCGCCTTGGGCATGCCGGCTTCGGCCACCCGGCGCACCAGTTCGTCCATCTCGCCGGGCGATTCGTCCAGGTCGCCCAGTTCCTTCTGGATCGCCTTCATCTGCTCGTTGAGGTAGTACTCGCGCTGGCTCTTTTCCATCTGCGACTTGACCCGGCCGCGGATGCGCTTTTCCATCTGCTGCACGTCGATCTCGCCCTCGACCAGGCCCACCAGCAGCTCCAGCCGCTCGCCCACGTCGGCGCTTTCCAGCAGGCGCTGCTTGTCGGACAGGCGCACCCCGATGTGCGCGGCGATGGTGTCGGCCAGGCGCGCCGGGTCGTCGATGCCCGACAGGGTCTGCAGCAGCTCCGGCGGCAGCTTGCGGTTGGTCTTGACGTACTGCTCGAACTGGCTGGTGAGGGTGCGCGCCACCGCCTCGACCTCGCGGTCGCTGCGCGCGCTGCCGGCCTCGATCAGCTCGCCGCGTCCATGCAGGGCACCGTCGCGCTCGACGATGCCGTCCACGTGCACGCGCGCACTGCCTTCCACCAGCACCTTGATCGTGCCGTCGGGCAGCTTGAGCAGTTGCAGCACCTGGGCCAGGGTGCCGACCGTGTACAGGTCACCGGCATCGGGATCGTCGGTCTCGGCCGACTTCTGGGCCAGCAGCAGGATCTGCTTGTCGGCCTCCATCGCCTGCTCCAGCGCACGCATCGACTTGTCGCGGCCGACGAACAGCGAGATGACCATGTGCGGGAACACCACCACGTCGCGCAGGGGCAGCACGGGCAGTTGCAGGACGTCGGATCGGGTGCGGGACATGGAGGCTCCGGTCAATCAGTGGGGTCGACGGTCGGCACCGTCCTGGCCCAGTTATGGGGGCTGGCCGGGATGCTTGCAAGAAGCCCGGGGAAACCGTTTTCCGATCAAGCAGATGCAACAAGCCCCGGGGTGGCCCGGGGCTTGTGGGTGCAGCAACCGCGGGGCCGGCACGGGGGCCTGGACCTCACTCGGCCGAGGCGACCTTGGGCGCGGCCGCCGGGGTCTGGTAGATCAGGTAGGGCTCGGTCTTGTGCTCGATCACCGATTCGTCCACCACCACCTTGCTCACGTTTTCCTGCGAGGGCAGCTCGTACATGGTGTCCAGCAGCACAGACTCGACGATGGTGCGCAGGCCACGGGCACCGGTCTTGCGCTTGAGCGCCTTGCGCGCGATCGCCGCCAGCGCGTCGGGGCGGAACTCCAGCTCCACGCCCTCCATCTCGAACAGCTTCTTGAACTGCTTGGTGATGGCGTTCTTCGGCTCGCTCAGGATCTTGACCAGGGCCGACTCGTCAAGCTCTTCCAGGGTCGCCACCACCGGCAGGCGGCCGACGAACTCGGGGATCAGGCCGAACTTGATCAGGTCCTCCGGCTCGACCTGCGACAGCAGCTTGCCAGTGTCGGCCTTGACCGAACTGCTCTTGACCTTGGCGCCGAAGCCGATCCCGCCGGATTCGGTGCTGCGCTGCTGGATCACCTTGTCCAGCCCGGCAAACGCGCCGCCGACGATGAACAGGATGTTGCGCGTGTCCACCTGCAGGAACTCCTGCTGCGGGTGCTTGCGCCCGCCCTGCGGCGGCACGCTGGCCACCGTGCCTTCGATCAGCTTGAGCAGCGCCTGCTGCACGCCTTCGCCGGACACGTCGCGGGTGATCGAGGGGTTCTCGCTCTTGCGCGAGATCTTGTCGATCTCGTCGATGTAGACGATGCCCTGCTGCGCCTTGTCGACGTCGTAGTCGCACTTCTGCAGCAGCTTCTGGATGATGTTCTCCACGTCCTCGCCCACGTAACCGGCTTCGGTCAGGGTGGTGGCGTCGGCCATGGTGAACGGCACGTTGAGCAGGCGCGCCAGGGTCTCGGCCAGCAGGGTCTTGCCCGAGCCGGTCGGCCCGACCAGCAGGATGTTGGACTTGGCCAGCTCCACCTCCTCGTTGCGCTGGCGGCTCTCGATGCGCTTGTAATGGTTGTACACGGCCACCGCGAGGGTCTTCTTGGCCCGCTGCTGGCCGATCACGTACTGGTCCAGGACCTCGAGGATCTCGCGCGGCTTGGGCAGTGAGCTGCGCGCGGACTGGGCCTTCTCTTCCAGTTCCTCGCGGATGATGTCGTTGCACAGCTCCACGCATTCATCGCAGATGAACACGCTGGGGCCGGCGATCAGCTTGCGTACCTCGTGCTGGCTCTTCCCGCAGAACGAGCAGTACAGGATCTTGTTGCTGTCGCCGGAACGGCCTTGCCGGTCTTCACTCATGCTTGGTGTGTCCAGTATCGCAGCCCGCGTGAGACGGACTCCGGTTCGAGAATAGCACAGGGTCCCCGGCGCGCCAGCGGCGCGCCCGGGTGTGCGCATTGGGGCCGCGGAGTGCCCTGGCGGGCCACCCCGTGCCGCGAGCGGGGGACAGGATCAACCGGCCTGGATCGACTCGTCTGGACGGCGCTCCAGCACCTGGTCGACCAGTCCGTAGGCCTGGGCCTCGACGGCGCTCTTGAAGTTGTCGCGCTCGGTGTCCCGGGCGATGGTTTCCAGCGACTGGCCGGTGTGCCGGGCCATGATCTCGTTCAGGCGGGCGCGCATGGCCAGGATCTCGCGGGCCTGGATATCGATGTCCGTGGCCTGCCCCTGGGAACCGCCCGACGGCTGGTGGATCATCACCCGCGAATTGGGCAGCGCATAGCGCTTGCCGGCCGTACCGGCAGACAGCAGCAACGCGCCCATGCTGCAGGCCTGGCCGACGCAGATCGTGCTCACGTCCGGCTTGATGTACTGCATGGTGTCGTAGATGGCCATGCCGGCGGTGACCACGCCGCCGGGCGAATTGATGTAGAAGCTGATGTCCTTTTCCGGGTTCTCGGCTTCCAGGAACAGCATCTGCGCGACGATGACGTTGGACACGTGGTCGTCGACCCCGCCGACCAGAAAGATCACGCGCTCCTTCAACAGGCGCGAGTAGATGTCGTAGGCCCGTTCGCCGCGGCTGGTCTGTTCGACCACCATCGGGACCAGGTTCAGTGCTTGGGGCTGGATATTGCTCATGGGGATGTTGCTCATGGAGATATCGGGACCTGGTTGAGGACGGGAGGACCCGGATGCAGGCACCCGGGCCCCGGCTGGCCTACTGGCGGATCGCTTCCTGGAACGACAGCGGCGCCTCGGTGTGCTGGGCGCGCTCAGCGATCCAGTCGATCACCTGCTCCTCCATCACCCTGTTCTGCAGTCCCTGCATCAACTGGGGGTCGTTGCGGTACATCTCAACCACCTGCTCGGGCTCCTCGTAGGTGGAGGCGATCAGGCGCAGGGTCTCGTTCAGGCGCTTGGGGTCCAGGCGCAGGTCGTGGCGACGGGCCACCTCGCCGACCAGCAGGCCGGCCAGCACGCGCCGGCGCGCCGGCTCCAGGAACTGCTGGTGGGCATCGGCCGGCACCTGGCCGGGGTTCTGGCCACTGCGGCGGATCTGCTCGACCTGCTGGGCCAGCATGTTGCGCGCTTCGTTCTCTACCAGGCGCGGCGGCAGTTCCACGTGCGCCCAGGTGGCGGTCAGCTGCTCGCCGACCTCGCGCCGCAGCCGGTTCATCAGCGCACCCTTGAGCTCGCGCTCCAGGTTGGCGCGGATGTCCTCGCGGAACTTGTCCGCGTCACCGCTCTTGACCCCGAAGCTGCGGATGAAGGCCGCATCGACCTGCGGCAGCACCGGCTCGGACACCTGGGCCAGGGTCACGTGCACCTGGGCGGTCTTGCCGGCCAGCTGCGGCTGGCGCCAGGCCTCCGGGAAGGTGACGTCGATGACCGACTCCACGCCCGGCTCCAGGCCGGCCAGCGCGTTCTCAAGGGCCGGCAGCAGCTGGCCCGAGCCGATCACGGTGCTGAACTGTTCGGCGCCTTCGGCCGGCTGGCGGAAGTCCTCCAGCTGCGTCCACAGCGCGCCGGCGACCAGGTCGCCCGCGCCGGCGGCGCGCTCGACCTTGCTCCAGGTGCGGCGCTGCAGGCGCAGGTTCTCCACCATCTGGTCGATGTCCGCGTCGGCCACCTCGGCGGTGTTGCGCACCACCGTCAGCTTGGCCACGTCGATGTCACCGAAGTCCGGCACCACCTCCACGGTGGCCACGAAATCCAGCTCGCCCTCGCCGGCACGGTCGATGCTCGGCACCCCGGCCACGCGCAGGTCGTGTTCGCGGATCGCCGAATCCAGCGTCTGCCGCACCAGGCCACCCATCACCTCGGCCTTGACCTGCTCGCCGAAGCGCTGCTCGATCACCCTGGCCGGCACCTTGCCCGGGCGGAAGCCCTTGATCCGGGCGGTACGCGCGATCTCGCGCAGGCGACCGCTGATGCTGGACTCCAGCTGCTCCGCCGGCAGGCTGAAGTTGATCCGGCGTTCGAGGTTGCCGGTGGATTCGACGGAAACTTGCATGGTGTTCGGGCTCCTGCGGCCACGGCCGGGGGCCATGGCGGATTCTGACGGGGGTCTTGGTGGCTGTGCCGGCCATCCTGGCGGCCGGCGGAACGCGATAGTTTCGCCCATCGCCCGCGGCTGCGCCAGTGCGCGGACATCGCCGGCATTGACAGCACCAAGCCCGGTTCCGGACAATAGCCGGCCTTCCGGGGCCTGGCGACACCGGGAAGCCGGGCCCGGCGGGCCGCAGCTTCAAGGCGATGCCGGACCGGCCCAGCACACCGGGGTATAGCGCAGTCTGGTAGCGCGCCTGCTTTGGGAGCAGGATGTCGGGGGTTCGAATCCCTCTACCCCGACCACCTCGCCACCCGGCGATGCGACACCGCGTTGTGCGCCCGTAGCTCAACCGGATAGAGCACCGGCCTTCTAAGCCGGCGGTTGCAGGTTCGAGTCCTGCCGGGCGCGCCATCCCAGGGCGCCGGGGAGGAAAGGTTTCACCCGTTGTACCCTGTGGTGGCTGTAGCTCAGTTGGTTAGAGTACTGGATTGTGATTCCAGTGGTCGGGGGTTCGAATCCCCTCAGCCACCCCACCCTTTCAACCGCGGCGAAAGTCGCGGAGCTTGCCAGGACGGCGCGATGCGCTAGAATGTGCGGCCAGTTTCGGGGCCGTTAGCTCAGTTGGTAGAGCAGCTGACTCTTAATCAGTAGGTCCAAGGTTCGAATCCTTGACGGCCCACCATCCCGAAAGAAGACGCCCGGCCAGTCCGGGCGTTTTTCTTTTCCGGCACGGCTAGAATGCGGCCACCTGCGAAAGTGGCGGAATTGGTAGACGCCCTGGATTTAGGTTCCAGTGCCGCAAGGCGTGGGGGTTCGAGTCCCCCCTTTCGCACCAGGCCGCAAGCCACCCCGGGCCGCGACCATCATCGACGGGCCGACGCGGGCGCGGGGCCGGCGTTGCAAGGGCCTTGTCCCGACACCCTCGTGTATCCTTGGCCCATCCATTTCCTTGCATGGAGTGCACCGAATGCGCAGTGGCAACCCCGCCTTCTCCGAATCCACCCTGCTCGACCTCGCCAGCGGCCAGGTCGTCTCCGCAGCCGGTGCCGACGCCGGCACCATGACCGTCAACGGCACGGTCAACAAGACCGGCCTGCTGCTGTTGCTGGTGGTGATCACCGGCGCCTACTCGTGGAGCCAGGCGTTCGGCCCGACCGGCGAGATCAACCCGGCCATCAACGCCTACCTGTGGGGCGGGATGCTGGCCGGTTTCGGCCTGGCCCTGGCCACCATCTTCAAGAAGGCCTGGGCACCGGTCACCGCGCCGCTGTACGCGATCGCCCAGGGCTTTTTCCTCGGCGCGATCTCGGCCATCTACGACGCGCGTTTCGACGGCATCGTGGTGCAGGCGGTGATCCTGACCTTCGGCACCCTGTTCGCGATGCTGGCGGCCTATCGCGCCGGCCTGATCAAGGCCACCGAAAAGTTCCGGATGGGCGTGGTCGCGGCCACCGGCGGGATCGCGCTGTTCTACCTGGCGTCGATCGTGCTGGGCTTTTTCGGCATCCAGATGCCGATGATCCATGGTGCCGGCATGATCGGCATCGGCTTCAGCCTGTTCGTGGTCGTCATCGCCGCGCTCAACCTGGTGCTGGATTTCGACTTCATCGAGAAGGCCAGCGCCCAGGGCGCGCCCAAGGTGACCGAGTGGTACGGCGCCTTTGGCCTGATGGTCACCCTGGTGTGGCTGTACCTGGAGTTCCTGCGCCTGCTGTCAAAGATCCAGTCGCGCTGAACCACACTCCCGGGCGGGCCATGGGAGAGGCGCCGCAAGGCGCCTTTTCCATGCCGGGCCGATCGCTGGAGAACCTGCATCAGCCCGGATCGACCGCCACGGCGGTGTTGCGGCGGGCCGGCCAGAGCATGAACAGCACCGCCGACAGGGCCAGCAGCCAGCAGTAGTGGACCTTGCCGGCCAGGGCCAGCGGCGAGATCGAGGCCAGCGAGGCAGCCAGCAGGATCTGCGCACCGTAGGGCAGCACGCCCTGGGTCACGCAGGCGAAGATGTCCAGCAGGCTGGCCGAGCGCCGCGGGCTGATGTCGTGGCGCTGGGCGATGTCGCGGGCCACGCTGCCAGCCACCAGGATGGCCACGGTGTTGTTGGCGGTGAGCACGTTGGCGCCGGTGGCCAGCGCGGCGATGCTGAAGCCGCCGGCGCGGTGCCCGGTATGGCCGCGGGCGAAGCGGGCGATGGCCGCGGCCAGCCAGTCCAGCCCGCCGGTGGCCTTGATCAGGGCGGCCAGGCCGCCGATCAGGATCGACAGCAGGGTGATCTCGACCATGCTCTCAAAGCCGGCCCAGGTGTCGGCGGCGAACTCGACCAGGCCGTAGTCCGGCACCAGCGCCAGACCGCCCACGCCGGCGGCGACCAGGCCGATGCCCAGCACCGCCACCACGTCCAGCCCGGCCAGGGCCAGCACCAGCACCAGCACGTAGGGCAGCACCAGCCAGGGCGAGGCACCGGCGGCGGCCTCCACCGGCGCGCTTTCACCCATCCCGGCCAGCAGCAACACGGTGGCCACCGCCGCCGGCAGGGCGATGCGGAAGTTCTCGCGGAACTTGTCGCGCATCTGCGCGCCCTGGCTGCGAGTGGCGGCGATGGTGGTGTCGGAGATGATCGACAGGTTGTCGCCGAACATCGCCCCACCCACCACCGCGCCTGACACCAGCACCCGGTCCAGCCCGGCCGCATCGGCCACGCCCAGGGCGATGGGCACCACCGCGGCGATCGTGCCCATCGAGGTGCCGATCGACAGCGACACGAATCCGGCCGCCACGAACAGACCGGGCAGGATCAGCACCGGCGGCAGCGAGCCCAGGCCCAGGGCGACCACTGCATCAACCGCACCCACGCCCTTGGACACCATCGCGAACGCGCCGGCCAGCAGGAAGATCAGGCACATCAGCATGATGTTGGCGTCGCCCATGCCGGCCAGCAGGGTCGGCTGGGCGGGCAACTGGCGCCGGCGCGCCAGCCACAGGCCCAGGGCCAGCGCCGGCAGGATCGCCACCGGGGCGCGCAACTGGTAGAAGCCCATCGCCTCGCCCTGGGCGGTGTAGTACAGACCGGCGCCGAAGAACAGCGCCAGGAACAGCAGCAACGGGGTCAGCGCCAGGGCGCTGGGACGGACGGACATGGCCGGGCCTTGGGATAGGGTTCGGGAATTGTGCGCCGCATCATGGCGCCGGCCAATGCCATCCATGGCACAGCCACCAACAAAAACGGGACGCTGTGCGTCCCGTCGGTGCGTACCGCCGCCGGCTGCGTTCAGAGCCGGCTGGCGATGGCTTCGGCGAAGGACCGGGTGGTACCGCTGCCGCCGAGGTCGCCGGTCAGCGAATCCTTCGCTTCCAGGGTGGCGACGATGGCCTTGCGCAGCCGCTCGGCGTTGTCCGGCTGGCCGATGTGGTCGAGCATCTGCGCCGCGCCCAGCAGCAGGGCGCAGGGATTGGCGATGCCCTTGCCGGCGATGTCCGGCGCGGTGCCGTGCACGGCCTCGAAGATCGCCGCGTCCTCACCGATGTTGGCGCCCGGGGCCAGGCCCAGGCCGCCGACCAGGCCGGCGCACAGGTCGGAGATGATGTCGCCGAACAGGTTGGTGGTGACGATGATGTCGAACTGTTCCGGACGCATCACCAGCTGCATGCAGGTGTTGTCCACGATCATGTCGTTGCACTCGATGTCCGGGTACTGCGCCGCGACCTCGCGGGCCACGTTCAGGAACAGGCCCGAGGTGGTCTTGAGGATGTTGGCCTTGTGCACCACGGTGACCTTCTTGCGGCCGGTGCGGCGCGCCAGTTCGAAGGCGTAGCGGACGATGCGCTCGGAGCCCTTGCGGGTGATCTTCTGCATCAGCATCGCCGTCTCGCCGTCCTCCGACAGGGTCTGGCCCTCGCCGATGTAGGCGCCTTCGGTGTTCTCGCGCACCGTGATCAGGTCCACGCCACTGGAGTAGCGCGACTTGGTGTTCGGGAACGAATGGGCCGGGCGCACGTTGGCGTACAGGTCGAAGTGGCGGCGCAGGGCCACGTTGAGCGAACTGAAGCCACCGCCCACCGGGGTGGTCAGCGGGCTCTTCAGGGCCACCTTGTTGCGGGCGATCGAATCCAGCGTGGCCTGCGGCAGCAGCTCGCCGCACTGTTCCATCGCGGCCAGGCCGGCCTCGGCGTATTCGTACTCCAGACCGGCGCCGAGCCGGTCGAGCACGTACAGGGTCGCGTCCATGATCTCCGGGCCGATGCCATCGCCGCGGATGACCGTGATCTTCTGGGTCATTGTGTGGGGGTTCCAGACGGGCGCCAGGCCGGGAGGACGCACCGGGCGTGAAGGGGAAGGAAAGTTATCGCGCAATTATGCCCGATCGGCGCGGGGCGACCCAGCCCGACTTTCGCAGCAAGTGCGCATATCGCCCGCGTTTGCGCCCGATTCAGGTTGCGGCCGCGCGCGCCCGGGACCACGGCTGCACCGCGATCGGCGGCGGCTGCCGCGGCGTGGCGCCTACGCGGAAGGCGCCTGGCCATCCAGCAGCGGCAGCAGCTTGCCGGCGCGGTGCAGGGCCATCATGTCGTCGTAGCCGCCGACGTGGACATCGCCGACGAAGATCTGCGGCACGCTGGTGCGACGGGTGCGCGCCATCATCTTCTCGCGCTCGGCCGGATCCAGGTCGATCCGCACCTCGGTCCACTCCCGGCCCTGGCTCTTGAGGAAGTTCTTGGCAGCCACGCAGTACGGGCATACGGCGGTGGAATAGATCGTAACCGGGGGCGGCTGGCTGGACACGGGAAACTCCACGGAAAGGATGTGGTCGAAGGGATATGGTAGCGGTCGGCGCCGGGACAGCCCCCATGGATGGAACACAGCGGGTTAACCGCCGATTCACCCGCCCCCGCCAACCGCCCGTCATGCTGCATCGTTCCCGGAGGATTCCCGCTTGCGCCACCTGCTGCTGGCCACCGCCCTGTCCCTGAGCCTGGCCCCGGGCCACCTGCCGGCGCAGGATGGCCCGCGCCTGCCCGACATCGGCTCCTCGGCCGGCGAACTGCTGACCCCGGCCAAACAGGCCGAGTACGGCGCAATGATGCTGCGCGAGCTGCGCAATTACGGCTACCTGCTGGAAGACCCGCTGCTGGACGACTGGCTGCAGTCGATGGGCACCCGGCTGGGCTCCAACAGCGACCGGCCCGAACAGCCCTACACCCTGTTCATGCTCAAGGACCGGCAGATCAACGCCTTCGCCACCCTGGGCGGCTACATCGGCATGAATGCCGGCCTGGTCCTGACCGCCGAACGCGAGGACGAGGTGGCCGCCGTGCTCTCGCACGAGATCGCCCATGTCACCCAGCAGCACGTGCTGCGCGGGGTGGAGCGCGCCCAGCGCGACCAGGTGCCGATCCTGCTGGGCATGCTGGCGGCGATCGTGGCCGCGCAGGCGGCCGGCGGCAGCTCCTCCGGCGACGCCACCCAGGCCGCCGTCGCCAGTGGCTTGGCCCTGATCCAGCAGAACCAGATCAACTACACCCGTTCCAACGAATCGGAGGCCGACCGCCTGGGCATCCGCACCCTGTCGCGCAGCGGCTACGACGTCGATGCGATGGCCGGCTTCTTCGAGCGCATGGCCATGGCCATGCGCGGCAACGACGGCGGCTATTCGGTGCCCGAGTACCTGCGCACCCACCCGATCAACACCACCCGCGTCAGCGAGGCCCGCCAGCGCGCCGAACAGATCAAGCGCAGCACCATCGTGGCCACCACCAGCACGCCGGCCGGTGGCGAGCGCATCGAGCGCCTGGATCCGTCGCGGGTACAGGCGGCGCCGGCCAGCAGTGGCAACCCGCTGTTGCCGGCCGGCCTGCGGCTGGACGCGCTGGACCCGGCCCAGGCGCAGGTCGGTACCCAGTTCGGCTGGGCCCAGGAACGGCTGCGCGCCCTGACCGCCAACACGCCCGATGCAGCCATCCGCGAGTACGAGGCCATGCGCCGGTCCAGCGCCAGCGGCCTGTCCGATCCGCAACGCTACGGCCTGGCCCTGGCCAGGATGGCGCGCCAGCCCGCCTCGGCCGTCACCGAACTGTCGGACCTGCTGGAGCAGCACCCGGACAACCTGTGGCTGGCGCTGGCCCTGGGCCAGGCCGAATCGCGCTCGGGCAGGGCCGCCCAGGCCAACAGCCGCTACGACGCCCTGCTGCGGCGGATGCCCGGCCATCGGGCGGTCGTCCTGACCTATGCCAATGTCCTGCTCGAGCAGGGCGGCGTCCAGGCCGGGCGGCGGGCCCAGGAAGTGCTGCGCCCACTGCTGGCCCGGGCCGGCGAGGACCCGGTGTTCCAGCAGGCCTTCGCCCGCGCCAGCGAACTGGCCGGCGACACCCATCGCGCCGCCGAGGCCTATGCCGAAGCCGCCTTCCTCAACGGCCGCCCGGAGCAGGCGCTGATCCAGCTGGAAAACCTGAAGAAGCGCGGCGACCTGGATTACGTGACCCGTTCCCGGGTCGACGCGCGCATCGCCACCATCACCCCCCAGGTGCTGGAGCTGCGTCGCCAGGGCATCCAGGATCCGGACATGCAGCGCCGCTGAGCCTGTGCTGGCCGGCATCGGGCGCGACTGTCACAATACCGTCACCGGACGGTAGTCTAATTTCGGCTGCCACCGCCAGATCCGGGAATTACGTGCAGAAACAGATCCTGATCGTCGACGACGAGCCTTCGATCCGCGACATGGTCGCCTTCGCCCTGCGCAAGGGCGACTACGCCCCGGTGCATGCCGGCGATGCACGCGAGGCGCAGGCCGCCATCGCCGATCGCGTCCCCGACCTGATCCTGCTGGACTGGATGCTGCCGGGCACCAGCGGCCTGGAGCTGGCCCGGCGCTGGCGCCGCGAGCCGCTGACCCGCGAAGTGCCGATCATCATGCTCACCGCCCGTGGCGAGGAGAACGACCGCGTCGGCGGCCTGGAAGCAGGCGTGGACGACTACGTGGTCAAGCCGTTCTCGGCGCGCGAACTGCTGGCGCGGATCCGCGCGGTGATGCGCCGCTCACGCGAGGACGACGAGGACGGCAGCGTGGCCATCGGCCCGTTGCGCATCGACGGCGCCGCCCACCGGGTGTTCGCCGGCGACGCCCCGGTGCAGATCGGCCCCACCGAGTACCGCCTGCTGCATTTCTTCATGACCCATCCCGAACGTGTCTACAGCCGCACCCAGCTGCTGGACCACGTCTGGGGCGGCAGCGTGTACGTGGAGGAGCGCACCATCGACGTGCATATCCGCCGCCTGCGCAAGACCCTGGAACCGTTCGGCGTGGACGGCATGGTCCAGACCGTGCGCGGCGCCGGCTACCGCTTCTCCTCCGCCGACTGAACGCACAACGCACGCCGCACCGATGAACCACACGCCTGCCCCGACGCCGCAACGCCCCCGCCACGGGGATGCGGTGCGCGGCATGCCGCCACACCTGCGCCTGGCCTGGCGGCGCACCCTGCTGGTCCTGCTCGGCCTGCTGGGCGCGGCGATCACCGTGGGCCTGGTGCTGGGCCAGGTCGGCTGGGTACTGGCCGTCACCGCACTGGGAATCCTGGCCTGGCACTACTGGCGCCTGCGCCGGGTGCTGCTCGGCCTGACCGCGCGCCAGCGCTGGGTGCCGGCGCGCGGCGCCGGTGCCTGGAACGAACTGGACCACCTGCTGCACCGCAGCCAGACCGAGATGCGCGCACGCAAGCGGCGCCTGCTGGAAATGTTGCGCGCCTACCGCGCCGCCGCCGCTGCCCTGCCCGATGCGATCGTGGTGGTGGACCGCAACACCCAGCGCACGATCTGGTTCAACCGCGCCGCCAGCAGCCTGCTCGGCCTGCGCTACCCGCAGGACCTGCACGCCTCGGTGGTCGAGCGCCTGCAGCCGCTGCCGCTGGCGCGCTGGCTGGCTGGCGGCCGCAATGCCGAGCCGATGCTCGACGCGCCCTCGCCGGCGGACGACCGGATACGCCTGAACCTGCGCCTGATCCCCTATTCGGAGGACTACTGGCTGCTGGTCGCCCGTGACGTGAGCAAGCTGCTGCACCTGGAACAGATGCGCCAGGACTTCGTGGCCAATGTTTCCCACGAACTGCGCACGCCGCTGACCGTGGTCCACGGCTACCTGGACATGCTCGACCCGGAGGACGTACCGGAGTGGGGGCCGATGCTGGAAGAGATGCGCAAGCAGTCCCAGCGCATGACCCGCCTGGTCGAGGACCTGCTGACGCTGTCGCGGCTGGAGTCGCGCGACAGCCTGCCGGAGGAGACCGTGCCGATGGCGCCGCTGCTGGCCACCCTGCGTCGCGAAGCCGAGGCCTACAGCCAGGGCCGGCATGCCATCGGGATCCACGACCGCGCCGGCTGCGACCTGCTCGGCTCCACCCAGGAGCTGCACAGCGCCTTCTCCAACCTGGTCACCAACGCGATCCGCTACACCCCGGCCGGCGGCAAGGTCCAGGTCGAGTTCGAGCGCACGCCCGATGGCGGCGCGGTGCTGGCCGTGCGCGACACCGGCTACGGCATCCCCGAGGCCCACATCCCGCGCCTGACCGAACGCTTCTACCGCGTCTCCAGCAGCCGCTCGCGCGAAAGCGGCGGCACCGGGCTGGGACTGTCCATCGTCAAGCACGTGCTGGGCCTGCACCAGGCCCGGCTGAGCGTGCAAAGCACGGTCGGCGAAGGCAGCACGTTCGCCTGCCATTTCGGCCCCGAGCGGGTCCAGCCAAGGCATGATGTGGATGCCGACCCGCTGGCCGCCGCGCAGGCGGGCCGATGAAGCCGCGCCAACCTGCAGCCACCCCGCCACCACGCACCGCACCGATGGACATCGACCAGCCAAGCCCCGCCGATCCGACCCTGCCTCCCGGCCACGGGGCCGAGGCCCTGCGCGACCCGGCCCTGTACCTCAACCGCGAACTGTCACAGCTGGACTTCAACTGGCGCGTGCTGGCCCAGGCCCAGGACCCGAAGGTGCCGCTGCTGGAGCGGCTGCGCTTCCTGTGCATCTCCTGCACCAACCTGGACGAGTTCTTCGAGATCCGCACGGCCACCGTGCGCCATGCCGTGGACCTGGGCCTGCCGGCGCACGCCGACGGCATCGCCCCGGCGCAGTTGCTGGAGCTGATCCACGTGCGCGCGGCCGAACTGGTCGATGCCCAGTACCGTTGCTGGAACCAGATGCTGCGGCCGCAGCTGGCCGATGCCGGGATCGACATCCTGGCCCGCACCAGCTGGAACGCGCGGCAGCGGCGCTGGCTGCGGGCATGGTTCCGCAACAACGTGATCCCGGTGCTGTCGCCGCTGGGGCTGGACCCCTCGCATCCGTTCCCGCGCATCCTCAACAAATCGCTCAACGTGGTGGTGGTGCTGGAAGGCAAGGACGCATTTGGCCGCCCCGGCCACCTGGCGATCGTGCGCGCACCGCGCTCGCTCAGCCGCATCGTGCAGCTTCCGCCCAGCCTGGCCGGCAAGGGCAAGCAGGCGTTCGTGCTGCTGTCCTCGTTGCTGGCCGCCTTCGTCGACGAACTGTTCCCGGGCATGACCGTGCGCGGCGCCTACCAGTTCCGGGTCACCCGCAATTCGGACCTGGTGGTGGACGAGGACGAAGTGGACAACCTGGCCTCGGCCCTGCGCACCGAACTGGTCGGTCGCGGCTACCAGCCGGCGGTGCGGCTGGAGATCGCCCACGACTGCCCCAAGCCGATCGTGCGCACCCTGCTGCAGAACTTCGAACTGGGCGAGAACGCGGTCTACTACATCGACGGCCCGGTCAACCTGAACCGGGTGATCCAGGTCCATGACCTGGTCCAGAGCCCGGAACTGAAGTACCTGCCGTTCACCGCGCGCCACCGGCTCGAGGACGAGGACATCTTCAAGGCCATCGCCCGCGACGACGTGCTCCTGCACCACCCGTTCGATTCCTTCAACGGCGTGCTCGAGCTGCTGGCCCAGGCGGCCATCGATCCGGACGTGCTGGCGATCAAGCAGACCCTGTACCGCACCGGCAAGAACTCGGCGATCGTCGATGCGCTGGTGCAGGCCGCGCGCAACGGCAAGGACGTGACCGCGGTGGTGGAACTTCGCGCGCGCTTCGACGAGGAAGCCAACCTGGCCTTTGCCGACCGCCTGCAGGAAGCCGGCGTGCAGGTGGTGTACGGCGTGGTCGGCTTCAAGACCCACGCCAAGATGCTGCTGATCGTGCGCCGCGAGGGCCGCCGCCTGCGCCGCTACGTGCACATGGGCACCGGCAACTACCACAGCGGTACCGCGCGCGCCTATACCGACCTGAGCCTGATGACCGCCGATGCGGACATCGGCAACGACGTCAACCTGCTGTTCCAGCAGCTGTCCGGGCTGGCGCCGTCGATCAAGCTCAAGCGCCTGCTGCAATCGCCGTTCACCCTGCACAGCGGCATCCTCAAGCGGATCGAACGCGAGGCCCGACTGGCCGCCAGGGGCAAGCCGGGGCGGATCATCGCCAAGATGAACGCACTCAACGAACCGCAGGTGGTGCGCGCGCTGTACGCCGCCTCCCAGGCCGGGGTACGGATCGACCTGATCGTGCGCGGCGCCTGCACCCTGCGACCGGGCGTGCCGGGGGTGTCGGACAACATCCGGGTGCGCTCGATCGTCGGCCGCTTCCTCGAACACAGCCGCGTGTACTGGTTCGGCAACGACGGCAAGCCGGACCTGTTCTGCGCCAGCGCCGACTGGCTAGAGCGCAACCTGCTGCGCCGGGTCGAGACCTGCTTCCCGATCCTGGACCCGGTGCTGGCCGCACGCGTGCGGCGCGAGACCCTGGACAACTACCTGGCCGACAACCTCGATGCCTGGGAGCTGGGCGCCGATGGCGTCTACCGCAAGTGCAGCCCCGGCCCGGAGGAGGCACCCTACTCGGCCCAGCTGGCGCTGCTGGAAGCGCTGTAGCACCAAGCGCCTGCTCCATACTCGCCCGGCACCGGCACCCCATCCGTTAAGATGCCGCCCATGCCCTACTCCTCCCACCGCCCGCAGGTCCAGGACGGCGATGCGCTGGCCGCCATCGACCTGGGCTCCAACAGTTTCCACATGGTCCTGGCCCAGCACATGCTGGGCCAGCTGCGCGTGGTCGACCGCCTGCGCGAGACGGTGCGCATGGCCGACGGCCTGGATGAGAAGGGCGGCCTGGACAAGCAGGCCCGGCAACGCGCGCTGGACTGTCTGGCCCGCTTCGGCCAGCGCCTGCGCGGCGTGCCCCGGCTGCACGTGCGCGCCCTGGCCACCAACACCGTGCGCCGCCTGCGCGACCCGCAGGCCTTCCTGCGCGCGGCCGAAGCCGCGCTGGGCCATCCGATCGAAGTGGTCTCAGGGCGCGAGGAAGCACGCTTGATCTACCTGGGCGTTGCCCATGCACAGCCGCCCAAGCCCGGCCAGCAGCGCCTGGTGATCGACATCGGCGGCGGCTCGACCGAATTCATCATCGGCCGTGGCTTCGAGCCGGTGGAACGCGAAAGCCTGCAGGCCGGCTGCATTGCCAGTACCCGCCGTTTCTTCCCCGGCGGGCGCCTGTCCAGGAAGAAGTGGACCATGGCGCTGACCGAGATCAGTGCCGAGTTCCAGCAGTTCGCCGGCCTGTACCGGGCGCTGGGCTGGCATGAGGCGCTGGGCTCGTCGGGCACGCACAAGTCCATCAGCGAAATCTGCATGGCGATGAAGCTGACCAAGGGCGCGATCACCGCCGAGGCACTGCCGCAGGTGCGCGACCGCCTGCTCCAGGCCGACCACATCAGCCGCATCGACCTGCCCGGCCTGTCCAGCGAACGGCGCCCGATCATCGCCGGCGGCGTGCTGGTACTGGAGGCGGCGTTCCGTGCGCTGGGACTGCAGAAGCTGCTGGTCAGCAAGGCCGCCATGCGCGAAGGCATCCTCTACGACATGCTCGGCCGCGGCGGTGCGGCCGATCCGCGCGATACCTCGATCCAGGCCCTGTGCCGACGCTACGGTATCGACGAAGTCCAGGCCGCGCGGGTGGAAGGCACGGCCCTGCGCCTGTTCGAGCAGGTCGCCAAGGCCTGGGCGCTGGACGACGACGACGCGCGCATGCTCGGTTGGGCCGCGCGCGTGCACGAGCTGGGCCTGGCCATCGCCCACAGCCAGTACCACGTGCATGGCGCCTACGTGCTGGAGCATTCGGATATCGCCGGCTTCTCGCGCCAGGAACAGCAGGTGCTGGCCGCCCTGGTGCGCAGCCACCGCCGCGGCGTGCCCAAGTCCACTTTCGATGCCCTGCCCGACCGCCTGCTGCTGTCGAGCCGGCGCAAGGCCGCGCTGCTGCGCCTGGCGGTGCTGCTGCACCGCCCGCACGACAGCGACGACATCCCGCGCCTGGAGCTGTCGGCCAAGGGCAACCGCCTGCAGCTGGTGCTCGAGCGCGACTGGATCGAAAGCCGCCCGCTGCTTCGCGCCGACCTGCTGGCCGAGAAGGAAGGCATGCCCGGACTGGGCATCGCGTTCCAGCCGATGGTGCTGTAAGCCAGGCCGCAACCCCGTTGCCGCCGCCCAGGCGTTCGATCTCCCGTCCATCCAACGGGAGTCACCCCATGCGCAACGCCCCGACCTCTCCACTGACCCGCCCCCTGGCCGGCGCCGTGCTGCTGGCCCTGGCACTGGCCGCCTGCAGTTCAGGGCCGAGGCAGGCCGGTTCCGGCGATACCGCCAGCCCGGCCCACGGCCAGCCGGCCGCCGACAGCCTGACCGCCGAAGTCCCTGCTCCGGCACCATCGCCGGTGCCGACGCGGGCCGAGTCCGAGCGTGGGTCGGCCGCGGCTGATGCGTCGCGGCAGCGGCAGCAGCGGATGGCCGCCGCCGTGGCCGCACAGAAGCAATACATGGCCGTGGCCGCACCGGCGGCGGCCATTGCCCCGCTGCCTGCACCGGTGGTCACCGAGCGCTACCAGGGCCGCGACGACAACCCCGTGCAGCGCGCCAGCGAGCAACCGGTATCGACCTTCTCCATCGACGTGGACACCGGCAGCTACGCCAACGTGCGGCGGATGCTGCGCGCCGGCGTGCGCCCGCCGGCCGATGCGGTGCGGGTGGAGGAATTCCTGAACTACTTCGGCTACGGCCATCCTGCCCCGGCCACGCGGCAGACCCCGTTCCGCACCACCACCGAACTGGCACCCTCGCCCTGGCATCCGGACCGGCAGTTGCTGATGATCGGGATCAAGGGCTACGACGTGGACAAGGCGGTGTTGCCGCCGGCCAACCTGGTGTTCCTGATCGACACCTCCGGCTCGATGCATTCGCCGGACAAGCTGCCGCTGCTCAAGCAGTCCTTCGCCCTGCTGGTGCCGCAGCTGCGCGCGCAGGACCGGGTTTCGATCGTGGTCTATGCCGGCTCGGCCGGGCTGGTCCTGCCGCCCACGCCGGGCGACCGCCACGACCAGATCCTGGCCGCGCTGGAGCGGTTGCAGGCCGGCGGCAGCACCAATGGCGGCGAGGGCATCCAGCTGGCCTACGCCGCGGCGCGGCAGGGCTACGTCGAAGGTGGGGTCAACCGGATCCTGCTGGCCACCGACGGCGACTTCAACGTCGGCACCGTGGACCGCGGCAGCCTGGAGACCTGGGTGGCCGACCAGCGCAGGTCGGGTATTGCACTTTCCACGCTGGGCTTTGGCCAGGGCAACTACCACGATGCCATGGCCGAGCGCCTGGCCGACGCCGGCGACGGCAACCACGCCTACATCGACACCCCCGAGGAAGCGCGCAAGGTGCTGGTCGAACAGATGCAATCGACCCTGCTGACCATTGCCCGCGACGTGAAGATCCAGATCGAGTTCAACCCGGCGCTGGTGGCCGAATACCGCCTGGTCGGCTACGAGAACCGGCTGCTGCGCAGCGAGGACTTCGCCAACGACCGGGTGGATGCCGGCGACATCGGTGCTGGACATGAAGTGACCGCACTGTACGAGATCGCCCTGGTGGGTTCGGGCGGCGAACGCCTGCCGCCGCTGCGCTACGGCACCGGCACGGCAGCCGGCAAGGCCACGGCCGGGGACGGCGAACTGGCCCACCTGCGCCTGCGCTACAAGCTGCCCGGCCAGGAACGCAGCCGCCTGATCGAAACGCCGGTGCTGCGTTCGGCGCTGCGGGATGAAGCCAGCCAGTCGCTGCGCTTCGCCAGCGCGGTGGCCGGCTACGCCGACCTGCTGCGCGGCGGCGGCAACGTCGGCGACTGGGGCTGGAACGATGTGGCCACGACCGCACGTGGGTCGCTGGGCCAGGACCGCTGGGGCCTGCGCGGCGAGTTCGTCGACCTGGTGGAGTCGGCGCGGCAGGTCACCTCGCCGGTGCCGGCACCGGTGGCCATCGCGGTCGACTGAGCGCCGTGGTGGCGCCTACCCCAGCAAGTGCTCCAGCACCGCCATGCGCACGGCCACACCGTTGGCCACCTGGCGCAACACCCAGGATTGCGGGCCATCGGCGACCTCGTCGGTCATCTCCACCCCGCGGTTGATCGGCCCGGGGTGCAGCACCGCCGCCCCCGGGGCGGCGCGTGCCAGGCGCGCGGCGGTCAGGCCGTAACGGGCGTGGTAGTCCTCCAGCGAGGGCACCAGGCCTTCCTCCATCCGCTCGCGCTGCAGGCGCAGCATCATCACCGCATCCACGCCTTCGAGCATGGCATCGAAGTCACCACCGACCACGCAGCCGGCGGTGGTGCCGGCCTCGGGCAGCAGCGGTGCCGGCCCGCACACGCGGATCTCGCCGGCCCCCAGTGCGCGCAGCGCGTGCAGGTTGGTGCGCGCCACCCGCGAATGCCGGACGTCGCCCACGATCAGCACCTTCATCCTGGAAAAATCGCTGCCCCTGGCCTGGCGCAGGGTCAGCATGTCCAGCAGTCCCTGGGTCGGATGGGCGTTGCGGCCATCGCCGGCGTTGACCAGGGCGGTGCCCACGCCGGCGGCGTCGGCCAGGGCCTGCACCACGCCGTCGCCCGGATGGCGCACGATGAACCCACGCACGCCCATGGCCTCCAGGTTCTTCAAGGTGTCCTGCTCGGTCTCGCCCTTGCGCGTGGACGAGGTCGAGGCATCGAAGTTGATGACGTCCGCGCCCAGCCGCAGCGCGGCCAGCTGGAAAGAGCTGCGGGTACGCGTGGACGGCTCGAAGAACAGCGTGCACACGGCGGTGCCGGCCAGCACCGCGCGCTTGCCGACCCGGCCGACGGCGGCATCGCGGATCTGCCCGGCGCGGTCGAGCAGTTGCAGGATCGTGCTGCGCGGCATGCCTTCCAGGGTCAACAGGTGGCGCAGGCGTCCGTTGGAATCGAGTTGCGGGCTCATGGCGTGGCTTCTGGCTCCTGCACGGGGGTGGCGTCGTCGGGGGATTGCAACCAGCGTTCGATGATGACGGCGGCGGCGGCGGCATCCAGGGCGGCGGCATCGCGACGGCGGCGGTTGCCGGCGGCACGGTCGCGGGCGAAGCGCTGTGCGGCTTCGATCGAACTGGAGCGCTCGTCGACCATCACCACCGGCACGCGGTAGCGCGCCTTGAGCTCCTCGGCGAAGGCGCGTGCGCGGCGCCGGATCGGCTGGTCGCCGCCGTCCAGGGTCATCGGATCGCCCACGACCAGGCCACCTGGTCGCCACTCGGCCTGCAGGCGATCGACCGCCTTCCAGTCCGGCCCGGCCTCGTGCACGTCCACCACCGCCAGCGCGCGCGTGCCGCCCATGGCACTGCCCACCGCGACCCCGATCCGGCGCGCGCCGACGTCGAAGCCCAGCACGATGGCATCGGCCGGCGGCCGGGCGACGGGCGCGGACGGATCAGGCATGCCCGCTGTAGTCGGCCAGGCGGAACATGTCGTCCACGCCGATGCGCCCGGCCGCGGTCTGCCAGCGGCGCTCCAGCGGCAGCTCGAACAGCAGTGACGGATCCGTCGGCGCGGTCAGCCAGGTGTTCTCGCCCAGTTCGAACTCCAGTTGCCCTGCGCCCCATCCGGCGCAGCCCAGCGCCACCATCGCATGCGCCGGGCCCTGGCCGGCGGCCATCGCCTCGAGGATGTCGCGCGAGGTGGTCAGGTACAGGTGCTGTCCCACCCGCAGGCTCGACTCCCATTCCCGCTCGCCGTCGTGGAGCACGAAGCCGCGCTCCTGGTGCACCGGCCCGCCGTGCAGCACCGGGCGTGCGCACAGCGCCTGGTCATCGCTGCCGATGCCCATCTGCGAGAGCACCTGGCCCAGGGTGTATTCGGAGGCGCGGTTGACCACCACGCCCATCGCACCCTGCTCGTCGTGCTGGCAGATCAGGGCCACGGTGCGGGCGAAATTGGGATCAGCCATCGCCGGCAGCGCGATCAGCAGCTGGTTGGACAGGTTGTCTTCGACGGCAGTCATGCCCCCATTCTAGCGCCGGCGCAGCCGCCCGACAGGTCCTTTGCCATAATCGCCAAGCCCTCCAGGAGTCCCGCCGATGCGTGAAGAACCGGTCCTGTCCCGCAACACCCGCGCCTTCATCGTGCTGGTCGCGTTGCTGCAGGGTGGCCTGATGTACCTGGCCCAACGCGGCACCGAACTGGACTGGTGGCCGTTCTCGGGGCTGGGCGGCCGCATCTGCTGGTACACGCTGGTGCTGACCGTGCCGACGGCGATGACCCTGAGCGTGGTCGAGCTGCGCGACCGGCGCTTCTGGCAGCACGCGCTGGCGCTGGCCTTGCTGTTCCTGCCGCTGGCGGCCTGGGCCGGCTGGAACGCCACCGGCGCGCCCGGCCTGGAGAGCGGTGCGGTGCTTGCCCCGTTCGGAATCACCCTGGCGATCGGCCTGTTCGTCGCCCTGCCCTGGCTGCAGTGCCGGCTCGCCCACGGCCATTGGCGCGCCGCCTATCCCGAACTGTTCGAACACGCCTGGCAGAACGCGCTGACCCTGGCGCTGGCTGCCCTGTTCACCGGGATCTGCTGGGCGGTATTGCACCTGTGGGGCAGCCTGTTCGCCCTGGTCAAGATCACGTTCTTCCGCGAACTGTTCCGCGAAGACGCCTTCATCTACATGGCCACCGGCGCCATGGCAGGCCTGGGCATCCTGATCGGGCGTACCCAGCACCGGCCGGTGCAGGTGGCCCGGCAGATCCTGTTCGCGGTGTTCAAGGGACTGTTGCCGCTGCTGGCTTTCATCGCGGTCCTGTTCATCGCCAGCCTGCCTTTCACCGGGCTGGAGCCGCTGTGGAGCACGCGCTCGGCCGCCGCGATCCTGCTCAGCGTGGTGGTGCTGCTGGTGGTGTTCGCCAACGCGGTCTATCAGGACGGGGAAGGCCCGCGTCCGTATCCGGCCTGGCTGCGGCGGATGGTCGAAGCCGGCCTGCTGGTGCTGCCGCTGTATGCGTTGCTGGCGCTGTACGCGATGTTCCTGCGCATCCAGCAGTACGGCTGGACCAGCGAACGCTTCTGGGCGGGGCTGGTCGCGGCGATCGCCGCCGGCTACGCCTTCGGCTATGCCTGGGCGGTGCTGCGCTCGCGCCAGGCATGGCTGCAGCCGTTGCGACGGGTGAACATGCTGCTGTCGTGGGTCGTGGTGGGGCTGGCGGTGCTCGCCAACTCGCCGCTGCTGGACCCGTTGCGGCTCAGCGCCTCCAGCCAGCTGGAGCGGATGCAGGCCGCCGCGCCGGCAACCGTGCACCGGGATCTGGAGCACCTGCGTTTCGAACTGGGCCGGCGTGGCTACCTGGCGCTGCAATCGCTGCGCGACTCCCCGGCTTTCGCCGGTGATGCCGATGCATCCGCCGCGATCGAGCGGATGCTCAAGCGCGGCCACCGCTGGCGCAGCGAGCTGACCGATGAGGCGCGCGAACGCCAGCGCCTGCGCGATGCCGGCCAGTTGCGCCAGCACATCGCCCTGGCCAGCGGCACCGTCGCTGATGACGATGGCTGGTGGCAGGCACTGCTGTCCGGGCAACTGCAACCGGCCGACTGCAGGCTTCCCGATGCGGATTGCGTGGCGCTGCGTTCGGATCTGGACGCGGACGGCAGCGACGAATTCCTGCTGTGCCAGATCCACGACGCCCTGCGCGCGCAATGCCAGGTGCATGCCTACCAGGCCGATGCCTGGCGCAACGCCGGGGAGGTGAATTTCTGGTCACACGATGTCTGGCGGCACGATCCCGACGACGTGCGCAGGACCGATGCCAAGCAGCTGCGCCGCAAGCTGCTGGAAGGCCGGATCGGCCTGCACCGGCAACGCTGGCCGGATCTTTCGCTGGGCGATGGAGAACCGCAGCGGATCGATGCCGGCCAGGCCGCCAGCGCCGCGACCGCGCCGGACCCGGGCACTCCGGCTAGCGATGTCCCCGCAGAGGCACTCCCCTGATCCGGGTCGCGCCATGAACGACCAGGCCGCCCGCAGGCGGCCTGGATGCAGCAGGGTGCGGGGGGGCGCCGGGCTCAACGCACCTCGGCGATTTCCACCCCGTCCAGGCCCTGGGCCAGGGTGCGGGCATCGCCACCCTGGGACAGCTTGATCCGCAGGCGCACCTCGTTCTGCGAGTCGGCATAGCGCAGGGCATCGTCGTAGGAGATCTCGCCGGCCTGGTACAGCTCGAACAGGCTCTGGTCGAAGGTCTTCATGCCCAGGTTGGTGGATTCCTTCATCACTTCCTTGAGCTTGTGGATCTCGCCGTCGCGGATGTAGTCCTGCACCAGCGGCGTACCCAGCATGATCTCCATCGCCACCCGGCGACCCTTGCCGTCGGGCGTGGGGATCAGCTGCTGGGCGACCACGCCCTTGAGGTTGAGCGACAGGTCCATCAACAGCTGGCTGCGACGGTCCTCGGGGAAGAAGTTGATGATGCGGTCCATCGCCTGGTTGGCGTTGTTGGCGTGCAGGGTGCACAGCACCAGGTGGCCGGTCTCGGCGAAGGCGATGGCGTGGTCCATGCCCTCGCGGGTACGCACCTCGCCGATCATGATCACGTCCGGGGCCTGGCGCAGGGTGTTCTTCAGCGCGTTTTCCCAGGTGTCGGTGTCGATGCCGACCTCGCGCTGGGTGATGATGCAGCCCTCGTGCTTGTGCACGAACTCGATCGGATCCTCGATGGTGATGATGTGCCCGGTGGAGTTCTGGTTGCGGTAGCCGATCATCGCCGCCAGCGAAGTCGACTTGCCGGTGCCGGTGGCGCCGACGAACAGGATGATGCCGCGCTTGGTCATCGCCAGGGTCTTGATGATCGGCGGCAGGTTCAGCTCCTCGACCGTGGGGATCTTGGTCTCGATCCGGCGCAGCACCATGCCCACCTGGTTGCGCTGGTAGAAGCAGCTCACGCGGAAGCGGCCGACGCCGGCCACGCCGATTGCGAAGTTGCACTCGTGGGTCTTCTCGAACTCCTCGCGCTGCGAGGGGGTCATCACGTTGAGGACCAGGTCGCGGCTCTGCTGCGGGGTGAGCGGGGTCTGGGTGATCGGGCTGATCTTGCCGTGCACCTTCATCGACGGCGGCATGCCGGCGGTGATGAACAGGTCCGACGCCTTCTGGTGCGCCATCAGCTTGAGGAACGAGGTGAAGTCGATGGTGCTCATGACTGTGCTCCGCGATGCGTGGTTGCCGGTCCGGCGCGGGTGTGCGCCCTGCCTGGGCGCTTACTCGAACAGGCGCTTGTCCTTGGCGTAATCCCTGGCCTGGTTGCGGGTGACCAGGCCGCGCTTGACCAGGTCCTGCAGGTGCTGGTCCAGGGTCATCATGCCGTACTGCTGGCCGGTCTGGATGGCCGAGTACATCTGCGCGACCTTGTCCTCGCGGATCAGGTTGCGGATGGCCGGGGTGCCAACCATGATTTCCCAGGCCGCGGTGCGGCCACCTCCGACCTTCTTCAGCAGTGCCTGCGAGATCACCGCGCGCAGCGACTCGGACAGCATCGAGCGCACCATCGGCTTCTCGCCGGCCGGGAACACGTCGATGATGCGGTCGATGGTCTTGGCCGCCGAACTGGTGTGCAGGGTACCGAACACCAGGTGGCCGGTCTCGGCGGCGGTCAGCGCCAGGCGGATGGTTTCCAGGTCGCGCATTTCGCCGACCAGGATGTAGTCGGGGTCTTCGCGCAGGGCCGAGCGCAGGGCTTCGTTGAAGCCGTGGGTGTCGCGGTGCACCTCGCGCTGGTTGATCAGGCACTTCTGCGAGGTGTGCACGAACTCGATCGGATCCTCGACGGTGAGGATGTGCCCGTACTCGTTCTTGTTGATGTGGTCGACCATCGCCGCCAGGGTGGTCGACTTGCCCGAGCCGGTCGGCCCGGTGACCAGGATCAGGCCCTGCGGCTGGTCGATCAGCTCGCGGAAGATCGGCGGGCAGCCCAGGTCTTCCAGGGTCAGCACGTCGGAGGGAATGGTGCGGAACACCGCGCCGGCACCGCGGTTCTGGTTGAACGCGTTGACGCGGAAGCGGGCCAGCGAGGGAATCTCGAAGGAGAAGTCGACCTCGAGGAATTCCTCGTAGTCGCGGCGCTGCTTGTCCGACATGATGTCGTACACCAGCGCATGCACCTGCTTGTGGTCCAGCGCCGGGATGTTGATCCGGCGCACGTCGCCATCCACCCGGATCATCGGCGGCAAGCCGGCGGACAGGTGCAGGTCGGAAGCCTTGTTCTTGACCGAGAAGGCCAGCAGTTCGGCGATATCCATCGCGTCAATCCCCCGTATAGGCCCGCGGCGGTGCGCAGGCTGGAACGATACATCCCCGCGGGGCAGTATAGCGCTCCGGCTACCGTCGCCAATGGCCCCCGGCGGCCCTGCCAGCCAGCCCCCCACGAACCGTGCTGCACCGCATCGATAACGCAGCCGACACAGCCGGTCGGCCATGCCGCCCCGCCCACCTTCCCCAACCGGACCCGCCGCCGATGCCCGCAACGCCCCCTTCCCCCGACACCCTGGCCTTCATCGGCGGCGGCAACATGGCCCGCAGCCTGATCGGTGGCCTGTCCCGCCGTGGCTTCGACACCTCGCGCATCCGCGTGGCCGAACCGGTGGCCGAATTGCGCCAGGCACTGGTCGCCGACTTCGGCGTGCAGGGCTTCGAACTTGGCCCGCCGGCCGTGGCCGGAGCCGGGCTGTGGCTGCTGGCGGTCAAGCCGCAGGCCATGCGCGCGGCCTGCGAGCCGCTGGCCGGACCGGCGCAGGCCGCCCGCCCGCTGGTAGTGTCCATCGCCGCCGGCATCCCGGTGGCGCGGATCCAGCAATGGCTGGGTGGCGAGCTGCCGGTGGTGCGCTGCATGCCCAACACCCCGGCCCTGCTGGGTGCCGGCGTCACCGGCCTGTACGCCGCCCCGCAGGTGGACGCCGCAGGCCGCCAGCGCGCCGAACAGCTGCTGGCCAGCGCCGGGGCCACGGTCTGGGTGGCCGGGGAATCGCTGGTCGATGCGGTCACCGCGGTCTCCGGCAGCGGCCCGGCCTACGCCTTCCTGCTGGCCGAGGCGATGGAAGCGGCCGCGGTGGCCGAAGGCCTGCCAGCCGCCGACGCCCGCAGCCTGGTGGTGCACACCCTGCTCGGTGCCGGACGGATGCTGGCCGAATCCGGCCAGGCCCCGGCCGAACTTCGGCGGCAGGTGACCTCGCCCGGCGGCACCACCCAGGCGGCGATCGAGACCTTCCAGGCCGGCGGCCTGGAAACCCTGGTCGCCCGGGCCGTGCACGCCGCTCGCCAGCGCGCCGCCGAACTGGCCACCGGAGCAGGCGCATGAGTCCGTCCCGCCGCGATCGACGCCACCCGATGGCACGCGCGATGGCCCGCCGGGGGCTGGCGCTGGGCCTGGTCGCAGGCCTGCTGCTGGCCGGCTGCGGCGGTCCGGCGCCGCAGCCGGTCGAGGCGGTGCCTGACCAGGTGGGCAGCATCGACCTGCCAGGCCCGCTGCGCGTCCACTACAACCTGCTGCCCACCCTGGCCCTGGGCGAGGCGGTGGCCCGCGAGTACGGTGTGGAACGCCGCGCCGACACCGCCCTGCTGGTGATCGCCCTGCGCCAGCCCGATGCCGACGGCCAGGAAGTCACCGCCAGCGGCCAGGTCCACGCCGAAGCGGTCGACCTGTCCGGGCGACGCCAGGCCGTGGCCTTGCGCCCGGTCGCCACCGGCGGCTACATCGACCATGTCGGCACCGTGAACACCGCCGCACGCGACAGCCTGCGGGTGGAGGTGGCGGTGACGACCGATGCCGGGCGCCAGGCCTTCGACTTCCAGCGCAATTTCTGAGCCCGGGGTTTGCATCCGCGGGCGCGTCTGGCTAATTTCGGACCAGGCACCGCCCGCAGGCATGCAATCCACCCAGGCCCCACCGGCCTGCGCGCCGGCGCCAGGAGAAACCTGATGACCCCAATCCGACACCGCCTCCCCCTGCTGGCCGCACTGGCGGCATCGACCGCACTGGCGGCCGCGCCGGCCATCGCGCAGGACGCCCGCTGCCCGCCGCTGCCGGCCGGCAGCGGCCTGCACTGGCAGCAGCAGGCGGGCGATGGATTCGTCGTGTGCCGGGCACGCGACGGGGAGCGCCAGGTGCTGGGACTGATGCTGACCGCCAAGCCAACGATCAAGCCGCTGCGCCGCAACCGCCGCGAGGAAGGCCACGTCGGCAGCCACCAGGTGCGCTGGTACCAGCCCGACATCACCGATGGCGGCGGCGAGTACAAGCGGGTGGCGGTGGTGGAACTGGGCGAGGACCGCTACGCCCAGGTGTGGATCGACCCGCTCAGCGAGGACGAGCTGCAGCGGCTGTTCGTCCTGGCCCAGGGCATCGGCCTGGAGTGAACCGGGTGGCGCCTGGCCACCCGGCGTGGTTTCAGAAGCGGCCTTCCTGGTAGTCGACGAAGGCCTGCATCAGCTCCTGGCGGGTGTTCATCACGAACGGCCCGTGCCGGGCCACCGGCTCGCGCAGCGGCGTGCCGGCGACCAGGATCAGGCGCGCGCCATCGTGTCCGGCATGCAGCGACAGTGCACCGCCGCCGCCGAGCACGCCCATCTGCCCGGCCTCCAGCGGCCGCGCATCCTCGCCCCCGCCGACCGTGGCCGCGCCTTCGAACACGTAGGCGAAGGCGTTCTGGCCCTCGGGCAGCGTGTACGTCCAGGCCGTGCCCGATTCCAGGGTCACATCCAGATACAGCGGATCGGTAGCCGGCTGCACGATCGGGCCGACGGTGTCGCCGACCCGGCCGGCGATCAGCTTCACTTCCACGCCCGGCGCCGGCCGCAGCACCGGGATCCGGTCCGGGGCGAACTCCTGGTAGCGCGGTGCGGTCATCTTGTCCTTCGCCGGCAGGTTCACCCACAGCTGGAAGCCGCGCATGCGCCCGGACTCCTGTTCGGGCATTTCCGAGTGGACCAGGCCACGGCCGGCGGTCATCCACTGCACGCTGCCGGGGGTCAGCAGGCCCTCGTTGCCGTGGTTGTCCTTGTGCCGCATGCGCCCGTCGAGCATGTAGGTGACGGTCTCGAAGCCACGGTGCGGGTGGCTGGGGAAGCCGGCGATGTAGTCCTCGGCCTGGTCGGTGCCGAACTCGTCCAGCAGCAGGAACGGATCCAGGTCGGGCAGCTCGTGGCCACCGATGACCCGGGTCAGGCGGACCCCGGCGCCGTCGGAAGTGGCGGTGCCACGGACCGTGCGCAGCAGGCGCGCCGGGGTGGTGTCGGGGTGTGCGTTCATGGCAACGGTTCCAGTGGACAGGTGGACAAGATGGTGCCTGGCGGCCCTCAACGGAACCGGCACCGGTGTGACCGACTGTTCCAGCCACGTGCATATACACCCGCACCACGCATGGGCGCCATCCTTGATCGGGATCAAGGCCCGCACGCCCCTGTGCCACTAGCCTGCGCGCACTCCCACCTTCCGGAACCCCCGATGGCGCTGCTGCTGTGGCAAGACAACCTCAATACCGGTATCCAGGTGATCGACGACCAGCACCGTCGCATCGTCGAGATGATCAACCAGCTGCACGCGGCCCAGACCGGTGGCTCACAGCTGGTGGTGGCCGAGGTGATCGACGAACTGGTGGACTACACCCTGTCCCACTTCGCCTTCGAGGAAGAGCTGATGGAGGAAGCAGGCTATCCGTTCTGCGCCGCCCACAAGCGCGTGCACGAGGTGTTCACCAAGCGGGTCAGCGAATACCGGATGCGCTTCCAGGCCGGCGAGGACGTGGTTGACGAGCTCAAGAGCATGCTCTCGCGCTGGTTGTTCAACCACATCCGCAACGACGACAAGGCCTATTCGGAGCAGGTGCGCCAGCACCTGGACCGCTTCAGCCGCCAGCACCAGCAAGGCAACTGGCTCACGCGCACGGTGCAGCGGCTGTTCGCCTAGCAGGCTGCGCTCCTACGGGGCGTCGCGGGGCACCAGCAGCAGGGCCAGCAGGGTCAGGGCCGCCATCGCGCTCAGGTACCCGCCCACCGCGGCGATGCCGTGGCTGGAGGCCAGCCGGGTGGCGATGTACGGCGCCGGCGAGGCGCCGAGGATGCCGGCCAGGTTGAACGCCAGCGAAGCGCCGGTATAGCGCACCGGGGTGGGGAACATCTCGGCCAGGATGGTGCCGCAGGGGCCATAGGTCAGGCCCATCAGGCCCAGCCCCAGGCACAGGAACAGCAGCACCCGGCCTTCCGCGCCCGGTGCGAACAACGGCTGGAACAGCAGGCCGAACACGATGATGCCGATCGTGGCCAGGATCATCGCCCGGCGCCGGCCGCGACGGTCGGCGAACTTCGCCGCCAGCGGGATGGTCGCGGCGAAGCACAGCACGCCGACCATCTGCAGCAGCAGGAATTCCTGGCGTCCGTAGCCCAGCTGCGAAGTCCCCCAGCTCAGCGCAAACACCGTCATCAGGTAGAACAGCACGAAGGTCGCCATCAGCGACAGCGTGCCGATCACCAGGGTGCCGCCGTGCCGGGTCAGCACCGTGGCCATCGGCAGGCGTTCGCGCTCGTCGCGATCCAGGGTCTGCTGGAACGCCGGGGTCTCGGTGATCCGCAGCCGCACCCACAGGCCCACCAGCACCAGGGCGGCACTGGC
>JAGOWL010000036.1 GCA_018060215.1 Pseudoxanthomonas sp.
GGGATCAAAGAAAAAGGTTCTTCTCCGAATTGAGGGGGCATGGGTCCGCCCCCTGCAAGTCCAGAGCAGAAGCCCCGGCTTCGGGTGGGGGCCGCCGCTGCAAGGGGATTTCGTCCGCCGCGTGGTTGCGCGTCCTGCTCCAACACGCGGGCGCGGTACATCCGGGCTCCACACAAACGCGATCCGCTCGGACGAAATCCCCTTGCATCGACGTCCTTCGCGACCATGGCGTTCTTCGCTTCGGCGGGACATTTCTTTTGGTATGCCGGAGCCGGCATCGACGAAGCCACGGACATTCAGGTGGCGAAAGACGCGGCGGTGCGGGGATCGGGCGCAAGCAGGCCATGGATGGCCTGCGCTCGCCTGTTGGAGCCATGGACGGCGGAATCAGGCGATGCGCCCGATCCCCGCACTGCCGCGGCTCCCCCCGAAGCCGAAAACTCCAGTGCTCTGAGGCCACATTGCCGCGGCTCCACCCGGAGCCAGTGGACTCCGGCGCATTTCGACCTTGCCGGATCCGGCATCCCGCAGTTGGGCGAAGAGCCAAGAAAAAGCCCGCAAGTCCTGCGACTTGCGGGCTTCCGAATTGGTGGAGCCAGGGAGGATCGAACTCCCGACCTCGTCATTGCGAACGACGCGCTCTCCCAGCTGAGCTATGGCCCCGTAGCGGGGGTCGCAAGACCCGCGCGGGAGGGAGATTCTAGCTTGCGGTGGGCGGAGCTGCCAACAGGGGCGCCAGCACCGGTTCCAGTTCGGCACGGCGCCAGCCCTCCAGCGCCGGGGGCCACTGGCCGCGTTCGAGCAGGGCTTCCAGGTGGCGACGCGAAGCCAGCACGCCGTCGGGCAGGCCCAGCTCGCCGCTGCGCCGGGCCACCGCGTCCTGCAGGCGGCGGATGGCGTTGCGGTCAGGTTCGCCGGCTGCCATCGGCATGCCGTCCTCGTCGGGCAGCGGCGTGGACAGCGCCTGCCAGATCGACGCGGCCAGGCGGCGTGGCGACTTGGGCGTGGCGTCGAGCTGCCGCTGCAGGCCGGCTTCATCGATGGGCGGGTCGCGTGACAGCGCCACCGCCAGTTCGTTGTCCAGCACCCAGCTGCGCGGCAGGTCCTGCTCGCGGGCGTGGCGCTCGCGCCAGCGCAGCAGGCGCAGCAGGCGACGCTGGCCGGCGGCATCCAGGAACTGGGCCGCGCGCAGGGCCAGGTGTGGCCAGTCCTCGCCCTCGTCGCGGGCGGCGCTGGCCAGCATCCTTTCCACATCCCCGGCCAGCCAGGCCTCGCGGCCCAGCTCGCGCAAACGGCCGGAGGTGGCGTCGTACAGTGCGTCCAGGTGGCGCACATCGTCGGCGGCGTATTCGAGCTGGGCCGGGCTGAGCGGGCGGCGCAGCCAGTCCGAACGGGTTTCGCCCTTGGCCAGGCTCGTGCCGGTGATCTGTTCAACCAGCTTCTGGTAGCCCATGCCGGCGCCGATCCCGGCCAGGGCGGCGGCCAGCTGGGTGTCGAACATCGGCCGGGGCAGGGTGGCGCAGGCGCAGCGCAGGGCAATCAGGTCCTCGCCGGCGCTGTGCATGACCTTGAGCACGTCCGGCGCGTCCAGCCACGCGGCCAGGGCCGCTGGCATGCCCGGCAGCAGCGGGTCGACCAGCAGGATGTCCTCGCCCACGGCCATCTGCACCAGGGCCAGGCGCGGCCAGTAGGTGCGCTCGCGGATGAATTCGGTGTCCAGGCCGACGCGGGCCGGGGCGAGTTGCAGCCGGTCCAGCAGGTCGCCGGGCCGGGTGATCCAGAGGGGTTCTGACACAGGGATTCCGTGAGGAGGATTCGTTTGCCCGTGCGGGCTGCGATAGCCTAACGTCAAACCGTCAGGGACGGGGATGGAGGTGGGACGCTTGCGCAGGTGCGCTCTGGCATTGCTGTGGACCGGAATGGTGCTGGCCGGGGCCTGCGTGCGCGCGCCGGAGCCGGCCGCCGATCGGCCCGCCGGCGACGACGCCCCGGCCGCCAGCGCCCCCAGCGTGACCGTGCGCGGTGACGAAAGCGAGGAGGTGGTGGGGGTGTGGACGCCGCCTTCGGTGGATCCGGTGCCGGTCGGGGCTGCGCGCGGCGACGCGCACCGCCGCGCCGCCCAGGCCCTGGAGGACGGCCACCTGTTCGAGGACAGCCAGGCCGCCGTGCCGATCTACCTGGCCCTGATCCAGGCCGATCCGGGTGACCGCGCCGCCGCACGCGGCCTGCAGCGTGCGCTGGGGCAGGTGCTGGAGCAGGCGCGGCAGGCGCTGGCGGCCGCCGATGAAGACCCCGAAGGCCTGTCCCGGGCCGAACAACTGGCCGCGGTGGCCCGGGCGGTGGCCCCGCAGGATGCGGCGGTGCTGGCGCTGCAGCGGCAGGTGGAGTTGGCCCGCCGGATCCAGGCCCTCAACCGCGCCGGCGAGGACGACCTGCGCGCCGGCCGCCTGGGCGAGGCCGGTGATGGCGCACTGGTGTGGTTCGGCGAGGCGCTGTCACTGCGACCGGATGATCCGCGCGCGCTGCAGGGGCGGGCGGCGGTGGAGAGCGCCGCCTTGCGCCGGGCGCAGGAAGCGGCGCAGGCCTTCGATTTCGACGCCGCCGCGACCTGGCTGGGCCACGCCCGGGCGGTGCGCGCCGATGCCGCCGATGCGGTGGCCGACGCCGGGCAGCGGGTGGAATCGGTGCGCAGTGCGCGTATCGCCGCGCTGCGCGACACGGCCCTGCGCGAGCTGGCCACCGGCGGCAACGGCCTGCGTCCGGCGCGCGAGCGGCTGGCCGAGATCCTGCGCATCGCCCATCCCGGCGACGCGATCGCCGGCCAGTTGCGCGAACGCATCGACCTGGCCACCCACTACGGGGCGTTCCGCCCCGGCCAGGTGTTCACCGATGCCCTGGCCGATGGCAGCCGCGGCCCGCAGATGATGGTGGTCCCTCACGGGGCCTTCCACATGGGCGCACTGGACAACGAAGCCGGTGCGGCCGATGCGGAGAAGCCGGCCCACTACGTGCGCTTCGACCGCGGCTTCGCCATGTCGCTGACCGAGGTGACGGTGGCCGAGTTCGGCCGTTTCGTGGCCCAGTCCGGGGGGCGCCCGCGCGCGACCCGGCGCGGGAATTCGATCGTCTATGACGAGCGCAGCGGCAATTTCGCCCGTCGCAGCGGGGTGGACTGGCGCTCGGGCTACGACGGCCGGCCCGCCGCGCAGCACGATCCGGTGCTGCATGTGAGCGTGCGTGATGCCGAGGCCTATGCGGCCTGGCTTTCGGAGCAGACCGGCCGCCACTACCGGCTGCCCAGCGAGGCCGAGTTCGAGTACGCCCTGCGCGCCGGGGGCAGTGGCCGCTATCCCTGGGGCAATGCCGAAATCCCGCCGCAAGGTTCGGGCAACTTCGCCGGTGGCGAGGATGTCTCGCCCGGTGGGCGCCGCTGGAACAACGCCTTCGTCGGCTTCGGCGATGGCTACTGGGGGCCGGCGCCGGCCGGCCGTTTCCAGGCCAATGCCTGGGGCCTGCACGACCTGGCCGGCAACGTCAGCGAGTGGGTGGCCGATTGCTGGCACGCCAGCTACCGGCGTGCCCCGGCCGGCGGCACGGCGTGGTTCAATCCCGGTTGCCGCCAGCGCGTGGTCCGTGGCGGGGTGTGGTCCGGCTCGCCGGTGCAGACCCGTTCGGCCTGGCGCGCATCGATGGATTCGGACATGACCAATGCCCGCATCGGCTTCCGCCTGGTGCGTGGCATCTGAACAAGCAAAGGAACAGGGCAATGCGACAGGATCCCTTCGGGCAGCAAGGCGGGCACCAGCAGTACGGGCAGGCGCCGCGCCGGCGCGGTTTCAACATCGGCAGCCTGCGCTGGCTGATCCTGCTCGGCTTCGTGGCCTATGGCGGCTGCTATTACCTGTCCAACCGCAGCGTGGACCCCTATACCGGCGAGACGGTGCTGATCGATGCCTCGATCGGACCGGAGCAGGAGCGGGCGATGGGCCTGCAGGCCTACCAGGAGATCCTGTCGCAGGAGCGGCCGCTGCCCAGATCCGACCAGACTTCGCAGCAGATCCAGGAGATCGCCCGGCGCCTGATCGCCAAGGTGCCCGAAGTCACCGCCGAGGTGGCCGCCGGCTACGGGCTGCCGGCACCGGACCACTGGAAGTCGTTCGAATGGGACGTCAACGTCATTCCCTCCGAGCAGGCCAACGCCTTCTGCCTGCCTGGGGGCAAGATGGCCGTTTACACCGGCCTGATCCCGGTGGCGCAGACCCAGGACGCGATGGCGGTGGTGATGGGCCACGAGATCGCCCATGCGCTGCTGCGCCACGGTGCGCAGCGCATGAGCCAGCAGAAGCTGGCGCAGATCGGGCAGATGGCGGGCGCTGCCAGTGGCCTGGATCCGCAGCAGCAGCAGATGGCGATGGCGGCGATGGGCTACGGCTACCTGCTGCCGTATGCGCGCGCGCATGAGACCCAGGCCGACGAGATCGGGCTGATGCTGGCCGCGGCGGCCTGTTATGACCCCAACCAGGCGATCGGGCTGTGGGAGCGCATGAGCGAGGCGTCCGGCGGCCAGGCGCCGCCGGAATTTTCCTCGACCCATCCCAATCCGGGCACACGCATCCAGACCCTGCAGGGCCTGATGCCCAAGGCGATGGAATTCCGGCAGAAGTTCTGCCGGCAGTGAGTCAGCGGCGCGGCTTGCCGCCGGTGCCGGTGCCAGTACTGGTACCGCGCTCGGGCGGCTTGGACGCGGCGGTCGCCGCGGCCGTACCAGCGAGTCCGCGCTGGAACTCCTGCCACATTTCCATGTTGCGCTCGGTCAACTGGTTCATCGCCGTCCACGGGCTCTGGCCGAGCAGGTTGCCCATCTGCTGGCGGAAGCCCTGCTGCTGTTCCATGAACAGCTGCACGCTGCGTTCCAGGTAGTTGCCCATGAAGCCCTGGAGCGAATCGCCGTAGAAACGGATGATCTGGCTCAGCATCTGGGTGGACAGGATCGGCTCGCCGTCCTGCTCCTGTTCGGAAATGATCTGCAGCAGCACCGAGCGGGTCAGATCCTCGCCGCTCTTGGCATCGCGCACTTCGAACGACTCCCCGTCCAGGATCAGCTGGCGCACGTCCTCGATGGTGATGTAGCTGGAGATCTCGGTGTCGTACAGCCGGCGGTTGGGGTATTTCTTGATGATGCGGATGGCAGCCATCGGGCGCTCGAGGGAATACGTATGCGCTGCAGCATGGCGCACCGCAGCAGCGCATGCAACTGCCGCTGCCGCGGGACGCCGACGCCGCACTACCAGCCCATGTGGTGGCCGCCGTTGATGTCCAGGTTGGAGCCGGTGATCCAGGCCGCCTGTTCATCCACCAGGAAACCGACCGCGTAGGCGATCTCCTCCGGCTTGCCCAGGCGCCCGGTGGGGATGTCGGCGGCGATCTTGGCCCGCACCTCCTCCGGCACCGCCATCACCATGTCGGTGGCCACGTAGCCGGGCGAGACCGTGTTGACGGTGATGCCGAGCTTGGCGTTCTCGCGCGCCAGGGAGATGGTGAAACCGTGCATGCCGGCCTTGGCCGCGGCGTAATTGGCCTGGCCGTACTGGCCCTTGAGCCCGTTGATCGAGCTGATCTGGATGATCCGGCCCCATTTGCGCTCGCGCATGCCGTCGATCACCGGGCGGGTGACGTTGAACACCGAGTTGAGGTTGGTGTTGATGACATCGCCCCACTGGTCGGCGGACATCTTGTGGAAGGTGCCGTCGCGGGTGATGCCGGCGTTGTTGACCAGGATCTCCACCGGGCCGAGCTTCTCCTCGACCTGCTTGACCATCGCCGCCGCTTCCTCCGGCGTGCCGACATCGCCCTTGACCAGGGTGAAGTCGTAGCCCTCGGCCTTCATCTTGTCCTGCCAGGCCTTGGCCTTTTCCTCGTTGCGGTAGTTGGTGGCGACCTTGTGGCCCATGTCGGCCAGCTTCTTGCAGATGGCAGTGCCGATGCCGCCGGTTCCGCCGGTGACCAGTGCGACGCGAGTGCTCATGATGCATCCCCTCCCGGGACGGTGACTGGAAGTCTTGCCTGGCCTGTTGTAGTGGCCGGCGGATGAAAGTTCAAGCGCGCCGGGATCGCCGCCGGCTGGAACTGCCGCAGTGTGCGCTGCAGCAAGGTGGCCGGCGAGGCGATGCCCTGGAGCACGGCCGGGTCCTGGCCGAGCAGCGTCCAGCACAGACCCAGCGCCGGCAGCGGTGCATTCGGGTCCACCGGCCAGGCGGCGCTGGACTTGGACAGCTTGTGGCCGTGGGCGTCCAGCACCAGGGGCAGGTGCAGGTAGCGCGGGGTGGGCAGGCCCAGCGTGCGCTGCAACAGGATCTGGCGCGGAGTGGAGTCGAGCAGGTCGGCGCCGCGGACGATGTCGGTGATGCCCTGGTCGGCGTCATCCACCACCACCGCCAGCTGGTAGGCCCAGTAGCCGTCGGCGCGACGCAGGACGAAGTCGCCGACCTCGGCGGCCAGGTCCTGCTCGTTGCGCCCCTGCAGGCCATCGTCGAAGCCGATCCGGAGGCCGTCGGGTACCCGCAGGCGCCAGGCCGGGCGCGCCCGTGCCGCCGTGGCAATGCAGTGGCGGTGGACCCCGCCCTGCGCGGCCAGCTCGCTGCGGCTGCAGGCGCAGGGGAAGGCGGCGCCGGCCTGCTTGAGCTGCTCCAGCGCGGCCTGGTAAAGCGCGTGGCGCTGGCTCTGGTGGACCGGTGGCCGATCCGGCACCAGGCCGAAGGCGGCCAGGGTGTCCAGTTGCCGTGCCGCCGCGCCGGGCACTTCCCGTGCCCGGTCCACGTCCTCGATCCGTACCAGCCACTCCCCGCCGGCATGCCGCGCCAGCAGCCAGCTGCCGAAGGCGGCCAGCAGCGAGCCCAGGTGCAGGGGGCCGGTGGGCGAGGGGGCGAAGCGTCCGCGGTAGCCGGCGAACGCGTGCGGGGCGGAGGTCATCCGCGCATGGTCGCGGGGGCGGCGGCTTGATTTCAAGCCGGTCCGCGCCCATAACGTCGATCATCATCGTTCCCGCCTGCGCGCGAACGACACTTCCCCTGTTGCAGGAGACAAGCCCCCATGTTCAGCCGCATCGCCCTGTTCCTGGCCACCAACTTCGCCGTACTGGTGCTGGCCGGGATCATCATGTCCCTGCTCGGGGTCCAGTCCGACCAGCTCGGCGGGCTGCTGGTGATCGGCGCGCTGTTCGGCTTCGGCGGCTCGATCATTTCCCTGCTGATGTCCAAGGGCGCGGCCAAGCGTGCCACCGGCGCCCACGTGATCACCGAGCCGCGCAACGACACCGAGCGCTGGCTGCTGGCCACCGTGCAGCGCCAGGCCCAGGCGGCCGGCATCGGCATGCCCGAGGTGGCGGTCTATGACGCGCCGGAGATCAATGCCTTCGCCACCGGCGCCAACCGCAACAAGGCCCTGGTGGCGGTGTCCACCGGCCTGCTGCGGCAGATGCAGGCCGACGAGGCCGAGGCGGTGCTCGGGCACGAGGTCGCGCACGTGGCCAACGGCGACATGGTGACCATGGCCCTGCTGCAGGGCGTGCTCAACACCTTCGTGCTGGTGCTGGCGCGGGTGGTGGGCGGGATCATCGACAGCGCCGTGTCCGGCAACCGCGAAAGCAATCGCCCCGGCCCGTTCTACTTCCTGATCGTGATGGTGCTGGACGTGGTGTTCGGCCTGTTCGCCACCATGATCGCGATGTGGTTTTCGCGCCGGCGCGAGTTCCGTGCCGATGACGGCGGTGCGCGTCTGGCCGGCCGCCAGAAGATGATCGCCGCATTGGAGCGGCTGGCGGGCAACCAGGGCCAGAGCACGCTGCCGGCGCAGGTGGAGGCCTTTGGCATCGCCGGCGGCATCGGCCAGGGCATGCGCAAACTGTTCATGAGCCATCCGCCGCTGGCCGAGCGGATCGCGGCGCTGCGCGCGGCCGGCTGAGCCGGGTGCACCGTCCGCGCCGCCGGGGTTGCCGGCGGTCGCGCCAGTCCGGGGCGTCGTTGTCTCACTGGGCCGGTGGCGGTTGCTCCAGGCGCAGCACCGGGTACAGACCGTAGCGTTCGTCCCAGGCGCTGTGGCGGCGGTAGAAGAACTCCAGCCGCGCCTGCGCATCGGCGGCGAAGGCCGGCTCGTCCTCCAGCTTGCGCTGGAATTGCGCGCGCAGCGCCGGGTCGGCCTGGAGCATGTCGCGGGCGACCTGCTCGGCCACGTAGTCCTCCATGTATTCCTTGCGCTCGAAGGCGCTGTTCAGGCCGCCCCAGGCGGCGATCGAGTCCGGCGCCTGCGGTTCGAGCAGGGCCAGCACCAGCCGCGCCAGCGGCTGGTCGATCGGCACGAACAGGGCGCCGGCACCAACCTCGCGCGGCTCGTCCTTCCATTGGCCTTGCACGGTCAGCCGCTGGCGACCCTCGATCGAGTGGGGTTCGAAGCGTGGCGCGGCGACGCGGAACGCCTGCACCGGCGCCGCCGGCCAGGCCGCCTGCAGGCGTCTGAACGCGATCCCGTGCGCTTCCAGCGCCGGCTGCACGAAGCCGGCCCAGGCCGGTGGCACCAGGTAGCCGGCACGCGGGGCGGTGGCCTCGATCGCCGGAACGATGCGGTCGCGCAGCGGGATGTGCCAGACCTGCGGGGTGGTTTCGTCGTAACGGGTCATCAGCGCACCGGATACCTCCGAGGGCGTGCGCGTGTAGGCATAGCCACGGAAGTCCACGTTGCGGGCCTCGGCGGTCGCCTTCCAGGCCAGTGGCTCGGTCTGCCCGGCCAGGCGCGCGGCGCGCGCATCGGCCTGGTCGGCGCTGCGGCGCCACTGCGCGCCGTGGGCGGCGATCTGTTCGAGCACCGAGACGATGGTATTGCGGGTGATCCGCACGCGCTGCGGATAGGGCTTCCACGAATGGGTTTCCACCAGCATGCCCAGGCGGTTGCGCAGCTGGAAGTAGCCGTGGGAGAAGCGCGGCGGCGGCACCCCATCCTCGAAGCCCGAGGCCGGGTCGTCATGCACCACGAAGGAGGGGTAGAACGGCAGCGGCAGCGAGCCCTGCGCAGCCAGGTCGGCGATCACCGCGTCGCGCCAGGCGCGGCCGACCTGGCGCAGGCCCGGGTCGCCGGCGTGCAGCGGTTCGACCTGGATGGAGATGTCGTGCTCGAACTGGGCGCCGTTGGTGGCGTGCAGGTCGACGGTAGCCAGCGGGTCCCATTCCCGGACCAGGCCCAGCATCGCCTGCATTTCCGGCGAGTCGGCCTTCACGTAATCGCGGTTGAGGTTGAAGTTCTGCGCGGTGGTGCGCCAGCCGGTCTGTTCCGGGCCGCGCTGGTTGGGCCGGTTCCAGCGCCCGAAGCGCTCGAAGCCGTCGACGTTGAACACCGGCACGAACAGCCATACCAGCTTGTCCAGCGCGCCGGGCGCGGCCTGGCCTTCGAGCACCTGGCGCAGGGCCAGGAAACCGGCGTCCTTGCCGTCGATCTCGCCGGCGTGGATGCCGCCCTGGACCAGCACCACCGGCAGGCCGCGGCGCTTCGCCTCTGCTGGATCGAACGCGCCGGTGGCGGTGACCACCAGCAGCTGCATTGGCCGGCCTTCAGGCGTGGTGCCGAAGCTGCGCGCCTGGACCTGGTCCGGATAGCGCGCCTGGAAGGCGGCGGCCAGGCGGGCCACCTCCTCGTAGCGGCCGGTGCGCTGGAAGCCCGAATGCTCGGCTTCCGGGACCAGTGCCGCAGCGCCGGCACCGGTCGTCGCCGGCTGGGCGTGGCTGGGTGCGGCGGCCAGGCTGGCGGCGGCCAGCAGCAGGCAGGACAGGGCAGGGCGCAGGGGCATCGGCAGGGGCTTCGGTGGCACGCGGGAGGTGCCCATGATGCCAGTCCGGCGGCAAGCGGTGGCGCGCGATCCGGTGGCGGTTCCGGTCCGCGGGCCGGATCGGGTACCCTCGACCTCCTTTTGCCGCACGGTTCCGCATGAGCACGACCACCGCAGACCCGGGGCGCATGCCGCGCCAGATTCCCTACATCATCGGCAACGAGGCCTGCGAGCGCTTCAGCTTCTACGGGATGCGCAACATCCTGGTGGAGTTCCTGGTCGGCAGCATCATCCTGGCCTATCTGCCGGTGGTGGACCGCGAGGGGCACGCCAAGGACATCTTCCACATGTTCGTGATCGGCGTGTACTTCTTCCCGCTGCTGGGCGGCTGGCTGTCGGACCGCTACTTCGGCAAGTACCACACCGTGCTGTGGTTCTCGCTGGTGTACTGCGCCGGCCATGCCTGCCTGGCGCTGTTCGAGGACAGCCGGGCCGGGTTCTTCACCGGCCTGTTCCTGATCGCGCTCGGGTCGGGCGGCATCAAGCCGCTGGTGGTGTCGTTCTGCGGCGACCAGTTCGACCAGTCCAACAAGGACAAGGCCAAGATCGTCTTCGACGCGTTCTACTGGATCATCAACTTCGGTTCGTTCTTCGCCTCGCTGCTGGCGCCGTTCCTGCTGCACCGCTTCGGGCCGTCGGTGGCCTTCGGCATCCCGGGCGTGCTGATGTTCATCGCCACGGTGGTGTTCTGGCTGGGCCGTCACAAGTACGTCCACGTGCCTCCGTCGGGCAACGATCCGCACGGCTTCATGGCGGTGGTGGTGACCGCGTTGCGCCGCCATGCGCCTGGCCAGGGCCGGCCGGGCCTGTTCGTGGCCCTGTCCGGCGTGGGGCTGGCGGCGCTGTTGCTGCTGTTGTGGCTGCTGACGGTGCTGGGCGCGTCGCCGTCGTGGTGGCCGGATTTCGGCTTCGTGATCTCCGCCTGCCTGGCGCTGGGGGTGGTGATCGCGCTGGGCGGCTGGGGTGCATCGATGCAGCTGGAGCGCGCCCGCGGCGCGCATCCGGATGCGGCGGTGGACGGGGTGCGCTCGGTGCTGCAGATCCTGATCGTGTTTGCCCTGGTGACCCCGTTCTGGTCGCTGTTCGACCAGAAGGCCTCGACCTGGATCATCCAGGGCCGGCAGATGGTGATGCCGGACTTTGCCTGGCTGCCGCAGGGCATGGGCGACGTGCTGCGCGGCTGGTTCGTGTCGCCCTCGCAGATGCAGGCGCTCAACCCGCTGCTGGTGATGTTGCTGATCCCGTTCAACAACATCGTGCTGTACCCGCTGCTGCGGCGGATGGGCTTCCAGGTCACCGCGCTGCGGCGCATGGGCTGGGGCATCGTGTTCTCCGGCGTGGCCTGGATCGCCGCCGCGGTGCTGCAGCTGTGGATCGATGGCGGCGACCAGGTCGCCCTGGCCTGGCAGTCAGTGCCCTACTTGCTGCTGACCTTCGGCGAGGTGCTGGTCTCGGCCACCGCGCTGGAGTTCGCCTACAGCCAGGCCCCGCACGCGATGAAGGGCGTGATCATGGCCTTCTGGTACCTGACCAGCACCTTCGGCAGCCTGTGGGTGCTGCTGACCAACTTCGGCGTGCGCAACGAGGCTGTGCTGGGCCGGATCGCCGACAGCGGCCTGAGCGAGAACGCCTTCCTGATGCTGTTCTTCGCCGGTTTCGCCTTCGTGGCCGCGCTGGCGTTCGCTGCCTACGCGCGCCGTTACCCGATGCAGGACAACTACCGCACCGCGGCCTGAGGATTCCATGCAGTCTCCGATTACCCTGGGCCTGATCGCCGTCACCGCGCTGGTGTCGTGGCTGGCGTTCAAGGACCGCCGCCTGGTCGACCGGCTGATCCTGTGGCCGCCGGCGGTGTCGCAGCGACACCAGTACTGGCGCCTTGCCAGCTACGGCCTGCTGCACGCGGACGTGTCGCACCTGCTGTTCAACATGATCACGCTGTTCTTCTTCGGGCGCCTGATCGAACAGGTGATGGTGCAGCTGACCGGCAGTTGGCTGACCTATCCGCTGTTCTACCTCACCGCGCTGGTGGTCTCGATCCTGCCCAGCTACCTGCGCAACCAGGGCAATCGCAACTACTTCAGCCTGGGCGCTTCCGGGGCGGTGTCGGCGGTGCTGTTCGCCTTCATCCTGATCCAGCCGTGGTCGCTGATCTTCGTGTTCTTCATCCCGGCACCGGCGATCCTGTATGCGGTGTTCTACGTGGGCTACAGCATCTGGATGGACCGCCGTGGCGGGGACCGGATCAACCACAGCGCACACCTGGCCGGTGCGGCGTTCGGGGTGATGTTCATGCTGGCGATGGAGCCGCGCCTGTTCAACGTGTTCATCGACCAGCTGCTCAACCCGCGTTTCGGTTGAGCCTGCGAGCCCGCCGGTTCACCGGAGTTGGTAAACGACGCCAGGACGGTTCTTTCCCCAACCGGGGAAGGCGGGTTTGGCCCAGTCGAAAAGCGCCGGAAGCCACTGGCTTCGGGGGGAGCCGCGGCAGTGCGGGGATCGTGCGCATCGCCTGATTCCGCCGTCCATGGCTCCAACAGGCGAGCGCAGGCCATCCATGGCCTGCTTGCGCCCGATCCCCGCACTGCCGCGTCTTTCGCCAACTTGATGTCCGTGGCTTCGTTGAAGCCGGCTCAGGCATGCCGCGCCGAAGCGATGAGCGCCATGCGGCGAACCCGAGTCCCTTGTAGCGACGGCCCCTCCCGAAGCGAGGCTGTTTCCCGGAGCGGTGACGGCCCCCCACCCGAGGCAAGGACAAAAAAACGGCCCCGCCCGGTGAAGGGCGGGGCCGCGAGGACCGGGCGCCCCCGCGCCCGGTCCATTCCCCCTGGAGCGATGTCAGTGGGCGACGCCGTAGGCTTCGTGCAGGCGCTGGTAGACCTCGGCGTCGAGCTGCTCGAATTCCCAGCCGTGGGTGTGGCCGGTGAGCACGAGCTGGAACAGGCCTTCCAGCAGAGAGGCGTCGTTGCCGGAGTCATGGCCGGCGGTGTGGTCGATCGTGTCCATCATGGTTCCCCTGGGCAATGCGGTTTGGGTCTTGCCCTGAATCCATGCAGAACCCGTGCCAAGTCTTCGCCATGTCCGTGGCTACGGGTCCCGCGAGGCCTTGACGCGACCTTTGCGGGGGTTTGGGCCAGAATGTGACGCGACGCGTCGCCTTCTGTCGCAGCCCTTTTCCCGTGGAGCCGCAGCCATGACCGACCAGCCCGCCATCGACCACGACCCCGCCGGCCAGCGCTTCGTCCTGTCGCTGGAGGGCCTGCAGGCCGGACTGGACTACCGCCGGGACGGCAACCGGATGGTGATCGAGCACACCGTGGTACCCGAAGCCCTGGGGGGGCGTGGCCTGGCCGGGCGCCTGGTGCAGGCGGCCTTCGACCACGCCAGGACCCAGGGTTGGCAGGTGCTGCCGGCCTGTTCCTATGCCCGGATGTGGGTCGGACGCCATCCCGATTACGCCGATCTGCTTGGCGACTGACTACACTGGCCACACCGGCCCCACGCCGGCCTGCAACGGAGATGCACGATGGAACTGACACTGTTGCGGCTCACGCCGCTTGCGGCCGGCCTGTCACTGGTCCTGCTGGCGGCCTGCCAGCGCCAGGCCACGCCCGAGGCGGCCGCGCCCGCGATCGCCCCGGCGCCGGAGGTGGCCGCCGGCACCGCGACCCCCGCCACGCCCAGCCTGGACGATGTGATCGAGCATGATCCGCGCTACGTGGTCGGAATCAGCTATCCACCGGGTGCGGCCGCCGACCCGGGCCTGGCGCAGGCCTTGCACGACTACGCCCAGGCTGCCCGCGCCGACCTGGACCAGGCCGTGGCCGCCCTGGACGGCCCGCCGCGCGCACCCTATGAACTGTCGCTGGGCTTCCGCCAGACCCTGCGCACCGGCGATGTGGTGGCCGTGGCCGCCGACGGCAGCCTGTACACCGGCGGAGCGCACGGCATGCCGCTGGTGGAGCGCTTCGTGTGGCTGCCCGGGCCGCAGCGCATGCTCACCGCGGACACGCTGCTGGCCTCGCCGGAAGCCTGGAAGCCCGTCGCCGCCTACATCCGCGAGCAGTTGGGGGCCGCGGTGGCCACCCGCGCCGCCGACGAGGATGTGGTGCCGGACGTGGGCAGCCAATGGCTTTCCGATGCCCTGAAGATGATCGCCGAGGGCACCATGCCCGAGCCGGGCAACTTCGCCCGATTCGAGCCGCTGGCGGCGGCGGACGGGCGCATCGGAGCCCTGCGCTTCGTGTTCCCGCCCTACCAGGTCGGCCCCTATTCCGATGGCGTGCAGACGGTCGAGGTGCCGGCGGCGGTGCTGCGGCCCTACCTGGCGGATGATGTCCGCGGGTTGTTCAGCCAGTAGCCAGCGCATGCCGGTCACGGGCCGCCCACGCCGACGGATCCAGGCCTTGCTGGCCAGTGCCGGGGTGGAGATCGGCGGCGGCCGTGACTGGGACCTGCAGGTCCACGACGAGCGGCTGTATGCACGGCTGCTGGCGCAGGGATCGCTGGGGCTGGGCGAGGCCTACATGGACGGCTGGTGGGATGCGCGCTCGCTGGACGGCCTGCTGCTGCATCTGTTGCAGGCGGGCCTGGACCGGCGGGTGCACGGGGTGGGCGAGCTGGGCGATGCGCTGCTGGCGCGGCTGACCAACCGCCAGTCGCGTCGGCGCAGCGGCGAGGTCGGGCGGCGCCATTACGACCTGGGCAACGACCTGTACGCGGCCATGCTTGGCCGCCGGCTGGTGTACAGCTGCGGCTACTGGCGCCAGGCCGACGACCTGGATGCGGCACAGGAAGCCAAGCTCGACCTGGTCTGCCGCAAGCTGCGGCTGCGCCCGGGCATGCGCGTGCTGGACATCGGCTGCGGCTGGGGCGAGGCGCTCAGGCATGCGGCCCAACGCTACGGGGTCAGCGGCGTCGGGGTGACCATCTCGGCCGAGCAGGCCCGGTATGCGCGCAGGCTGTGCGAAGGATTGCCGGTGGAGATCCGATTGCAGGATTACCGCGACCTGGACGAACCGTTCGATGCGGCATTGTCGATCGGCATGTTCGAACATGTCGGTGTGCGCAACTACCGCGGCTACTTCCAGGTGGCCCGGCGCTGCCTGCCGCCGCAGGGGCTGTTCCTGCTGCACAGCATCGGCTCCAACGTCTCCGTGCGCCGCACCGATCCGTGGATCGGGCGCTACATCTTCCCCAACTCGATGCTGCCCTCGGCCGCCCAGGTCACCGCCGCCAGCGAGGGCCTGTTCGTGATCGAGGACTGGCACAACTTCGGTGCCGACTACGACCGCACCCTGCAGGCCTGGCGCGCCAATATCGAGGCGGCCTGGGACCGGCTCGATCCGCGCTACGACGAACGCTTCCGCCGGATGTGGCGCTACTACCTGGCTGGCGCGATGGCGACCTTCCGCAGCCGGCGCGCGCAGTTGTGGCAACTGGTGTTGTCGCCCAATGGGGTGCCCGGCGGCTACCTGGCCCCGCGTTGAGCGGGCCTGGCGGGTGTGGGGTGCGTGCCGCTACGGGCGCCGGGCTGCGGAAGCAGGGGCGTGGGGCCCCACGATCGAAGGCCATGTCCGAAAACGGCCAGCGGCCCTGTTCCTGGCCGGTCAACATCGCCCGATCCCACCCAGGAGCTCCAGCATGCGATCCTTCCAGCTTGTCGGAATCAACCCCGGGCAGTTCGAAAGCCTGTTCGACTGTTCCGATGCCGAGTTGCACGCCAGGAACATCCGGCGCGTACGCGCCGACGCCGACTTCGGTTTCCCCTGCCGGGTCTGTCTTGAGGATGCCCGCGTCGGCGACGAGTTGCTGCTGCTGTCATTCCAGCACCAACCGGCCGCAGGCCCGTACCGGGCGACCGGGCCCATCTAT
>JAGOWL010000037.1 GCA_018060215.1 Pseudoxanthomonas sp.
GCCGCCACCGCCTGCACCGACCGCGAGGCGCAGCGCCAGGCCCAGGCCGCCGCCGCGGCGCTGGCCAGGGAGCAGGCCGCCACCAGGCTGCAGGGCGAGTACGACGCGGCGGTGACCGCGGCCAACTGGGAGCTGGCGCGCGTGCACGGTGCCGCGCTGCTGGCCCAGTACCCGGAAACCGAGGCTGCCACGGTCGTGGAGCCTGCACTGGCCGACATCACCGCCAGGGCCGAGGCCGCGCGCGAGCAGCGCCGCCTGGGCGCGCTGTGGAACTACGCGCGGGTGGCCGCCGGCAAGGGCGAGCAGCGCTCGGCGGCGATCTTCAGCCGCGAGCCGGTCGATACCGGTGGCGCGGCGCCGGCCACGGTGCAACTGGTGATCCGCGACCACCCCGAATGGAAGCGCAGCGCCTACCTGGTGCTGCAGGGCGGGGACTTCGACTGCTATGGCGGTTGCAAGGTCAAGGTCGCCTTCGACGAGGCGGCACCGAAGCCGATGTCCGCCTGGCGGCCCAAGACCGACGAGGCCATCGCCATGTTCATCGAGGACTACCGCGGCCTGTGGAAGCGGATGCGCCAGGCGCAGCGGGTGTCGATCGAGTTCCCGGTCAGGGCCGGCGGCACGCGTACCGCCGTGTTCGAAGTCGGCGGCCTGGACGGCAGCCAGATGCCGGGCTGGGACGGATAGGTGCGGCGGCCGATGGCGCGGCAACGGGTGCCCGCGGCGGCAGTGGATCGGGCGCGGTCGGCGCCGTGAACCTGGACTACGTGATCGTCGCCGTGGTCAGCGCGCTGGCCATCGCCATGCACGTGGTCCTGTACGTGCTGATCCGGCGCTGGATGGACCGCGACCTGGCGCTGTCGTTCGCGGGCGAGGACGAAGCCAAGCGGGACTACATGCGCGCCTGCCTGGAACGGGCGAAGCGGGAGGGGGTGCGCCGCCGCGACCTGCCCGACTGGCTGCAGCGCCAGGCCGAGCGCTACAGCGAATAGCCGAACTGCTGCTTGAACTGGTCGTTGAACTCGGCGAAGTCGAAGCGCTGGTTCTGGGTGCCGGGGTGCTCGACCTTCAGCGCGCCCATCAGGTTGCCCATGCGGCCGATGGTCAGCCAGTCGTAGCCGTTCTGGATGCCGTGGATCAGGCCGGCGCGGAAGGCGTCGCCGCAGCCGGTCGGGTCCACCACCCGGCGCTCGTGCGCCGGCGGCACCTCGTAGCTCTGCCCGGGGGTGTGGACCAGCGCACCACGCGGCCCCTGGGTGACGATGTAGGCCTTGACCCGTTGCACGATCTCGCGGTCGCTCCAGCCGGTGCGCTCCTGCAGCAGGTTGGACTCGTAGTCGTTGACCACCACGTAGTCGGCCTGGTCGATGAACACCCGCAGCTCCTGGCCGTTGAACAGCGGCATGGCCTGGCCGGGGTCGAAGATGAACGGCACGCCCATTTCGCCGAACTCGACCGCGTTCTGGAGCATGCCGTCGCGTCCGTCCGGGCCGACCAGGCCCAGGCTCACGCCCGGCACGTCCTTTACGTGGTTCTCGTGGCTGCGCGCCATCGCCCCGGGATGGAAGGCGGTGATCTGGTTGTTGTCGTGGTCGGTGGTGATGAAGGCCTGCGGGGTGAACAGCTCCTCGATCACCTTGACCCGGGACAGGTCGATGCCCAGCGCCTCGAAGTGCTGGCGGTAGGGGCCGAAGTCGGCGCCCACCGTGCCCATCGGGATCGGCTTGCCGCCCAGCAGGTGCAGGTTGTAGGCGATGTTGCCGGCGCAGCCGCCGAACTCGCGGCGCATCCGCGGCACCAGGAACGACACGTTCAGGATGTGCACCTTGTCCGGCAGGATGTGGTTCTTGAACTGGTCCGGGAACACCATGATGGTGTCGAAGGCGAGGGAACCACAGATCAGGGTCGACATCGGCTGGCTGGCTCGGCTGGCCCGGTGGCGGGCGAAGGGTCACGGGCGGTGCGGGGCGGGCCGCCGCGCAAGGTTACCGGCTGCGCCCCGGCGCGGCCAGACCGCAGGACCCCGACGCGCCCCGCCGGAGGCCGCCCGGGTGCGCCCCCCGGCCACGAAATCGGCCGTTTTCACGCGAAATTTCCTTGCCCGGCCGCCGGGGCGTTGCTAGTCTAGCCGGTCACGTTCGTGCCCAATATTTCGCCATCGGCGCCCCCCGCCGCCGCTGACCGTGCCCCTCCCGCCAGACCCCCCCAGGACCGCCTCCCCCGATGTTCAAGAAGCTCCGCGGCATGTTCTCCAACGACCTGTCCATCGACCTGGGCACGGCCAACACCCTGATCTACGTGCGCGGCCAGGGCATCGTGCTGAACGAGCCGTCGGTGGTGGCGGTGCGCCAGGACCGGGCCATCGGCGGTACCCGCTCGGTGGCGGCGGTGGGCGCGGAGGCCAAGCAGATGCTCGGCCGCACCCCCGGCAACATCACCACCATCCGGCCGATGAAGGACGGCGTGATCGCCGACTTCACCTACACCGAGGCCATGCTCAAGCACTTCATCAAGAAGGCGCACAAGTCGCGCTTCCTGCGCCCGAGCCCGCGGGTGCTGGTGTGCGTGCCGGCCGGCTCGACCCAGGTCGAGCGGCGCGCGATCAAGGAGTCGGCCGAGGAGGCCGGCGCCCGTGACGTCTACCTGATCGAGGAGCCGATGGCCGCCGCCATCGGCGCCGGCATGCCGGTGTCGGAAGCGCGCGGTTCGATGGTCATCGATATCGGCGGCGGCACCACCGAGGTGGCGGTGATCTCGCTCAACGGCATCGTCTATTCGGCCTCGGTGCGCATCGGCGGCGACCGTTTCGACGAATCCATCACCAACTACGTGCGCCGCAACCACGGCATGCTGATCGGCGAGGCCACCGCCGAGCGGATCAAGGTCGAGCTGGGCTGCGCCTACCCGCAGGCGGAGATCAAGGAGCTGGAAATCTCCGGCCGCAACCTCGCCGAGGGCGTGCCGAAGATGATCAAGATCAACTCCAACGAGGTGCTCGAGGCCCTGCATGAGCCGCTGGCCGGGATCGTCTCGGCGGTCAAGCTGGCGCTGGAGCAGACCCCGCCGGAGCTGTGCGCCGACGTGGCCGAGCGCGGCATCGTCCTCACCGGTGGCGGTGCGCTGCTGCGCGACCTGGACAAGCTGATCGGCGAGGAGACCGGCCTGCACGTGCAGGTCGCCGACGACCCGCTGACCTGCGTGGCTCGCGGCGGTGGCCGTGCGCTGGAGCTGGTGGACATGCACGGCAACGAGTTCTTCGCGCCGGACTGACCCGTTGCCGTGTCGACCCATCCCGGTCCTCCCGCCGCCGCCCGTCCCGGCGACACCGCCGGCACGTTGCGGCTGCTCGCCTATCTGGGGCTGGCCATCCTTCTGCTGGTGCTCGACCACCGTGGCGGCTGGATGCGCCAGGCGCGGGCGCAGGCCCAACTGCTGGTGCAGCCGGTGTGGGCCCTGGCCGGCCTGCCCGGACGCCTGGGCGGCGGGCTGCGCGACACCCTGGCCTCGCGCTCGGACCTGCAGGAAGAGAACCGGCACCTGCGCAACGAGCTGCTGCTGGCCAATGCACGCCTGACCCGGCTGCGCAACGCGGCCATCGACAACGCCCAGTTGCGCGACCTGCTGGGCGTGGTCGAGCGCAGTGGCCTGGACGTGCAGCTGGTGCCGATCCTGGACATCGACCTGGAGCCTTCGCGCCAGCGCCTGGTGCTGGCCGCCGGCAGTCGCCAGGGCGTGCACGTCGGCCAGGCGGTGATCGACGCCGGTGGCCTGCTGGGCCAGGTGATCGAGGTCAATCCCATGCATTCCACCGTGCTGCTGCTGACCGACCCGGACCATGCGGTGCCGGTGTTGGTGGCGCGCAACGGCGTGCGCCTGATCGCCTATGGCCGCGGCGACCGGCTGGAACTGCACGACGTGCCGCTCAACCGCGACGTCCAGGTCGGCGACGCCCTGGTCACCTCCGGCCTGGGCGGGCGCTTCCCGCCGGGTTTCCCGGTGGCCACCATCACCGCCCTGCGCCCGGACGAAAGCCAGGCCTTCCTGGTCGGTGAACTGGCCCCGGCGGCACAACTGGACCGTGGCCGCGACGTGCTGCTGCTGCGCAGCGGCGCGGCAGCGCAGATCCCGGCAGCTGCACCGGAGCAGGAACCGGCCCCGGGACCTGAACCGGCCGGGGATGTGCCATGAGCCGCCTGCGCGAAGGCGGCTGGGTGCTGCCGGTCAGCCTGGTGGTGGCCCTGCTGCTGGGCCTGCTGCCCCTGCCCGGGCCCTTGCAGCCGCTGCGTCCGTTCTGGCTGGCCCTGGTGCTGGCGTACTGGGTGATCGAGGCGCCCTCGCGCGCCGGCCTGGGCCTGGCGTTCTGCGTCGGCCTGGCCGCCGACCTGGCCTACGGCGGCCTGCTTGGCCAGTACGCCCTGCGACTGGTGATCATGGCCTTCATCCTGCAGCGCTTCCGGGCGCGGCTGCGCTTCTTCCCGCTGACCCAGCAGGCGCTGGCCATCGGCGCCCTGCTGCTCAACGACCGCATCGTCGATGCGGCCATCCAGCTGGCCTTGGGCCAGGCGCGCCTGCCCTGGGAGTACTGGTGGGCACCGGTGCTGGGCGCGCTGCTGTGGCCGCCGCTGTTCCTGCTGCTGGATGCGCTGCGCCTGGGCCGCCGCCGTGACTGAGCACGGACCAGGATGAACAGCCGGCGTCCGGCCAAGAATCCGCATGCGGAAGCCGAGCAGTTCCGGCGCCGGGCCGCGCTCGGTTTCATCGTGGTGGCCCTGGTGCTGGCCGGGTTGGCGGCCTGGTACTTCCGCCTGCAGGTGCTGCAGCACGCCGATTACGCCACCTTGTCGGAGGCCAACCGCATCCGCCCGCGCCCGGTGGTGCCCGCGCGCGGCATGATCTACGACCGCCAGGGCCGCCTGCTGGCCGAAAACCTGCCGGCGTTCCGCCTGGACGTCACCCCCGACAAGGCCGGCGACCTGGACGCGCTGCTGGCCGGACTGGGCCAGGTGATCGCCCTGGACGAGGACGAGATCGCGCGTTTCCACCGCGAGCGCAAGGCCGGCCGCGGCTTCCTGCCGATCACCCTGAAGCTGCGCCTGAGCGACGAGGAAATGGCCGCCTTCGCGGTCAACCGCTGGCGTTTTCCCGGGGTGGAGCTGCAGCCCTACCTGACCCGCCACTACCCCTACGGCGACCTGCTGGCGCACGTGGTCGGCTATGTGGGCCGGATCGACGAGGACGACCTGGCCAAGCTGGGCGATGGCGGCGGAGCCTTGAGCCACATCGGCAAGACCGGGATCGAGCGCTCCCAGGAGGAACTGCTGCGCGGCCAGGTCGGCTACGAGCAGATCGAGACCAACGTGCAGGGCCGGGCACTGCGCACGATCGGGCGGGTGCCGGCGCGCCCGGGCGTGGACCTGCGCCTGTCCATCGATGCCGAGTTGCAGCGCGCCACGGTGGCCGCGTTCGGCGAACTGGAAGGCACGGCGGTGGCGATGGACCCGCGCACCGGCGAGATCCTGGCCCTGGTCAGCCTGCCGTCGTTCGATCCGAACCTGTTCGTCAACGGCATTTCCCACGCCGATTTCCGCGCGCTCAACGACAACCCCTCGCGCCCGCAGTTCAACCGCGCCGTGCTCGGCGGGGTGGCGCCCGGGTCCACGCTCAAGCCGTTCCTGGCCCTGGCCGGCCTGGACAGCGGCGTGCGCCGGCCGGAGGACCGGACCCTGTCCACCGGCATGTTCCACCTGCCCGGCACCCGCCGTGGCTGGGGCGATTCGCATCGCGGCGGCCATGGCTGGACCGATGCGCGCAAGTCGATCGCCGACTCGGTCAATACCTACTACTACAAGCTCGCCGTGGACATGGGCATCGCCCGGATCGACGAATACCTGGGCCGTTACGGCTTCGGCCAGGCCAGCGGGATCGACCTGGCCGGCGAGAACCCGGGAATCCTGCCCAACCCGGCCTGGAAGCTGAAGAACCGCAAGGAGCGCTGGTTTCCCGGTGATACGGTGAACATGAGCATCGGCCAGGGCGACTGGAAGGTGACCCCGCTGCAGCTGGTGCGTGGCACCGGGGCGCTGGCCGATGCCGGCCAGCTGCGCCGCCCGCACGTGGTGGAGGGCCGGCGCGAGCGCTTCGATGCGCCGTGGACACCGGTGCCGCAACCGGCGCCCAGCGTGATCAGCGAGCGCGCCGACCACCTGCAGGTGGTGCGCGAGGGCATGGTGTCCACCGTGCACGGGCCCGGTGGCACCGCCCGCCACATCGGCGTGGGCATTCCCTATCGCATCGCCGGCAAGACCGGCACCGCGCAGGTGGTCAGCCGCCGCGGCACCGCCGCGGTCAATCCGCGCAGCCTGCCGATGCACCTGCGCCATCGCGCGCTGTTCATCGGCTATGCGCCGGCCGACGACCCGCAGATCGCGGTGGCGGTGGCGGTGGAGGGCGGCGGCTACGGCGGCAGCACCGCCGCCCCGATCGCGCGGGCGATCTTCGATGCCTGGCTGCTGGGCAAGCTGCCCGCCGGCCTGGAGCCGATCGATGGAATGGTGCTGGTGGATTGCGCCGCCGGCGACGTGGCCTGCGTGCAGGCCGCCGCCCAGGGCCGGCCGCCCGGCACCGACAGCGGCGATGCGCCGCCGACCGCCAGCGCTGCCGATGCTGGCGCCGATGCCGGCGCAGCGGTGGCGGGCGCGGTGGCGGTCCTGCCCGTTGCAGCGGCACCACCGCGCAGCCCGATCGTGGAAACCGACCGCAACCGGGCTGCAAACGGCTTCGGCAACTGGGCCCGACGCCGGGCGGCGACGCCTGCTGCCACGCCTGCGACCGTGCCCGACGCCGACGCCGACGCCGACGCCGGGGGTGACCGGTGAAGGATTTCCTGCGCTGGCTGGCGGACATGGTCGGGCGCGCCACCCGCGGCCTGGACTGGCCCCTCCTGCTGGCCCTGCTGGCCCTGATGGGCATCGGTCTGGCGGTGCTGTACAGCGCCGGCGGCGCCCGCAGTGGCCCGGCGCTGATCAAGGCCCAGGGCGCGCGCTTCGCGATCGGACTGGCGGCGATGTGGGCGCTGTCGCGGGTGTCGGTGATCCAGCTGCGGACCTGGTCGCCGCCGGTGTACGTGCTGTCGCTGTTGCCGCTGGTGGCGGTGCTGCTGGTGGGCACCGGCAAGCACGGCCGCCACTGGCTGGACCTGGGCGTGTTCTACCTGCAGCCTTCGGAGCTGTTGAAGATCAGCCTGCCGATGATGGTGGCCTGGTACCTGCACCAGCGCCCGCTGCCGCCGCGGATCGGCACGGTGCTGGTGTCGGCGGTGCTGATCGCGATCCCCACCGCCCTGATCCTGCGGCAGCCCGATTTCGGCACCGCGATGCTGATCGCCGCCAGTGGCGTGTTCGCGCTGCTGCTGGCCGGACTGTCCTGGTGGTGGGTGGGCGTGGCCGGCGTGGCCGGCGTGACCGGCCTGGCGCTGGCACTGAAGGCGCCGATCGAATGGTTCGGCATGCTGTCGGGCTACCAGCAGAACCGGATCCTGACCTTCCGCGATCCGCAGCACGACCCGCTGGGCGCGGGCTGGAACATCATCCAGTCCAAGATCGCGATCGGCTCCGGTGGTCTCACCGGCAAGGGCTGGGGCGAGGGCAGCCAGGCGCACCTGGACTTCATTCCCGAGCAGACCACCGACTTCATCTTCGCCGTGCTCGGCGAGGAGTTCGGCTGGGTCGGGGTGGGCACGGTGCTGGCGCTGTACCTGTTCGTGGTCGGACGTTGCCTTTGGATCGCCATGCAGGCGCGCGACACCTATTCGCGCCTGCTCGCCGGCTCGCTGGGCCTGGCCTTCTTCGTCTACGTGCTGGTCAACGGCAGCATGGTCTCGGGCCTGCTGCCGGTGGTGGGCATTCCGATGCCGCTGCTCAGCTATGGCGGCACCTCGGCGGTGTCGCTGCTGGCCGGACTGGGCCTGGTGATGGCGGTGCGTGCGCACCGGCCGGTGCACGGCTTCCGCTAGGGCGGGCGCGTGCGCACCGGTCGACACCGGTTGCAGCATCGGCAAAGCTGCGCAGCGGTTCCGCCGCCTTGCCGGCGGTGATAATCTGCCGCCGATGACCAAGCCCGCGTTGACTGCATTGTTCGCCCTGGTCCTGCTCGGTTGCGTGCCGAAGGAAGCCCAGGTGGCCACCCCGCCATCGTCGACGACGGTCGCCACGACGCCGAAGGCTTCGCCGCCGGCCGAGGCGGCACCCGAGAAGGTCGCACAACCCCCGGTGGACCTGGCACCGGTGCCGTTCGAAGCCGCACGGGCCAATTTCGTGCGCGACACCTCGGCCCGCTACGGCATCCCCGCCGCCCAGATCGAGGCGACCCTGGCCCGCGCCAACTTCCTGGACAGCGTGGTCACGGCGATGTCGCGTCCGGCCGAGCGGGTCAAGCCCTGGCACGAATACCGGCCGATGTTCATCACCCAGGCGCGGATCGATGGCGGCCGTGCGTTCATGGCGCAAAACCGCGAGGCGCTGGAGCGGGTGCAGGCCCGCACCGGGGTTCCGGCCGAGCTGATCGTGTCCATCATCGGCGTGGAGACCAGCTACGGGCGCAACACCGGCAAGTACTCGGTGCTCGATGCGCTGTACACGCTGGCGTTCCGCTACCCGCGCAGCGGCGACCCGGCCAGGCTCGAACGCGAGGTGCGCCGGGAGCTGTTCTTCCGCGACGAACTGGCGCAACTGTTCGCGCTGGGGCGCGAGGAGAAGCTGGACATCACCGCGCTCAAGGGCAGCTATGCCGGGGCGATGGGCCTGGGCCAGTTCATGCCGTCCAGCTACCGCCAGTTCGCGGTGGACGGCGATGGCGATGGCCGCCGTGACCTGTTCGGGAGCCTCGACGACGTGTTCGCCTCGGTGGCCAACTACTTCGTGAAGAAGGGGGGCTGGGTGCCGGGCGCGCCGGTCGCGGTGCCGGCCACCCTGGCCGCCGGTCGCGAGCCGTTCAATCCCGAGGACTGGACGCCCAACCACGGCCTGGACGCGCTGGCCGCGCGTGGCTACACGCCGCAGCAGCCGCTGCCGGCGGGTATCGGCGCCACCCCGGTGTCGCTGGAGGGCGCCGACGGGCCGCAATACTGGCTCGGGTTCCAGAACTACTACGCGATCACCCGCTACAACATTTCCAAGATGTACGCGATGGCGGTGTACCAGCTGTCGCAGGCCATCGCCGGGCACGGGATCCCGCCGGCATGAGGCGCTGGCTGCCGCTGCTGGCGGTCCTGGCCCTGGCCGGCTGTGCCGGCACGCCGAAGAAGGCGCAGGACTCCACCGGTATGACGGTGGCCGGCAAACATGCGGCAGGCGCCACGTCGGCACTGCCGCCGGGCTGCAGCGGCACCTCGCCGTATGCCGCGGCGCAGGAGGATCCGTCCACCCGGGGCGACTACAAGGCCGGTGGCCTGTACAAGCCCGGGGTCAAGGACACCACGCCGGACTACGTGCCCAACGTGGACTGCATCCCCGAGCCGCACGTGGTCGACGAGCCACGCTCACCGGTTGGCAACCGTTCGCCCTACACGGTGCTGGGCAAGCAGTACCACGTGATGGATACGCCTGGCGGCTATGTCGAGCAGGGCACCTCGTCCTACTACGGCGCCAAGTTCCACGGCCGCCGCACCTCCAACCAGGAGGTGTACGACATGTACGCCTTCACCGCCGCGCACAAGACCCTGCCGCTGCCCAGCTTCGCGCGGGTGACCAACCTGGACAACGGCAAGTCGGTGGTGGTGCGGGTGAACGACCGCGGCCCCTTCCATGAAGGCCGGGTGATCGACCTCAGTTACGCGGCGGCGGTGAAGCTGGGCATCGTCGCCCGCGGGACCGGACGGGTGGAAGTACGGGCGCTGGCGCCGGGCGAGGCGGGATCATCGGCACGGACGACGGCGACGACGGCGGCGACGAAACGGGCGGGCGATCCATCGCCTGGCGCGACCACCGCCCCCGCCACGGCCAGCACCGCCGCCCTGCCGGCGACCGGGCTGGACAACCTGGTCCAGGCGCTGCCGTCCACCACCGGTTCCTTCGGCCAGGCCCAGGTGTCGGTGGTGCCGGTTCCGGCCGCAACCCGGGTGGCAGGCGGGGCGCCGGTGCCGGTTGCAGGCGGGTCGGCCGACTCCGCCGCGGTCCTGCAGGTCGCCAGCTTCTCCAGCCTGGAAAATGCCCGCCGCGCCCTGGACCGCCTGGCCGCGGCCGGGATCGCCGGGGGGCGCCTGGATGATGTGGTGGCCGGTGGCCGGACCCTGTGGCGGCTGCGGGTGGCGGCCGGCGGGGCCGACCTGATGGAACTTGCCGGCCGCATCGCAGGTCTGGGATTGGGTACGCCGCAACTGGTCCGCGACTGAAGTCCGGCGGCGGCCGGTGTTTACAATGGCAGGTTCGCGCCGCGTGTCAGCGGTGTCGCCGATCCGTCCCGCCGGCCCCTGGCCGGCCCAGCAGGAGTCCGCATCCGCATGAAGTCCCGTTTCGCCACCGGCGCGTTCGCCCTCGCGCTGGCCTCCACCCTGGTGGCCGGCCTGGCCGTCGCCCAGGCCCCGCAGCCGGGCCCGCAGGCGGCCGCCGCCGAGCCGGCCCAGGTATCCATTCCCGCCGCCCCGGTGCCGGCCAAGTCCAGTGCCTGGCTGGTGATGGACCACGCCACCGGCCAGGTGCTGGCGGGCGAGAACATCGATGCGCGGGTGGAGCCGGCCAGCATCACCAAGGTGATGACCGCCTACGTGGTCGCCGCCGAGCAGGCCGCCGGCCGGGTCAAGGCCGATGACCAGGTGCTGATGTCCGAACGTGCCTGGCGCGAAGGCGGTGCGCGCACCGACGGCAGCTTCAGCGGCTTTCCGGTCAACCAGACCGCGCCGTTGCGGGACATGGAAAAGGGCATGGCGGTGCAGTCGGGCAACGACGCGGCCATCGCCCTGGCCGAGCACGTGGCCGGCAGCCAGGAAGCCTTCGCCGAGCTGATGAACAACTACGCGGCGAAGATCGGCATGAAGAACAGCCACTTCGTCAACGCGCACGGGCTGTCGGCGCCGGAGCACTACAGCACCGCCCACGACCTGGCCCTGCTGGGCAGCGCCTTCATCCGTGATTTCCCGGAGGCCTACGCCTTCAACAGCATCAAGGAATTCACGGTCAACGGCATCACCCAGCCCAACCGCAACCGGCTGCTGTGGCGCGACCCGAGCGTGGACGGGATCAAGACCGGCCACCATTCCGGCGCCGGCTATTGCCTGATGAGTTCGGCCAAGCGCGACGAGCAGCGCCTGGTGGCGGTGGTGATGGGCTCGGATTCGGAGAAGCAGCGCGCCGAGGACAGCCTGGCCCTGCTCAACTGGGGTTTCCGCTTCTACGAGACCCACAAGCTGTATGAACCCGGCCAGCCGGTGGCACCGGTCAAGGTGTGGAAGGGCAAGGCCGACCAGCTGCAGCTGGGCGTGGCGCAACCGCTGCTGGTCAGCGTGCCGCGTGGCCGCTACGCCGACCTGAAGCCGTCGATGGAAGTGCCCACCTCGCTGGTGGCGCCGATCGATGCCGGCCAGCAGATCGGCACGGTGAAGGTGATGCTCGATGGCGCGGTGGTGGCCCAGGCGCCGCTGGTGGCGCGCGAAGCGGTGGAGCAGGCCGGTTTCTTCAAGCGCCTGTGGCACTCGCTGTTGATGTGGTGGGAGTCGGACTGAGGCTGATCGCGCTGTAATGGTCGTTGCATCCCTCTTGATCTATCATCGGACGGGAAGGGGGCTGGCCGGGATGCGGCCGGCACAGGCGGGTGGCAGTCGAGCCACCCGGAATGCAAACGACCAAGGAGTGATCATGCGCAACAACAATTCGCGCCTGGCGGCACTGGCCGCCGTGGCAGCCGTTTCGATGCTGGCGGCCGGTCCGGCGATGGCGCAGCGCAAGAGCGCCCAGGACCAGCGCAAGGAGCAGGCGGCCCAGATTCCGGTGTGCCAGAAGCCACTGGGCAGCATTTCGGTGCTGGAGCCGGAAGCTTCCACCCAGTGGTGGACCGGTGCCCAGCTGCCGGCGCCGTCCAAGTTGATCAAGGTGTTCGTCAACAAGTCGCGCTGTTTCACCCTGGTAGACCGCGGTGCCGGCATGTCTGCTGCCCAGTACGAGCGCAGCCTGGCCGCCGAGGGTGACCTGCGCCGGGGTTCAAACATCGGCAAGGGCCAGATCAAGGCGGCTGACTACGTCCTGGTGCCGGACCTGATCTCGCAGAACAGCAATGCCGGCGGCAATGCCATCGGCGGCCTGCTCGGTGGCCTGGTGGGCGGCAATGCCGGCGCCCTGCTCGGCGGCCTGAACTTGAAGAAGAAGACCGCCGATGTGGTGTTGACGGTTACCGATGTGCGCTCCTCCGAGCAGGTGGCCATGGCCGAGGGCACGGCCAAGAAGACCGACATCGGCTGGGGTGCCGGTGCCGGCCTGTTCGGCAGCGCCCTGGGCGGTGCGGGCGTGGGCGGATATGCCAACACCGAGATCGGCCAGGTCATCACCCTGGCCTACCTGCAGGCTTATACCGACCTGATCCAGCAGCTCGGCGGCCTGCCTGCCGATGCCTCGGCGGCCAACGTCACCCAGGCACTGCGGGTGACCAAGCCGGCGCGCCTGCTGGCCAACGCCAAGGGAACCGGCTCGGCCCTGCGCAGCCTGGATCCGGGCATGCTGCTGTACCCGACCGGGGCCAAGGAAGGGATGATGTGGGAAGTCGAAGATGAGCTGGGCAACAAGGGCTGGGTGAATTCGACCAGCACCGAGCTGGCCAAGTAGGGCTGGTGGGAGGATGGCGGCCGGTCCCGGCTGCCATCCTCGCTCCGGTGCCGCTGGCACCGGTGAGTTGCAGGCACTTGGGAAGCCGCCGCAGCGCCCCGATAATGTCCGGATGGAAATCAGATCGGACAACCCCGACCACGGGTTCCAGTTCCCCGGCACCTTCGAGCTCAGCGCGATGGGTACGGCCGGGATCGGGCTGGAATCCGAACTGCCCCGACTGCTGGCCGACATCGGCGTGGAAGTGCTGGAAGAGCACATCCACTGGAAGCACTCGGCCAACGGCAGGTACGTATCGGTGCGGATCGCCTTCCGCGCCCGCGACCGCGCCCAGTACGACGCCGCCCACCAGGCCCTGCGCGAGCATCCGGAAGTGAAGTGGACCCTGTAAGCCCGGCGGCGCCTGCCTGCACGGCGGGCCGTTCGCCGTCGCGACAGCGGTTGCCGGCCCGCGCGTTCGACCTCGGCCGCCAGGCCTACGAACCGGTGTGGCGGGCGATGCAGCGCTTCACCGACAAGCGCGACCAGGACACGGTGGACGAACTGTGGCTGGTCGAGCACGAACCGGTGTTCACCCTGGGCCAGGCCGGCAAGCCCGAGCACGTGTTGGCGCCCGGCGAGATCCCGGTGCTGCACGTGGACCGCGGCGGCCAGGTGACCTACCACGGTCCCGGACAGATCGTGCTGTATCCGCTGCTGGACCTGCGCCGGATCGGCATCGGGGTACGCGAATACGTGTGCCGGATCGAGCAGGCGATCATCGACACCCTGGACGAATGGAACATCGGCGGGCAGCGTCGCGAAGGCGCACCCGGGGTCTATGTGGCCGGTGCCAAGGTCGCCGCGCTGGGCATCCGCGTGCGCCGTGGCTGCACCTTCCATGGCCTGGCCTTCAACATCGGCATGGACCTGGAGCCATTCCACCGGATCAACCCCTGTGGCTACCAGGGCCTGCAGGTGACCTCGATGCGGGACCTGGGCGGGCCGTCCTCGATGGACGCGGTCAAGCCGGTGCTGCTGGACCACATCGCCCGCCAGTTCGGGCTGGCGCTGGAGGAAGAAGGAGATTCTTCTCCGGATTGAGGGAGCACCAGCCGCGCCACCTGAATGTCCGTGGCTTCGTTGATGCCGGCTCCGACATGCTTGGCCGAAGCGAAAAACGCCACGTTCGCGAAGGACGTCGATGCAAGGGGTCCCGTCAGCCGCGTGTTGGAGCCGGAACGGCGACCACGCGGCTGACGGGACCCCTTGCAGCGGCGGCCCCGCCCGAAGCGAGGCTGTTTCCCGGAGCAGCGGCGGCCCCCGCCCGAAGCGAGGCCAGGGTCTGGGCCAATATTCCGGAGGGGAAGTGGCCCTGGCCCCCTTTTCCGGTGGTCGCCGGCAAGCCCGGCTCCTACAATGGGGGGATGAACGCTCCGACTTCCCGTGCCATCCCGCTGCAGATCCTGTCCGAGCCGGCCGCGCCGCCGGCGTCGCTGCAGGAGGGGGCCAAGCAACTGGGCGGCGACAAGATCGGCCGTTCGCCGGTGCAGTTCGCCGACGCGCCGGTGCTGCGCAAGCCGTCCTGGATCCGGGTGCGCATCCCCTCTGGCAACGCGGTGGCCACCCTCAAGGCCAGGCTGCGCGAGAACCGGCTGGTCACCGTCTGCGAGGAGGCCAGCTGCCCGAACATCCACGAGTGCTTCGGCCACGGTACCGCCACCTTCATGATCCTGGGCGAGGTCTGCACCCGCCGCTGCTCGTTCTGCGACGTCGCCCATGGCCGGCCCAGGCCGCCGGACGCCAGCGAGCCGGTGAACCTGGGCAACACCGTGGCCGACATGGGCCTGAAGTACGTGGTGGTCACCAGCGTCGATCGCGATGACCTGCGCGACGGCGGTGCCCAGCATTTCGTCGACTGCATCGCCGCCATCCGCGAGCGCGCCCCGGGCACGCGGATCGAGATCCTGACCCCGGATTTCCGCGGCAAGGGCCGCATGGAGCGCGCACTGGACATCCTGGCGCAGAACCCGCCGGACGTGTTCAACCACAACATCGAGACCGTGCCGGACCTGTACCGCAACGTACGCCCGGGTGCGGACTACCAGTGGTCACTGACCCTGCTCCAGCAGTTCAAGGCCCGGCATCCGTCGATCCCGACCAAGTCCGGGATCATGCTCGGCCTCGGCGAGACCCTGGAGCAGGTGCAGGCGACCTTGCGCGACCTGCGTGCCCACGATGTGGAGATGGTGACCATCGGCCAGTACCTGCAGCCGACCGCCCACCACCACCCGGTGCTGCGCTACTGGACCCCGGACGAGTACAAGGCGCTGGAGGACTATGGCTACGCGCTGGGCTTCAGCCACGTCGCCTCCGGCCCGATGGTGCGTTCGTCCTACCACGCCGACCGCCAGGCGGCCGGGGCCGGGGTCGCCAGCGCCAGCTGAGAGGTGCCGGGCCCGGTCGGTGGTCGCGGAGGCCCAGCGGGCCCGCACGGGTTCCTGGCCGTCCCGGCGCGGTTCCGTTCACCTTTCCGCGGGCCGCTGCGGTAGCCTGCCGTGGACCGTCGCCGCACTGCCTGCAACTTCCGGCACTGTCCCCGGTCACACTCTCCGTGCAGCCTGTCCCCACCGGCCCGTCGCCGGCCCACGAGTCCTGAATGAACCGCAAAGTCCCCGCTTCCCGGTCGTTGTTCGCCGCCTTCCTGCTGGCCCTGCCGCTTGCCCTGCTGGCGCGCCCGGACGGCAGGGACCAGGTGGCGCTCGCGCCCACCGCCGACCAGACCACGATCTCCAGGATGGTCTATGGCGCGCTTTCGGACAGTCGCCTGGCCTATCGCCCGCGCCCGGCCGACGAGGCGCTGTCGGGGGATATCTTCCGCCGCTACAT
>JAGOWL010000038.1 GCA_018060215.1 Pseudoxanthomonas sp.
CGACCTGTTCCAGCACCCCCTCGGGCTCCAGCGCCCAGGCCATGGCCAGCGAGTCGGCCGAATGCCAGTAGTCGCCGCGCCGGTCCTCCGACCACAGCCGGGTCTGGCGCGAGATCGCCTCGTAGAAAGCCGCCCGCGGCGAGGGGGCGGCCAGCCATGCTTCCACCTGCCGGTGCTGGAAGCCATGGGCCAGGGTCGCCTCCCAGTCGGCCAGGTCGTACTTCGGAAAGCCACCCAGGACCACATGGGCGGCCTCGGGATCGAAGCCGACGTTGAACTCGGCCACCGGGGTGATGTTGCCGTGGGCGGTGACCGCCCCGCCCATCACCACCAGCCGGGCCACGCGCCGGGGCAGGGTCGGATCCAGACGCAGGGCCAGGGCCAGGTTGGTCAGCGGCCCGAGTGCAACCAGCAGCAGGCGGCCGGCGTGTTCATGGGACAGGCGCAGGATCGCCAGCGCGGCATGCTCGGCCGCGGCGGCGCCGGCCGGATCGGGATAGCCGATGTCGCCGAAGCCGTCCCGCCCGTGGACATGGGCGGCATCCTCGCGCGGGGCGTGGACCAGCGGGCCGGGGCAGCCGGCGAACACCGGCACGTCGGGTCGGCCAACGATTTCGCGCAGCTTGAGCGCGTTGCGTACGGTGTGGTCCAGGCCGACATTGCCGGCGGCGATGGTCAGGCCGACCACGTCGTGGGCCTCGGAGTCGAAGGCCATCAGCAGGGCCAGCGCGTCGTCGACGCCAGGGTCGGTGTCGATCAGCAGCGGAATCTTCTCGCTCATGCGTCGCTCTTCCGGTTCGGCTGGCCAGTGTGCCATCGCAGCCGCCGGCTGCAAGGCCGGAGCGAAGCCTCGCCATCGGATGGGGGGCGTCGCTGCGAGGACAACAGCATTGGCTTCGGGAGGGGCCGCCGCCGCTTTGGGGGTTCGTGAGCAGCCTCGCTCCGGTGGGGGGCCGCCGCTGCCTGGGTAGGCCCTTGGCCGCGTGCTACGCGTTGCTCCGAACACGCGGCCAAGGGCCTACCCAGGCCATCGACGTCCTTCGCCAGCGTCATGATTTCCACTCCTATGGCAACAGCCCGCTGGTCGCCCCGGCGCGTTCGCACTGAAGGAGCCCAGCGTGCGGGCGATCTGCCGACATCCGGTCGCGGACGCTTTGCCACGGACGCATGTTCGGTCTCCCTGGCTTTTGCAACAAGAAGCACCGATCCCAACGCCCGCGAAGGACGCCGCTGCGTGGGGGGGCTGCCCGAGCGGTACATGGATGTACCGCGCCCGCGTGTTGGAGCAGGACGCGGAACCACGCGGCGGGCAGCACCCCCACGCAGCGGCGGCCCCTCCTCGAAGCGAGGCTTTGGCTTTGCTCCCGCTCAGGCCGCGGCGTAGCGGGCGGCGCTGCCGACCCAGCGGGCGACCAGGCGATCGGCGGTCTGCGGGGAGTGGGAGAGCAGGTGGTCGGCCAAGGCATGGACCTGCGGCAGCAGGCCCGCATCGCGCGCCAGGTCGGCGATGCGGAACCCGGCCAGGCCGGTCTGGCGGGTACCAAGCAGCTCGCCCGGACCACGCAGCTGCAGGTCCTTTTCGGCGATCACGAAGCCATCGGCGGTGTGGCGCAGCACGTCCAGGCGCTGGCGCGCCATCTGCGACAGCGGCGGCTGGTACAGCAGCACGCAACTGGACGCATCGGCGCCGCGCCCCACCCGACCGCGCAACTGGTGCAACTGGGCCAGGCCCAGGCGCTCGGCGTTCTCGATCACCATCAACGATGCGCGCGGCACGTCGACCCCGACCTCGATCACCGTGGTGGCCACCAGCAGGTCCAGCTCCCCGTCCTTGAACGCACGCATGGTCGCCTGCTTCTGCGCCGGCTTCATCCGCCCATGGACCAGGCCCACGCGCAACCCCGGCAACTGCTGCGACAGCTGTTCGAAGCTGCGCTCGGCCGCCTGCGCCTGCAGCTTCATCCCCTGCCCCGGCTTGGCCTCGGCCGCGTCCGGCTCCTCGATCAGGGTGCAGACCCAGTACGCCTGCCGCCCCTGCGCGCAGGCGGCGCGGATGCGCTCGACCAGCTCCGGGCGACGATCACCGCTGAGCACCACCGTGGCCACCGGCGTGCGCCCCGGCGGCAGTTCGTCGATCGCCGACACGTCCAGGTCGGCGTAGGCGGTCATCGCCAGCGTGCGCGGGATCGGGGTGGCGGTCATCACCAGCTGGTGCGGGACGTGGCCGTGCGCCGGCCCCTTGTCGCGCAACGCCAGCCGCTGCTGCACGCCGAAGCGGTGCTGCTCGTCGACCACGACCAGGGCCAGGTCGTGGAAGGCCACCCCTTCCTGCATCAGCGCATGGGTGCCGACCACCACCTGCGCCTGGCCCGAGGCGACCTCGGCCAGCGCCGCCGCCCGTGCCTTGCCGGTGACCTTGCCGGCCAGCCAGGCCACCTGGATGCCCAGCGGCTGCAGCCAGGTGCGCAGATTGGCCAGGTGCTGCTCGGCCAGCAGCTCGGTGGGCGCGGCCAGCGCGACCTGGCAGCCGCGTTCCACCGCCAGGGTCGCCGCCAGCGCAGCGACCACGGTCTTGCCCGAGCCGACGTCGCCCTGCACCAGGCGCTGCATCGGCACCGGCCGGGCCAGGTCGGCGCGGACCTGGTCGAACACGCGCCGCTGCGCGCCGGTCAGGGCGAACGGCAGGCTGTCCCGCAGACGCCGGGCCAGCACGCCCGGTCCGTCCAGGGCACGCGCCGGCAGCCGCTGCTGGGCCAGCCGCTGGCGGCGCAGGCTCAGGTGGTGGGCCAGCAACTCCTCCAGCGCCAGCCGCCGCTGCGCCGGATGGGTGCCGGCGGCCAGCGCGGCGAGGTCTTCGCCGGGCGCGGGGCGATGCAGGGTGAGCAGCGATTCGCGCAGGCCCGGCAAGTCGCTCAGGCCCGGCGTGGACGCCGGCAGCAGCTCCAGCACCGCCGCCTCCGGCAGCCGGTCCAGCGCCTGCCCGATCAGGCGCCGCAGCGTGGCCGGCCCAATACCCTCAACCGCCGGATACACCGGATCGAGCGAGTCGCCCAGCGCCGCATCCTCGTCCTCGCCCAGCAGGCGGTAGCTGGGATGCACGATCTCCAGCCCGTGCTGTCCGGGGCGCGGGGTGCCGTAGCAGCGCAGCCGCGCGCCGGGGCGGAACTGCGCCGCCTGGGTGGCGCGGAAGTGGAAGAAGCGCAGCACCAGGGTGGCGCGCGAATCGTCGCCTATCGCCACCCGTAGCACCGGCCGGTAGCGGAAGCCGCGCTCGACCGCCTCCACCGTGCCTTCCACCTGCGCCGGCACGCCCACCTGCAGGGCGCGGATCGGGGTCAGCCGGGTGCGGTCCTCGTAACGCAGCGGCAGGTGCAGCCACAGGTCCTGGACCGTGGCCAGCCCGCGCGCGGCCAGCTTTTCGGCAACACCGGCGCCGACGCCGCGCAGCACCGACAGCGGCGCATCGCCGCCGGCCAGCGTCGGGGCCGCCGGCCGTGCCGGCTTCATGCGCGGTCTCCCGACACGGGCACGCCCTGGCTCCTGCCCAGGCCGGCGGCTTTCAGTCGAGCACCATCACCGCATCGGCCTCGAACGACACGCCCTTGGGCAGGGCCGACACGCCGATGGTCGAGCGCGCCGGATACGGCGCGGAGAAATACTCCTGCATCACCGCATTGACCGCGGCGAACTGCGACAGGTCGGTCAGGTACAGGCCCAGGCGCACGATCCGGTCCAGCGAACCGCCGGCCGCCTCGGCCACCGCCTTGAGGTTGTCGAACACCTGCCGCGCCTGGGCGGTGATGTCGCCTTCGACCACTTCGCCGGTGGCCGGGACCAGCGGGATCGCGCCGGAGAAGTACACGGTGTTGCCGCTGCGCACGGCCTGCGAATACGGGCCGATGGCGGCCGGAGCCTGGTCGGTATGAACGATCTGGGACATGCGTCGCTTCCTGTGCTGCCTGCGAAAACGACGATTCTAGCGCCCCGCGGCATCCTCCACCGCCGTGTGTGGACCGGGGGGCTACTGGCGGCGAACGCCCTGGACGACGTTGAGCCGGCGCAGGCGGCGGATGACTTCGGCCAGATGGGTGCGGTCGCGGACCTGGATGGCGAAGCGCAACTGGGCCGCGTTCATGTCCCGGTCCAGGTAGTCGACCCGGTCGATGTTGGATTCGCTCTGGGCCACCGCCGCGGCCACCTGGGCCAGCACCCCGGTATGGTTTTCCACGTCCACGATCAGCGAGGTGTCGTAGTCGCCGGACACGCCCGGATCCCAGTCGATCGGCACCCAGCGCTCGGGCGACTTGCGGAACTCGGCCAGGTTGGGGCAATCCAGACGGTGCACGACCACGCCCTTGCCGGCAGTGTGGTAGCCCATGATCTCGTCGCCGGGAATGGGCTGGCAGCAGTTGGCGAAGCTGACCACCCCGCCCTCGGAGCCGTTGATCAGGATTTTTTCGCGCGAGTGCTTCGAATGCGCCCCGCCGCGCAGCTCGGCATGGGCCATCAGCGCCTGCGCGGCCTGGCTGGGCATCCAGTTGCCCAGCGCCACGTCGGCCAGCAGGGACTCCAGCCGCGGGAAACGATGCTCTGCCAGGAACGAATCCAGGCGCCGCGCCGGCAGCTTCTCCAGCGAACTGCCCATGTCCTCCAGCGCGCGGTCGAGCATGCGGTGGCCCAGTTGCACCGCATCCTCGTGCTCGAGCTGCTTGAGCTGGTGGCGGATGGCGGTGCGCGCCTTGCTGGTGACCACGAACTCCAGCCACTGCGGCATCGGCGCGGCCGAGCGGGCGGTGATGACCTCCACCGTCTGCCCGCTGGCCAGCCGGGTCTTGAGCGGCACCAGCTTGCGATCCACACGCGCGGCCACGGCCTGGTTGCCCACGTCGGTATGCACCGCGTAGGCGAAGTCCAGCGCGGTGGCATTGCGCGGCAAGGACAGGATCCGGCCCTTGGGCGTGAACAGGTAGACCTCGTCCGGGAACAGGTCGACCTTGACGTTTTCCAGGAACTCCAGCGAGGAACCGGCCGCGCGCTGGGACTCGATCAGTTCCACGATCCAGCTGTGGGCGCGGCTCTGGGCGCTGTTGGGGCTGTCGCCGCCATGCTTGTAGGTCCAGTGCGCGGCCACCCCGCGCTCGGCGATCAGGTCCATCTCCCCGGTGCGGATCTGCACTTCGATCGGCGAACCGTAGGGGCCGAACAGCACCGTGTGCAGCGACTGGTAGCCGTTGGCCTTGGGAATGGCGATGAAGTCGCGAAAGCGGCCATCGAGCGGCTTGAACTGCGCATGCACCGAACCCAGGGCGTGGTAGCAGTCCGGCACGCTGCGCACCACCAGCCGGAAGCCGAACACGTCCATCACCTGGTCGAAGCTTTTCCCCTCGGCCTGCATCTTGTTGTAGATGCTCCACGGGGTCTTGATCCGGCTGACCAGGCGATGCTCCAGGCCGTCGCGGGCCAGGCCCTTGGACAGCTGCACCTCGACCTGGACCATCGCCTCGCGCCGCACCACCGGCTGGCTGCGGATGTGCTTCTCGATGATCGCGTGCCGCCACGGATACAGGGCCTTGAAACCCAGGTTCTGCAACTCGGATTTGACCAGGTTCATCCCCAGCCGCTGGGCGATCGGCGCGTAGATCTCCAGGGTCTCGCGGGCGATGCGCGAACGCGCCTCCACGCTCTGGGCGCCGAGGGTGCGCATGTTGTGCAGGCGGTCGGCCAGCTTGATCATGATCACGCGCAGGTCGCGCGACATGGCCAGCAGCATCTTGCGGAAGCTCTCGGCCGCCGCTTCCTGGCGGTCGCGGAACTTGAGCTTGTCCAACTTGGTGACGCCTTCGACCAGTTCGGCCACGTCCTCGCCGAACTGGGCGGCGATTTCGTCCCGGCCCAGCGGGGTGTCCTCGATGGTGTCGTGCAGGATCGCCGCGATCAGGGACTCCACGTCCAGGCCCAGTTCGGCCAGCACGCAGGCCACCGCCACCGGGTGGGTGATGTAGGGCTCGCCGGACTTGCGGGTCTGCCCGGCATGGGCGGCGGCACCGACCCGCCAGGCCTGGCGCAGCAGCGGCAACTGCTCCGGCGGCAGGTACGCGGCCGCACGCTCCAGCTCCAGCACGTAGGCAGGCATCTCCCCGCCGGGCGGCAGCACGGCGGTGGCGGTGGCGATTGCCTGGGCGGAGGTGGCAGGAGTCATGGCAACCAGAGACTATGCCACGCCTTGGCCGCGGTAAACCCGCGCCCGGGTGGGGCGATCATCCCAGTCGCCGGGCCTGCTCCACCCCGGGCAGGGCGTCGAGCTTGCCCAGCAGGGTCGAGAGCTGGCCGTAGTCGGACACACGCAGCTTGAGCTGCAGCTGGGCGCGCCCGTTGCTGCCGACCTCGCTGCGGATGTCCGACAGGTGCGCATCCTCCTGGGCGACCAGGGTGGTCACGTCCTTGAGCAGCCATTTGCGGTCCACCCCGGTGATCGCCACGTCCACCTCGTAGCCGCCCCCGGAGCTGCCCCACTCCACCGGCAGCACCCGCTGCGGCTGCGCGGCGGCCAGGCGGGCGAAGGAGGCGCAGCCGGCGCGATGGACGGTGACCCCGCGGCTGCGGGTGAGGTAGCCGGCGATCGGCTCGCCTGGAACCGGCTGGCAGCAGCGCGCCAGCTGCACCAGCAGGTTGCCCACGCCTTGGACGGTGAAGCCGGCCGGATCCTTGCGCGGCGCGCGGCGTGGCGACGGCCGCGACACTGCGGGCGTGGCCGGTTCGGCCGCGTGCTGGAGTTCGTGCAGTACGCGCACCACCTGGTTGGGGCCGACATCCCCCAGCGCCACCTGGATGTACAGATCGTCCACGGTCTCGGCATGGAAGCGGCGCGCCACCGGTGCCAGCTCGGCCTGGTGCAGGCCCAGGCGCTTGAGTTCGCGTTCCAGCAGCTCGCGCCCGGCCTGCAGGTTGCGCGAACGGTCCAGTTTGTGGAACCAGGCCCGCACCTTGTCGCGCGATCGGCCGCTGGCCAGGAAGCCGTTGGCCGGCAGCAGCCAGTCGCGCTTGGGATCGGGCTCCTTGCCGGTCATGATCTCGACCCGGTCGCCGCTGCGCAGGTGGTGGCCCAGCGGCACGATGCGACCGTTGACCTTGGCGCCCTTGTAGCGGTGCCCGACCATGGTGTGCACGTGGTAGGCGAAGTCCAGCGGGGTGGCGCCCTGCGGCAGGTCCACCACCTCGCCCCTGGGAGTCAGCGCGTAGACCCGCTCCTCCACCAGCTCGGCATCCAGCGCGCCGGCCAGGCCCTCGTCGCGGCCGTCGCCGGCCTGTTCGAGCAACTGCCGCATCCAGGCGATCTTGCGCTCGAACGCACGCCCGGCGCCCTTGCCGGCGGCACTGCCTCCGGTCTCCTTGTAGCGCCAGTGCGCAGCCACGCCCAGTTCGGCCTGTTCGTGCATCTCGCCGGTGCGCACCTGCACTTCCAGCGTTCGACCTTCCGGACCCACCACGGCGGTGTGCAGCGAGGCGTAGCCATTGGGCTTGGGGCGGGCGATGTAGTCGTCGAACTCGCCCGGCACCGGCGCCCACAGCGCGTGGACCACGCCCAGGGTGGCGTAGCAGGCGGCCACGTCGGCCACCATCACCCGCACCGCGCGCAGGTCGTAGAGCCGGTCCAGCGGCAGCTGCTTCTTCTGCATCTTCCGCCAGATGCTGTAGATGTGCTTGGGCCGGCCGCTGATCTCCGCGGCGATGCCCTGCGCGGCCAGGGCCCGGCCCAGCTGCTTCTTCACCGCCTCGATGTAGCGTTCGCGCGCGGCGCGGCTTTCGTCCAGCTCCCGCGCCAGCCGGCGCCAGGTCTCCGGCTCCAGGTGGCGGAAGGCCAGGTCTTCCAGCTCCCACTTCAACTGCCAGATGCCCAGCCGGTTGGCCAGCGGCGCGTGCAGGTCGCGGGTGAGCTGGGCCAGGGCGCGGCGCTCGGCTTCGGGCAGGCGGTCGGCCACGCGCATCTTCGCCAGCTGCCGGGCCAGCAGGATCGGCACCACGCGCAGGTCCTGGATGATGGCCAGCAGCAGCCGGCGCAGGCCCTCGCCATTGCGCCCGGCTTCGCGCCCGGCGTGCAGTGCCCAGACCGGATCGGCCGCGTCCTGGCCCTCGAGCAGGCCACGCACCGCCGGATGACTGGCGGCCAGCTCGCCGGCCACCGCCGCACGCAGGCCGGGCAGGTCGAACAACAGCGCCGCCAACAGCGCCGAGGCGTCGGCGTCCAGCCGCGACAGCACCTGCAGGGTGTCGGCGATCACCGGCCAGGGCGCACGGCGGGCATGATCGGCGTCCGCGGCCTCCCAGGCCTGCACCAGGCTCGCGCGCAGCGACGCCGGCAGCGAGGCCGCGGCCGGAGCCCGCAACAAGGCGTGCAGACCGTCGATGGCAGTGCGCGACAAGGCCGTTCCTGCGCGTGGGGTTGCGACTACACTAGCGGCCAACCTACCGGAGGAACAAGCATGAACCGCCGTCCGTCGCCGCTTTGGTCCGTCGCGCTGCTGGCGCTTGCGCTGGCGTTTTCCGCTCCCGTCGCACTGGCGCAGTCCGGCCAGGACGCCAGCCTGGAACAGCAGATGACGCCGGAGGAATACAAGGCCAGCGGCCTGCACAAGCTGAGCAAGGACGAACAGACGGCACTGCGCGCCTGGATCGAGCGGCAGAAGGCCGGCGCCGCCCAGGCGGCCGCGCCGGCCGCACCGGCTGCGGTCGCAGGCGCGGTTGCGGCCACCGGCGCCGCCGGAAGCGCCGCCTTGAGCACGGCCGAGATCGAGCGCATCCGCGAGGAGGGACGTGCGGAAGGCCGCGCCGAAGGTCGCCGCGAGGTCAAGGAGGAAAGCCGCGGCTTCTTCGATTTCGGCAGCGAGGAACCGATCAAGAGCACCCTGGTCGGCCAGTTCCGCGGCTTCGCCAAGGGCAACCGTTACACCCTGGCCAACGGCCAGGTCTGGGAGCAGATCGAGCCGGCCCGCCTGGACGGCGTCAAGCGCACCGATCCGGCGGTCACCATCAAGCCGGGCCTGCTCAACTCCTGGGTCCTGCGCATCGACGGCTACAACACGCCGGCCAAGGTGCGCCGGATCAAGTAAGCGCGGCCAGCCGCTGGGCCAGTTTCTTCGGCGAGACCCCGCCGCGCGAGCCCAGTTCCTGCGCGAACAGCGACACCCGAAGTTCCTCCAGGTCCCAGCGCATGGCCTGCCATTCCGGTGACACGTCATCGCCGCGCTGCTGCGCGGCGGCCAGGGCGTCGGCGAAGGGCTTGAGTTCGAGCATGCGCGCCTGGTCGCGGGCCGGATCGCGCAGCGCGCGCTCGGCGCGCAGGATCATGCCCTTGAGCCAGCGCGGATACTGCGCCAGCGCCTGCGCCGGGGTGTGGCGCAGGAAGCCCGGGTGCACCAGCCCTTCCAGTTGCGCATGCAGGTCGTCGAGGTTGGCGCCGGCCCAGCCCATCAGCTTCGCTTCGAGCCTGGGCTTGAGTTCGGCCACTGCGGCCAGGATCTGCTCGGCCAGCTGCAGCCGCGCCATCGACTCGGCGAACAGCTGGCGGCCGGCGGCTTCGGCGCGGCGGCCGAAGGCGTCGGCATCGCGGATCTCGTCCAGTCCGTCGGCGAGCACGGCATTGAGCGCGGCCTCGACCAGGTCGGTGCGCAACTGCTCCTTTTCCTTCGCACGCGCCTCCGGACCGCTGCCGAATTTTTCAATCGCCGCGTAGAGCAGGCCCAGCTGCGGCGACACCGGCAGTTGCCTGCGTGCCTGCCGCGCCTTGTCGGCCAGGGCGATCCGCAGCAGGCGGTCGACTCCGCGTGGATGCGCAGCCCGGGCCTGGGCGCGATCGGCGAACACGCGCAGTACGGCATGGTCGCCCGCGTCCTCCAGCGCCGGCCAGCCGGGAACGCCGGCCTGGCCGGCCACCTGTTCGGGAATCGGCGCTTGCGGGAAGGTACGCAGCTCCTGTGCATGGGACGCGGCCAGCGCGCGGCCGGCACGGGCGGCAAAGGCCTGGCCGGCGCGCTCGCCGAACCTGGCGCGCAAGGCCTCCAGGTCGCGCGACTGCGCCAGCACGCGGCTGTCCCGGCCGGGCGTGGCACCGGCCGCATCCTCGCGCAGGCGCAGGTTCATGCGCAGGTGCGGCTCCAGCGCCGCCTCGTCGAAGTCCAGTGCCGACACGGCCGCGCCGGTGGCCCGGGACAGGAAGCGCGCCAGTTCGCCGGACAGCGAGTCGGCCGAAGGCTTCGCGAACGCCTCGAAGAAGGCGCGGCCGAAGTCCGGTGCCGGCACGTAATTGCGCCGCTGGGCCTTGGGCAGGCTGCGGATCAGGCCGGCGGCCTTGTCGGCGACGAAGCCCGGTGCCAGCCAGGACAGGCGTGCCGGATCGAGCGCGTTGAGCAACGCCAGCGGCACCTCCAGGGTGACGCCATCGTCGGCCGCACCCGGTTCGAAGCGGTAGTGCAGCGGCAGGCGCATGTCTCCCATCGGGAAGTACTTCGGGTACAGGTCGTCCTGGCTGCCCTCGCCGGGCAACAGGTCGACGACCGACCAGCGCAGCGCCTGCTTCTGCGGCGGCGGCAGCCCGCGGTACCAGGCGTCCAGGCCGGCGGCCGAGTGGATTTCGCCCGGCACCCGGTCCAGGTACCAGCGCCCCTGCCAGTGCTCGTCGGCGACCAGGCCGGCGCGGCGCAGCTTGGCTTCCTCCTCGCGCGCCTGTTCCAGGGTCTTGAGATTGGTGTCCAGGAACGAGGCCTTCGTGTCGATCTCGCCGGGCACCAGCGCCTGGCGCACGAACAGGTCATGGGCGCCGGCCGGATCGATGCGGCCGTAGTGGACCGGACGCTTCGGCGCCAGCACCAGGCCGAACAGGCCGATCTGCTCGGAGGCCAGCACGTTGCCCTGGGCACGCGACCAGCGCGGATCGAAGTGGCGCCGAGCCAGCAGGTGCGGCAGCTCGTCGATCGCCCAGTCCGGCTCGATCGCCGCGGCGGTCAGGCCCCAGACCTTCTGCGTGTCCAGCAGGCTGGCCACCAGCACCCACGGCGGCGGCTTCTTCGCCAGCGGCGAGGCCGGAAACAGCTGGAAGCGGCGTTGGCGCGGCGCCTGGAAATCGCCCTTGTCGGTGCGATGGCCCAGCTGGGTGGGCAGGCCGGCGATCAGCGCGCGGTGCAGGGACTGGTAGGCGGCGGCGCGTTCGCGGGGGGAAAAAAAGGAGAAAAAGGGGACGGAGGCAATTTCCCCCAAGACAGCGCCAGGTACCGATGCGCTGCCAGGGGAAATTGCCTCCGTCCCCTTTTTCTCCGCGACGTTCTCACCGATGGCCGGCGCACCGGCCAGCAGCGGCAGCAGCGCCTGCTCGGCCGGTTCCTCGTGCCAGCCCAGTTCGGCGCACAGCAGCTTGAGCTGGCGGTGCAACTCGCGCCACTCGCGCATGCGCAGGAAGCCGAGGAAGCGCTTGCCGCACCAGTCGCGCAGCTTCGACTGGGTCAGTTCCTCGCAGGCCGATTCGTAGGCCTGCCACAACCGCACGATGCCGACGAATTCCGAACGCGGATCGGCGAACTGCGCATGCGCATTGTCGGCGGCCTCGCGCGCCTCCGGCGGGCGTTCGCGCGGATCCTGCACGCCCAGGAAGGCGGCGATCGGCAGCATCGCCCGCACGCAGCCGTGTGCCTGGGCGGCCACCAGCATCCGCGCCAGCTTCACGTCCACCGGCAAACGCGCCATCTGCCGGCCGATGGCGGTGAGCCGGCGCCGGCCATCGCCGGCGTCCTCGATCGCACCCAGTTCGAGCAACTGCTGCCAGCCGTCGGCGATGGCACGCTCGTCGGGGGGCTCCAGGAACGGGAAATCTTCCACCCTCCCCAGGCCCAGGTGCAGCATGCGCAGGATCACCCCGGCCAGGCTGGAACGGCGGATCTCCGGATCGGTGAACTCCGGCCGCGACAGGAAGTCGGACTCGGCATACAGCCGGTAGCACACGCCCTCGGCCACGCGGCCGCAACGACCCTTGCGCTGGTTGGCGCTGGCCTGGCTGATCGGCTCCACGTGCAGGCGGTCGATCTTCGACCGCGGGCTGTAGCGCTTGACGCGGGCATCGCCCGGATCGACCACGTAGCGGATCCGTGGCACGGTCAACGAAGTCTCGGCCACGTTGGTGGCCAGCACGATGCGCCGCTGCGGGCCGGGGTTGAACACCCGGTCCTGGTCGCGCGCCGACAGCCGCGCATACAGCGGCAGCACTTCGGTGGAGCGGTACTTGCGCTGCTCCAGCGCGCGATGCAGGTCGCGGATCTCGCGCTCGCCGGGCAGGAACACCAGCACGTCGCCACGCGGGTCTTCGGCGGTGATCTCGTCGATGGCCGCAGTGATGGCAGCCTGCGGATCGAGCTCGCGACCCTCACGGACGCGGCGGTGTGGAGAACCGGGGTCAGGGCCATTTCTGCCGGCAGGCTCCCGACCGCCCTTGCCCACGCCGGGCGAAAGCGGACCGCCCCCCACCTCCCCGGCCTCGCCCGGCGGCCGGTAGCGCACCTGGACCGGCCAGGTGCGGCCGGCCACTTCCACCACGGGCGCATCGTCGAAATGCCTGGAGAAGCGTGCGGTGTCGATCGTGGCCGAGGTGACGATCAGCTTCAGGTCGCGGCGTTTGTGCAGCAGCTGCTTGAGGTAGCCGAGCAGGAAGTCGATGTTGAGGCTGCGTTCGTGGGCCTCGTCGACGATGATCGTGTCGTAGGCCGACAGCCAGCGGTCCGAGGCGATTTCGGCCAGCAGGATGCCGTCGGTCATGAACTTGATCCGGGTGTCCTCGCCGACCCGGTCATGGAAGCGCACCTGGTAGCCGACCGTGCCGCCCAGCGGAGCCTTGAGCTCCTCGGCCACCCGCGCGGCCACCGTGCGCGCGGCGATCCGGCGCGGCTGGGTGCAGCCGACCATGCCGGCCACGCCGCGGCCGGCGGCCAGGCACAGCTTGGGCAGCTGGGTGGTCTTGCCCGAACCGGTCTCGCCGGCCACCACCAGCACCGGGTGGGCACGGATCAATTCGACGATGCGATCGGCCTCGGCGGCGATCGGCAGGGCCGCATCCACGGCCACCGCCGGCAGGCTGGCCGCGCGTGCCTGGCAGCTGGCCAGCGAGGCGGCCAGGGCGACATCGAAGGCCTCGCGCAGGGCCGCGTCGGCCGGGCGGGCACGCCAGCGCGACCACAGCCCGTGCAAGCGGCCACGGTCGCGGCCCAGCGCCTGGTCGATCCCGCGCCGGCCCGCTTGCAGGCACGTGCGCAGCTCGGCGGGTATCGTTTCCATCTATCGGACCGGGTGAAAGCTTTGATAACGCCAGGGGGTTTATTGTCTATTGTCGCAGCCCCATACACGATGTGTGCAATCCACCCCAAGGAGCAGAGCATGGCCAAGACCAAGAGCAAGACCGCCAAGGGCAAGGCGCCCGCCGGCAAGACCCCCGCCAGCCGGGCCAAGGCCCCGGCCGCCGTCCCGGGCATCGACATCGGCATTTCCACCAGTGACCGCAAGCAGATCGCCGCCGGCCTGGCCAGCTTCCTGTCGGACTCTTTCACCCTGTACCTGCGGACCCACAACTTCCACTGGAACGTGACCGGGCCGATGTTCAACACCCTGCACACCATGTTCGAGACCCAGTACACCGAGCAGTGGACGGCGCTGGACGAGATCGCCGAACGCATCCGCGCGCTGGGCTTCGCCGCACCGGCCAGCTATGCCGACTTCGCCCGCCTGTCCTCGATCAAGGAAGGCCCGGCGGTGGACGGCGGCGACTGGCGGGCGATGGTGCAGCAGCTGGTCAGCGGCAACGAAGCGGTGTGCCGCACCGCGCGCGAAGTGCTGGAGATCGCCGACGACGCCGACGACGCACCCACCGAGGACCTGCTGACCCAGCGCCTGCAGACCCACGAGAAGTACGCCTGGATGCTGCGCTCGCTGCTGGAGTGAGTGCCGGCCTCAGGCCACCGCCAGCGCCTGCTCCAGGTCGGCGAGCAGGTCGTCGACATGCTCGATGCCCACGCACAGGCGCACGGTGTCCTCGCTGACCCCGGCCTGTTCCAGTTCCTGCGGCGAAAGCTGGCGGTGGGTGGTCGAGGCCGGGTGGGTGGCCAGCGAACGGGTGTCGCCGATGTTGACCAGGCGCAGGAACAGCTGCAGCGCATCCAGGAACCGGGCGCCGGCCTCGCGGCCACCGGGCAGGCCGAAGGTGAACAGCCCCGAGGCGCCGCCGCCACGCAGGTACTTCTGCGCCAGCGCGTGCTCGGGATGGTCCTCCAGGCCCGGATAGTTCACCCAGGCCACCTTCGGGTGCTTCTGCAGGTAGCGGGCGATGGCCAGGGTGTTGGCGTTGATCCGGTCCATGCGCAGGGCCAGGGTCTCGATGCCCTGCAGGATCAGGAAGGCGTTGAACGGCGACAGGGCCGCGCCGGTATTGCGCAGCGGCACCACCCGCGCCCGGCCGATGTAGGCCGCCGGGCCCAGCGCCTGCGTATAGACCACGCCGTGGTAGCTCACGTCCGGTTCGTTCAAACGCGGGAAGCGCGCCTTGTGCTCGGCCCAGGGAAAGCGCCCGGAATCCACGATCGCCCCGCCGATGCTGTTGCCGTGCCCGCCCAGGTACTTGGTCAGCGAGTGCACCACGATGTCGGCGCCGAAATCGATCGGCCGCAGCAAGTAGGGTGAGGGCACGGTGTTGTCCACGATCAGCGGCACGCCGTGGGCATGGGCCACCGCGGCCACCGCCTCGATGTCGGTGATGTTGCCCAGCGGATTGCCGATCGATTCGACGAACACGGCCTTGGTGCGCTCGTCGATCAGGCGGCCGAACGAAGCCGGGTCGCGGTGGTCGGCGAAACGGGTCTGGATGCCGAACTGCGGCAGGGTGTGGGCGAACAGGTTGTAGGTGCCACCGTACAGCGCGCTGGAGGAGACGATGTTGTCACCGGCCTCGGCGATGGTCTGGATCGCGTAGGTGATGGCGGCCTGGCCCGAGGCCAGCGCCAGCGCGGCAATGCCGCCCTCCAGCGCCGCCACGCGCTTTTCCAGCACGTCGTTGGTCGGGTTCATGATCCGGGTGTAGATGTTCCCCGGCACCTTCAGGTCGAACAGGTCGGCGGCGTGCTGGGTGCTGTCGAAGGCATAGGCCACGGTCTGGTAGATCGGCACGGCCACCGCGCGGGTGGTCGGATCCGGGCTGTAGCCGCCGTGGACGGCGATGGTTTCGGGTTTCCAGGTCGATTCGCTCATGGCCGCTGCTCGGTGGGGAGGGGATCCCCACCATAGCCCAGCGGCCCGGTTGCGTGCGTGACCGCGGCGGCAACGACCGAACCGGTCGGCATCAGCACATGCCGATGCGGCATGACCGCCGCTGGACGCGGGCGCGGCGGCGGCAACCGGCCAGCGGCCGGCCGCCGGCCGTGCTCAGCCCCTGGCGAACACCAGCTGCCCGCCCTGGGCATCGACCCGGACCGTGTCGCCCTGGCCGAACTCGCCGGCCAGGATCCTGGACGCCAGCGGGTTCTCGACCTGGGCCTGGATCGCCCGCTTGAGCGGGCGGGCGCCGTAGACCGGGTCGAAGCCGACATTGCCCAGCAGCTCGAAGGCCTGCTCGGACAGTTCCAGCTTCAGCCCGCGCT
>JAGOWL010000039.1 GCA_018060215.1 Pseudoxanthomonas sp.
CAGGCTGCCGCCGCAGGCAAGGCGACGAGCGCGCCTGCGACGCGCAAGCCGGTGGTCGCGGCCGATGCCGCAGCAGAAGCCCGGGTGGCGCCAGCAGCCAGGGCTGCCGCGCCAGCCAGGGCTGCCACCGTCGCCAAGCCGGCCAAGGCCGCAAAGGTGGCCAAGGCCGGGAGCCGGAAGGTCGCCGGCAAGCCGCGCAAACAACCGCGCCCGGCCGAGGTGCGGGTGGCTGCTGCGCAGGCCACCACGGGCAAGACGGCACGCAAGGCCGCCGCAAAGCCTGTCGCGGCTGCCCGCAAGTCCGCATCCAGGCCCGCTGCTGCCGCTGCGCCCGCCGCCAAGGCACCGGCGCGCCGCGCCCCGGCCCAGGTGGTATCGATGAAGGACTGGGTCAACCGCAACCTGCCGGGGATCGAACCGCCGGTTGCGCCGGAACGTCGCGGCAAGTCGGGGAGGAAGTAAGCCATGCGTACCGGAGCGAGTGGACCGTTGCAGTTCAATCCGCTGGACCTGGCCCAGGAGGCCTGGAAGTTCCAGCAGCACCTGGCCGAAGGCATGCGTACGCTCGGCCAGTTGCCGCCGGACGTGCACTACGGCGCCACCGAGCGCGAGGAAGTCTGGCGCGACGGCAAGACCGTGCTGTACCGCTTCGTCGGCGACAAGCCGGCCACCGGCCCGGCCCTGCTGATCGTCTACGCCCTGGTCAACCGGCCCTACATGGTCGACCTGCAGCATGACCGTTCGCTGGTGCGCGGCCTGCTGGCGCTGGGCATGGACGTGTACGTGCTGGACTGGGGCTATCCGGACCGGTCCGATCGCTACCTGACCCTGGACGACTACATCAACCGCTACATCGATGGCGCCGTCGACCATCTGGCCCAGGCCAGCGGCGGACCGGTCAACCTGCTGGGCGTGTGCCAGGGCGGGGCGTTCTCGCTGTGCTACGCGGCCCTGCATCCGGAGAAGGTGCGCAACCTGCTGACCATGGTCACCCCGGTGGACTTCCAGACCGAGGACAACATGCTCTCCAGCTGGGTGCGCGACCTGGACGTGGACCTGTTCGTCGATGCACTGGGCAACGTCCCGGCCGACCTGATGAATGCCAGCTACCTGATGCTCAAGCCGTTCCGGCTGAACCTGCAGAAGTACGTGGGCCTGGTCGACAACCTGGGCGATCCCAAGGCGGTGGAGGACTTCCTGCGCATGGAGATGTGGATCTTCGACTCGCCCGACCAGGCCGGCGAAGCCTTCCGCGACTTCATCAAGCAGTTCTACCAGGGCAACGCTTTCATCAACGGCACCGCCAGCATCGGCGGGCAGGCGGTGGACCTGGGCTTCGTCGACATGCCGGTGCTCAACATCTACGCCCTGCAGGATCACCTGGTGCCGCCCGATGCCTCGCGTGCGCTGGCCGGACTGGTGGGCAGCCAGGACTACACCGAACTGAGCTTCCAGGGCGGGCACATCGGCATCTACGTCTCCAGCCGCGCCCAGCGCGAGGTGCCCGCGGCGATCCACCGCTGGCTGCTGGAGCGGCAGTGATGAACGCGACCTCCGGAAAGTCCGGGCTGTCGCGTTCGATCAACGATCGCATGATCGCCGGCGTCATGGGGGGCATCGCGCATCGTTACGGCTGGAGCCCGACCGCGCTGCGGATCATCTACGTGGTCGGCTCGATCCTGTCGGCGGCCTTCCCCGGCATCCTGGTCTACCTGGTGCTGTGGCTGCTGATCCCCAACGAGGCCGATTGAGCGGCACCGGCGGCACCGTGCGCTCATCGCCCTGGCCGCGCCGCGGCGGACTGTTGCTTGGCGCGTTGTGGGCCTCGCCGTGGTCCCTGCTCGGGCTGCTGGCCGGCGTGGTCGGCCTGGCCGCCGGTGCAAGCGTGCGCATCAGCCGTCGCGAACGTGCGCTGGTGTTCCAGCACTGGCCCTGGGGGCCGGGCGGGGCGATGACCCTGGGCAACGTGATCCTGGATACCGGCGATGGCCTGGACCGGACCTGCCTGACCTACGAACACCGCGCCGGCCGGTGCGTGCATCCGCCGGTGCGGCTGGGCGACCACGAACGCGCCCACGTCTACCAGTACATGCTGCTGGGGCCCTTGTTCGTGCCGCTCTATTTTCTCTGTGGCGGAATCTCGGTACGCAACCGCTTCGAGCGTGCCGCCGACCATTACGCGATGCATGGCCACGGCTGGTGGCCGTGGACGCGCAATCGGAACGCTTCATGAACCATGCAGGTTCGCATGAACGAAATACCGGCGTTTCACCGCTGAAACATCGCTATTCCAGCATCCCTTGTACGAACTTCTAACGTGGTGGCATGCACACTGCATGGCATCGACCGAGCGAGTTGCAGAACAAGAGGAAACGGCCGAATGAGTACTGTTCTCTACGTGGGTGGCAGCAAGGATGGCACCCGCGGCTTCGTCCCCAATGGATTCACCCGGATCATGCGCGAAACCGTCGAGTACGGCCGCGAGATCTACGTCGAGCGCATGGTGCGGCTGGCGCGTTACGGCACGGTACGGATCATGGCGCTGGAAACGCTGTGCGAGGAACTGTTCGCCAGCCTGGCCAGCCGGCATTACGCGGTCGCAGCGGCCACGGCCTGAGCGTGGCCGGGCGGCAGTTGCAGGATGAGCGTCGCCGCCTGCTGCTGGTGGGTGCCAGCGGCCTGGTGGGTCGCCAGGTGCTGGAGCAGGCTTTGGCCGACCCGCGGGTCGCGGCCGTCGTCGCGCCCAGCCGGCGTGCGCTGCCGGATCATCCGAAGCTGTCCTCGCCGCACGCGGACTACGAACAGCTCGATCCCGATGCGCCGTGGTGGCGCGCCGATGCCGTCATCTGCACCCTGGGCACGACCATGGCCACCGCCGGGTCGCAGGACGCGTTCCGGCGCGTGGACCACGACTATCCGTTGGCGGTGGCGCGGCTGGCCCACGATCACGGCATTCCGGTGTATGTGCTGAACTCGGCCACCGGCGCCGACGCCCGGTCACGGTTCTTCTACAACCGGGTCAAGGGCGCGCTGGAGGACGATCTGCGGCAAGTCGGCTTCCAGTCCCTGACCCTGGTCCGCCCGGGCCTGATCGGTGGGCAGCGCGAGGAGTTCCGCCTCGGCGAGCGCGTGATGGTGGCCACCCTGGGCGTGGCCGGACCGCTGCTGCCGCGGCGCTGGCGGCTGAATCCGGCCTCGCATATCGCCCGGGCGCTACTGCAGGCGGCGCTGGAGCCGAAGCCCGGCGTGCACATCGTCAGCTCGGCGCAGATGGCCTGACGACATGCCAAGGCCCCAGTCGCGGGCGCTTTTCCACGGACGCATGTCCGGGCTCCTGCAACGACCTGTCGCTTGCCTGGACCAGGGGCTGGTGCCGAAGGTGGGACTCGAACCCACACGATATCGCTACCGGCGGATTTTGAGTCCGCTGCGTCTACCATTCCGCCACTTCGGCGCGGGTGCGAAGTATAGCCGGGACGCCGGGCCGGCTGACAGCGGGGCCGCGGGGAGGGGCGGGGCAGGGCCGGCACCGACCCGGGTGAATGTCCGGACAAACTGAATGATGCTCGGCTCAACCTATTGACATATCGATAGGTCATTCCCCTGGCCGAAGTACCGTTCGAGGATGTCCGATGAACAAGGTTCCGCACCGTTGTCTGCTGGCGATTTCCGTACACGTGGCATTGGGCGCGGCCGTCCCGGCGCTGGCGCAGGACACACCGGCCAGCGGGGCCGTGCAGCTGGAGGAGGTCAAGGTAACCGCCCAGCGCCGCGAGGAGCAGCTGCAGAAGACGCCGATGAGCCTGACCGTGATCGCCGGCGAGCAGCTGGACCGGATGCAGATCGCGCGGCTGGACGACATCAAGTTCGTCACCCCAAACATCATCATCGAGCAGAACACCGGCACCAGCTCCGGCGCCAAGATCATCATGCGAGGCGTCGGTGCCGACGAGTCGATGTTCACCAACGATCCGGCCATCGCCATCTACATCGACGATGTCTACATCCCGCGCCAGAACGGCGCGATGTTCGACCTGTACGACGTGGAGCGCATCGAGGTGCTGCGCGGGCCGCAGGGCACCCTTTACGGACGCAACGCCACCGGCGGCGCGATCCGCTACATCTCCCGCAAGCCCACCGGCGATGACCGCATGGAAGTGGACCTGAGCGTGGGCAACCTGGGCCGGCTGGACGGGCGCGCCACCTTCGCCACCCGCATCGGCGAGTCGCTGGATGTGTCGGCGGCGGTGCTCAGCCGCAACCGCGACGGCATCCTGTACGACCGCAGCCACAACCGCCATGTCAACGACCAGGACGTGGTGGCCGGGCGCTTCGCCCTGGCCAGCACCTGGGGCGAGTCCTCCTATGCGACCTTGAGCATCGACCGGCTGCGCGAGCGCTCCACCCCGGCCTGGGGCACGCCGGTGGCGCTGGCCGCGGGCGACCGGGTGGTGCCGCGGCTGGGCGATTTCTACGTCACCGAAACCGACATCCTCGGGCTCAACGACCTGGACCAGTTCGGCATCGCCCTGACCAGCGAGACCGACTTCGGAAGCTTCGGGCTGCGCAACATCCTGCACTACCGCGCCATGGACCACCACTTCCTGATGGACGTGGATGGCACCAACCGGCTGATCTACAACGTCGAGCAGGACCAGAAGCAGCGCCAGCATGGTTACGAGGCGCAACTCACCTCGTTCAACGACGGCCCGTTCAACTGGGTCGCCGGCATCTTCAGCTTCTGGGAAAGCAACGACCAGCCCACCCGTGGCGACATCTTCACCACCGGCTCGACCTTCTACGTGTCCCAGGACACCACCGCCTACGCGATCTATGCACAGGGCAGCTATGAGCTCAGCGACAAGCTGACCCTGGTCTTCGGCGGGCGCTACAGCCGCGAGAACAAGGACTTCAACGTGCGCGCGGTACGTCCCAATGGCGTGGAGGCGTTCACCAAGGCCATGGACGAGACCTGGAGCCGGCCGGACTGGAAGCTGCTGCTGGACTACGACTTCAGCGATGACGTGATGGGCTACGTCTCGGCCACCACCGGTTTCAAGAGCGGTGGCTACAATGGCCGTGGCACCACCTACGCCACGATCACCCCGGTGGACGCCGAAACCCTGATCGCCTACGAAGTGGGCGTGAAGTCGACCCTGTGGGACAAGCGCCTGCGCCTGAACGCCAACTACTACCGGCTCGACTACGACGGCATCCAGCTGGCGGCGGTCAACCCGGAGGGCGTGTTCGTGGTGACCAATGCCACCGGCGCGCTGATCCAGGGCTTCGAGGTGGACCTGGCCGCGCAGTTGAGCAGCAAGCTCAACGTCATCGCCAGCCTGGGCACGATCGACGCCAAGTACCAGAAGTACAGCGACGCCAACGCCGCCTACTTCAGCGGCCGCTCGATGAAGAGCGCACCGGACCTGCAGTGGACCCTGGGTGCCAACTACGTGCAGCCGGTCGGCAACGCCGACCTGGTGTTCAGCGGCACCGCACGCTACACCGACGAGTACTACCAGAACCAGGATACCTCGCGGCTGATCATGACCCGCGCCAACACGGTGGTGAACGCACGGGTGGCCTACGAGCCGCACGACGCGCCCTGGTCGGTGGCGTTGTGGGGCCAGAACCTGGGCGACAAGTACGTCTCCACCGGTGGCTTCGACATCGCCTCGCTGGGCATCGGCATCATCTACCCGAACGTGCCGCGCAGCTACGGGGTGGAGTTCAAGTACCGCTTCCGCTGACGCCGGCCGCCGCTGGCCGCCACGTCCTGGCGGTCAGCCCGGCGGATCGACTGGCAGTGGGCGCTCCACCCGGCGCATCCAGCCGTCGCCGTCGCCATCGGCCGGCTCGGGCAGGAAGGCGTGGCTGCGCCGCAGTTGGCGCTGGTAGACGTGCAGCGACACGGCCACTTCGCCGGCGCTGGGATTGTGCACGGCGTGGTACTCGTGCGGCGGGGCCAGCCAGTCGGTGGCCCCGGCGGGCAGCTCTTCGCTGCCGATGCGCGCGAAGCGCCAGCGTTCGCCGTCGCGTTCGGTCGGGGCGTAGCGGGTGATGGCCAGGCGGCCATGCCAGACGATCTCGGTGCACCAGGCGCCGTCGTGGTCATGGATCGGCGTGCCCTGGCCGGGCGCCCAGGTCATCGCCACCACGCTGTAGTCCAGAGTCGGGCTGACATGCAGTTCGCGGCGCGCGTAGTGATCGTGGACCGGTCGCAGCAGTGCCGGGGGCAGGACGAAGCCCGGATCGGCGAACAGGGCCGCCAGCGTCCGGCCCAGTGCGGCGATCACCGCTTCCTGGGAGGGATGCCCGACGGCGGCGTCGAGGGCGGCGACCAGGCGGGACTTGCCGGGGAAATCCATGCGCAGGCTGAACCTGAATAGGCGATCAGCCCGTAGCCTACACGGACGAAGTTAGGAATTCATTGGTGCTCGAAGCCCGGCCCTTGTTCACTCCAGGCCGGCCAGGAAGCCGCCCAGCACCGGGCCAAAGCGTGCGTAGTCCACCAGAAAGGCATCGTGGCCCTGGGGCGAATCCAGGCCGGCGAATTGTGTATGCGCGCCGCCGGCGGCCAGGCCGTCGGCGATCTCCTGCTGCTGCTGCACCGGGAACAGGATGTCGGTGCTGGCCCCGATCGCCAGGGCGCGCTCGATGCGGATTGCCGCCAGCGCGGACGCCACGTCGCCGCCGCTGTGTTCGGCCAGGTCGAACCAGTCCATCGACCGGCTCAGGTACAGGTAGCAGTTGGGGTCGTAGCGGCGCACGAAGCGCCGGGCGTGGCCTTCCAGGTAGCTTTCGACCTGGAACTCCTGGGCGAACGGATCGCCACTGTCGGCCAGCGGATCGGGGCCGTCCAGGCGCACGCGGCCGAAGCGGCCGTCCCATTCCAGCGCCGAGCGATAGGTGATCACCCCCAGCTTGCGGGCGATGCGCATGCCCGATTCGGGGTAGCGGGCGTCGTCGTAGTGGCCATGGTTCCAGTTCGGATCCAGGCGGATGGCCTCGCGCTGCAGCGAGCGCACGGCGATGGAAAAGGGCAGGGCGCGGGCGCTGCCGGAGATGTTGGCGTGGGCGCGGGCGATACCGGGGTGGCGCTGCAGCAGCGACAGGGCGGTCATGCCGCCCATCGAATTGCCGATCACGCAGGCCAGCCGGTCGATGCCCAGGCCGCGCACGACTTCGGCCGCTGCGTCGGCCACGTCCTCGATCGACAGCTCGGGGAAGTCGAGCCGGTAGGGTTGGCCGCTGGCTGGATGGATCGAGGCCGGGCCGGTGGAGCCCTTGCAGCTGCCCAGCGGGTTGACGCAGACCACGAACCAGCGCCCGGTGTCGATCGGCCTGCCCGGGCCGAGCATCGGCTCCCACCAGCCCGGTGCCGGATCGGCGGGGCTGGAGGCGGCGTGGGCGTCGGGCGACAGGCCGGTGAGGATCAGCACGGCATTGCCGGCCGCCGCATCCAGACGGCCCCAGGTTTCGTAGGCGATGCGCGCGCCGTGCAAGGCGCCGCCGCGCTTGATCGGGAACGGCGAGGGCAGGGCGTGGAAACGCGTGCCGGGCGGGATGAATTCGTGGGTGGAGACGGGAGCCATCGCACCGAGTCTAACGGCATCGGTGCGGTGGACGCATGTCCAGGTGCTGCGACCGCAGCTGGGCGCGGAGGCGAACGGCGCCACGACTCCTGCGCTACTTCGCCGCCGCGCCAATCACCAGTTCGATCGGACCCTGGGCCGGCAGGGTGACGCGTACGGCGGCCGATTCCAGGTCGCCTTCGCCACGGTTGGCGCTGCCGCTGGCCGATACCCGCGCCTGCACCACCACCTCCTGCATCTCCGACAGCTTCAGCGTCGGCATCGGGCTGTCGGCATCATCCAGCACCACCTGCAGCGGCAGGTCGCGCACGCGATGGCGTTGCGCGGCCACCGGCATCGGCGGGCCTTCCACCGGCCGGGCCATCACGAACACGGTGGCATCGGCGGGCAGCTGTGCGGACAGGGCCGGGTCGAGGGCGACCTTCACCGTCAGTGCATTGGCGGAAGTCGCTGCCGGTGCGGTGCCATCGCCCGTGTTCGCGCCTGCCGTCGCGCTGCCCGCCGCGCTCGCAGCGCCGGGCGATGCCGGCGGCAGCGGTGGCAGCGGTGGCAGGCCGGCATCACTGCGGGCCTGGTCGATCTGCACGCGCAGGCTCTGCGCGGTGGCCGGATCGACCTTGTCCAGCAGCGATTCCCAGGTCCGTGCGGCCTCGGCCGGCTGCCGGGCCTGGCGCTGCGACACGCCCAGGAACCAGGTGCCGCGCTGGTGGCCCGGCTCCAGTTCCAGGGCCCGGCCCAGCCAGGTCACGGCCTGGGCATCGAACAGGCGCTGCGGGTCGGCCATGGCGCGGGCTTCGGCCGCGTCCACCAGCAGGGCCGGTTCATCCGGCGCAAGCTTGACCGCCAGTTCGTAGGCGTCGCGTGCGCTGGCCAGGTCGCCGGTGGCCGTGAGCGAACGGGCCAGCAAGGCCCAGCCCTCGGGCTGGTTGGGATTGCGTTCCAGTTCGGCGCGCAGCTGGGCGATGGCCTCTTCCAGGCTTTGCGCGGTGCCGGCGGCGGCCAGTGGCGCGGCGTGCGGCGCCGGCACCTGCTCCAGCGCGGCGGGCGTGCCGACCAGGCGGTACAGGCCCAGGGTGGCCACGGCCAGCAGCAGCACCGCTCCGATCCAGGCGCCGCGATGGCCGCGTGCGGCCGGGCGCAGGACCCAGCCCAGCACGGCCACGACCACCACGCTGGCCAGTGCGGCGAACATCGCCGTGGTCGGGATCACCATTCCTGTTCTCCACCTTCGTTGCCGTTGGCCTCGCCGGTGGCGGCCACCGTCGCAGCGCGGCGGCGCACGATGCGCCACACCACCAGGCCACCGCCCAGCAGCACCAGGCCCGGCCCGAACCACAGCAGCCAGGTGTTGGAGGCCACTTCCGGCCGGTACAGCACGAACTCGCCGTAGCGCTGGACCAGGAACTGCTTGATCTGCGCGTCGTCGTGGCCTTCGCGCATCAGCAACAGCACCTCGCGGCGCATGTCGCGGGCGATCTGGGCGTTGGAATCGGCCAGCGACTGGTTCTGGCACATCACGCAGCGCAGTTCGCTGGTGAGGTGGTGGAAGCGCGCCTGTTCGGCCTCGTCGGTGAATTGCGGCGGCGCCAGGTCGGCGGCGGCCTGCACCTGGGCCACGGCCACCGGCGGCCACAGGGCCAGGCTGGCCGCCAGCAGCAGGGCGAGCCAGGCCTGCGTGCGCGCGCTCACGGCGTGCGCTCCAGTTGTTCGACCAGGGGCATCAGCTGCGTGGCCACCACCTCGTCGGTCAGCGGCCCGGTGTACTTCCAGCGCACGATGCCTTCGGCGTCCACCACGAAGGTTTCCGGTGCCCCGGCCACGCCCCAGTCCAGTGCGTAGCGGCCTTCCGGATCGGCCAGCACCACGTAGAACGGGTTGCCGAACTGCTCCAGCCAGCGCAGGGCGTCTTCCTTGCCGTCCTTCCAGTTGTAGCCGACCACGCGCATGCGCTTGGTCTCGGCGAAGGCGGTGAGCACGGCGTGCTCCTCGCGGCAGGCATAGCACCAGCTGCCCCAGACGTTGAGCAGGTAGGGTGCGCCGCGCAGGTCGGCGGCGCTGACCTGGAAGTCGGGGTTGTGCAGGACCGGCAGGGTGAAATCCGGTGCCGGTTTGCCGATCAGGGCCGAAGGCAGCACGTCGCGGTCGGCATCGCCCGAGCGCACCACCCCGTACAGCATCAGCCCGACCAGGCCGATGAAGAACAGCGCGCCCAGCACCACCGCCACCACTGGCAGTCCCGGTGCCTTGGCCGGCCCGTTGCCGTCAGCTGCGTTCATGCGGATTTTTCCTCGGGAAGGCGGCGGAATCGCCGGTCGGCCGCGGTGACCAGGCCACCGAGCGCCATCAGCAGCGCACCGAGCCAGATCCAGCGGACGAAAGGTTTGATGTGCACGCGCACCGCCCAGGCACCATCGCCCAGCGATTCGCCCAGGGCCACGTAGATGTCGCCGGCCAGGCCCGGGCGGATGTCTGCTTCGGTCATCACCTGGCCACCGGCGGCGTAGGCGCGCTTCTCGGGATTGAGGGTGGCCAGCTCGCGGCCGTCGCGCAGCACCCGCACATGGCCGCGGTCGGAGTCGTAGTTCGGGCCGCGGGCGCGGTCCACGCCCAGGAACACGAACTGGAGATTGCCCACCTGCAGCGACTGTCCCGGCTGCAGCGCCACTTCCTTCTGCACGTTGCGCGCTTCCACCAGCAGGGCGCCGGCCAGGAACACGCCGATGCCCACGTGGGCCAGGACCATGCCCCACATCTCGGCGGTCATGCGCCCGCTGTTGCGCAACCGGTCCCAGGCGAAGCGCAGCGTGCCCAGGATCACCCAGGCCGCACCGGCCACGCCCAGCGCGCTCTTCCACGGTCCCTGCGGGGCGGTGAAGAACGCCAGCACGCCCAGCGCCAGGGCCAGCAGCAGCCACGGCCACAGCAGCGCCATCACCCGCGAGGGCTGGTCGCGCTGCCAGCGGGTCAACGGGCCGAACGGCACCAGCGCCACCAGCGGCGTCATCAGCACCAGGAACAGCAGGCCGAAGTAGGGCGGGCCCACCGAGATCTTGCCCATCTCCAGCGCGTCGGCCAGCAGCGGGTACAGGGTGCCCAGCAGGATCATGGCGCAGGCGCTGGCCAGCAGCAGGTTGTTGAGCAGCAGCAGGGTCTCGCGCGAGGCCGGCTGGAAGCCGGCACCCGGCGCCAGCTTGCCGGCACGCAGCGCGTACAGCAGCAGGGAGCCGCCGATCACCACGCTGAGGAAGATCAGGATGAACAGGCCGCGCGAGGGGTCGGCGGCGAAGGCGTGCACGCTGGTCAGCACGCCCGAGCGCACCAGGAAGGTGCCCATCAGCGACAGCGAGAACGCGGCGATGGCCAGCAGCAGGGTCCAGCCGGCGAAGCTGCCGCGTTTTTCCGTCACCGCCTGGGAATGGATCAGCGCCGCGCCCACCAGCCAGGGCATGAAGGCCGCGTTCTCCACCGGGTCCCAGAACCACCAGCCGCCCCAGCCCAGTTCGTAATACGCCCACCAGCTGCCCAGGCCGATGCCCACGGTGAGGAAGGCCCAGGCCACGTTGGTCCATGGCCGCGTCCAGCGCAGCCAGCGCGCGTCCACCTTGCCGTCCAGCAGTGCGGCGATGGCAAAGGCGAACGGCACCGAAAAGCCCGCCCAGCCGACGTACTGCATCGGCGGGTGGATGATCATGCCCGGATCCTGCAGCAGCGGGTTGAGGTCGTGGCCCTCGGCGGCGGCCGGCAGCAGGCGGATGAAGGGGTTGGAGGTGAAGATCAGGAAGGCCACGAAGCCGAAGCCGACGATGCCCAGCACGCCCAGCACGCGCGCCACCACCGGTTGCGGCAGCCGGCGCGAAAACAGCGCGACGGCGGCATTCCAGCAGGCCAGGATCAGCGTCCACAGCAGCAGCGAGCCTTCGTGGGAGCCCCAGACCGCGGTGTAGCGGTAGACCATCGGCAGCAGCGAGTTGGAATTGTCGGCCACGTACTTGACCGAGAAATCCTGGCTGACAAAGGCCCAGGTCAGGAGCGCGAAGGCACCGCCCAGCAGCAGCAGTTGCGCATAGGCCGCCGGCCTGGCCACGGCCATCCAGTCGGCGTTGCCGCGGTGGGCGCCGGCCAGCGGCAGTGCCGCCTGCAATGCGGCCACCAGCAAGGCCAAGGCCAGCAGTACCTGGCCCAGTTCAGGCAGCATGGTCGCCTCCGCGGGCGTGATCGCCGTTGCGTGTCGCGTCGTGCCGGTACGCGCCGGCCCGCGCCGTGGCCGTCAAGGCGCAGGCTCCGCAGCGGTCGCCGGCACCTGCACATCGTGTTTCTGGTGCGCCATGCCCATCTTGTCGGCCACTTCCTTGGGCATGTAGGTCTCGTCGTGCTTGGCCAGCACGTTCTCGGCCACGAACACGCCATCGCGCATGCTGCCGGTGGCCACCACCGCCTGGCCCTCGCGGAACAGGTCCGGGAGGATGCCGGTGTAGACCACGGCCAGTTGCGCGTCGCCGTCGGTGACCCGGAAGTGCGAATCCATCGAGCCGCTGGCGCGCTGGAACGAATCCTTCTCCACCATGCCGCCCAGGCGGAAGCGGGCGTGGTCGCCGGCGTCGCCGCGCAGGACCTCGGCCGGGGTGTACAGGTAGGCGACGTTGCGCTGCAGGGCCAGGGCCACCAGGGTCACGGCCACGGCCGAAGCCACGACCAGCAACAGCACCAGCAGCAGGCGACGACGACGGGTCGGGTTCATCGGCTCAACTCCACGGCCGCGCTGGCCGGCTTGCGCTCGCGTGCCGCACGCAGGCGCGCGGCACGCAGCTCGCGGCGGATCTGCAGGCGCGGGGCCAGGAAATCCCACAGCAACACCAGCGCGAACACCGCGAAGGCACCGATCACGTAGGGCATGTAGCTCAAGGGTTTTCCTCCGCCATTCTGCGCACCCAGTCCTTGCCGGACTCCCGGCGCAGGTTGTCGGCGCGTGCGCGCGCCAGCAGCGAACCGGCGAACCAGAACTTGGTGCCGATCACCATCCACCACAACGGCCCCATCATGCTGGGGTCCATGCTCGATTCGCCGAACACCCGGATCGTCTGGCCCTGGTGCAGCGAATCCCACCACTGCACCGAGTAGCGGATGATCGGCAGCAGGGCCACCCCGACGATCGCCAGCAGGCCGGCCGCGCGCGAGGAGGCGCGGCGGTCATCGCCGGCGTGGTACAGGCCGATCACGCCCAGGTACAGGAACAGCAGGATCAGCTCGGTGGTCAGGCGCGGGTCCCAGTCCCACCAGGTGCCCCACATGGGCTTGCCCCAGATCGAGCCGGTGGCCAGGGTGATCACGGTGAAGGCCGCGCCGATCGGCGCGCAGGCCATGGCCAGGATCTCGCACAGCTTGATCCGCCAGACCAGGGCGATGGCCGCGTACAGGGCCATCAGCGCGAACACGAACATGCTCATCCAGGCCGCCGGCACGTGGATGTAGAGGATGCGGAAACTGTCGCCCTGCTGGTAGTCGGCCGGCACCGAGAACAGCGCCTGCCAGCTGCCCACGCCCATCAGCAGCAACGCCGCCAGCCAGCACCACGGCGCCCAGCGCGCGGCGAAGCGGTCGAAATACGGGGGTGAACCGAGTTGGTGGAACCAGCGAATCACCGGGTTCATAGGCGGATCAGATCGTTCGGCGGGGTGCATGCCGGCGCCGGCACTGGCGTAGTTCCGGATCGATGCCCTGGCAAGCCCCGTATCCTAGCGGAAACCGGGACTTGCGGCACCCCGCCAGAAACAGGAAACCGCCGGGAAAACGGCCGTGGCCATCCTTCCCTGGCGGTTTCCATCCCATTCCGGTGGAACGGGGACGACGGCCTTACTTGACCGCGATGGTGCCCTTCATCAGCGCGGCGTGGCCCGGGAAGGAGCAGAAGAACGAGTTCGGGCCGGCACCGAGCTTGGCCACCGGGATCTTCACCGAGGTGGTTTCGCCACCGCCGATGATCTTGCTGTGGGCGATGACGCGGGTGTCGCCGGCCTTGACGTAGTCGGCGGCCAGGCCGGCCTTGACGCCATCGGAGTTGACCGCGGCCATGTCGGCGGTGGAGGACACCACCACGTTGTGGCCCATCACGTTCTTGGCCATCTTGCCGGTGTGCTTGAGGTTGATGGTGAAGTCCTTGCAGGCCTTGGGCACTTCGATGCTGGTCTTGTTGAACTTCATCGCGTCGTTGCCTTCCAGGTCGACCGAGCATTCGGCAGCCTGGGCGGCCAGCGGGGCGGCCATCATCAGGGCGGCGGTGATCATCAGCTTGCGGATCATGTGAAACTCCTTTGGAGTGCCATGGGGTGAAAGGATCTTGGGGGCAATTGTAAGCCTCCGGTACCCCGGTTTCCTTGATGGAAGTCAAACGACCGATTGCGCCGATGGCCGGTAGAAAGCCCCCGTTCAGCCGACCGCTCAGCCGGGCGGGAGTGCCGCCAGCCAGGCCGCCAGCGCCTGGATGGACGCATCGTCCAGCAGGGGCGAGCCGGCGTGGGAGGCGACCAGGTCCATCACCAGGTCGTTGCTGGTGGAGTGGGGCCCCTCCGCCTCGTGGAAATGCTCCAGTCGTGCGACCAGATAGTCACGGTGCTGGTGGCGCAAGGACGGGAACGCGGCGAATGGCATGCGCCCGCTGCCGTCGCGGCGGGTGGCCGCGGCGTAGCCGCGCGCATCGGCGCCGTGGCAGCCCTGGCAGGCCGGGATGCCCTTGGCTGGATCGCCGTCGCGGTAGAGCTGTTCACCCAGTTGCAGCACCTCGGCGGCGGCCGGTTCGGACACCACCGGCTCGGCATCCGGATCGTTGTCCATCGCCCGTTGCGCCTCGACCGGGTCCAGCTGGGCATAGAACGCCGACAGGTCACGCATGTCCGCATCGCTGAGCGAAAGCGCCGGTGGGGTCATCGGCGATTCCGGGTAATGGCCGTCGCGGAACGCCACCAGCCGCCAGTACAGATAGTCGATGTGCTGGCCGGGCAGGTTGGGGAAGAACGACACCACGGCGATGCCATGGGTGCCGTGGCAGGCGCTGCACAGCTCGGACTTCTGCTGGCCGGCGACCGGGTCGCCGCGTACGGCGGCCTGGTGGCGCAGGTCGATCATCGGCGGCGACGTTGGTTCGGCGGCGACGCCGTCGGCGGGCCGGGCAAAAGCGATGGTGCTGGCGACCGTGGCCGTGGCCACGGCCAGAACAGCGCAGAGTAGCTTCCTGGCGTCACCTCGCTGCGGCTTCATAGCTTGATTTCCATCATCAGGCCGACCATGTTCACCGAATAGTTCGACGGGCCGGCATCAAGGTAGACGCGGTTACTGGTGACCAGGCTTTCTTCGAGCCCGAAGTAGTGCCAGTCTGCAAGTTTGCCGGTCTCGTAGGTATTGAACAGGCGCAGGTCGACGCGTTGGTTCAGGGGGATTTGCCAAGAAAGTGTGAAGGTGTTGATTTTGTGGAGCATTGGCGCGAAACCGCTGCCGGCAGCAGCTGCCAGTGCCGGATAGGCCAGTGCTCCGGGAGAGTTGAAGCGGTAGTTGGTCAATCCGCGCGAGTCGCTGAGGCCCCATCCCAGTTCGAGCTCTCCTCTTCCCAATCGCTGCATGAAGTTGGCGCCAGCGTAGTAATTGCGTTGTCTGTCCTTGACCCACCAGCGATTTTCTTCGATGTAAGTATCGCCACCGACCCAGGGCTCGTTGCCGAAGCGGGCCAGATCGTTGATGTTGGACTGATCGAGGGTGGAGCGGTCGTAGCCAACAAACAAGTTGGCGGTCCTGCGATCAGAGGGCTGCCAGTCCCACTGCAGGCTGCCTCCCCACGTGTCGTAGCCTTGACGACCATATTCCGCGTCGTAGTCGTTCAAGTCGCCGCGAAGGTTGCCCGATAGCGTCGAATTACCGGGTAGCGCGTAGGTA
>JAGOWL010000004.1:0-13768 GCA_018060215.1 Pseudoxanthomonas sp.
CCCGGCCTGAAGGCGCTGGAAGCGGCCTGAGCCGGCGTTTGCCGGGTTGAAAAGCGCCGGAGTCCACTGGCTTCGGGGGAAGCCGCGGCAGTGCGGGCAACAGCACTGGCTTCGGGGGGAGCCGCGGCAGTGCGGGGATCGGGCGCATCGCCTGATTCCGCCGTCCCTGGCTCCAACAGGCGAGCGCAGGCCATCCATGGCCTGCTTGCGACCGATCCCCGCACTGCCGCGTCTTTCGCCATCTGGATGTCCGTGGCTTCGGCGATATTGGCTCCGACATGCCGAAAGCAATGTCCCGCCGAAGCGGGGAGTCCCAAATCGCGAAGGACGTCGATGCAAGGGGATTTCGTCCGAGCGGTACATGGATGTACCGCGCCCGCGTGTTGGAGCAGGACGCGCAACCACGCGGCGGACGAAATCCCCTTGCAGCGGCGGCCCCCGCCCAAAGCGAAGCTTTTGCCCTTGTAGCAGCGGCCCCAGGCTGGAGTCGACACGGCTGGTGCTGTTGTTGCTCGAGAGAGGGGCCTACCCGGATCGCGACAGGGCCTGGCGCACCGGGGCGAAGCTGCGCCGGTGCTGGGGGCAGGGGCCGTGCAGGGACAGCGCCGCCAGGTGCGCCGGCGTGGGGTAGCCCTTGTGCAGGTCGAAACCATACTGCGGGTGCTGCCCGTGCAGCTCCGTCATCAGCCGGTCGCGGGCGACCTTGGCCAGGATCGAGGCGGCCATGATCGCCGGCTCCAGCGCGTCGCCACCGACGATCGCCTCGGCCATGCACGGCATGCCCCGGGGCACCGCGTTGCCGTCGATCCGTGCCAGTTCCACCTGCGGGCCCAGCGCCAGCACGCAGCGGCGCATGCCCTCCAGGGTGGCCTGCAGGATGTTGAGCCGGTCGATCTCCTCGGCCGCCACCATTTCCAGGTGCCAGGCCAGCGCCCGTTCCACGATGGCCGGGTACAGCGCCTCGCGCCGGGCCGGGCTGAGCTTCTTGGAATCGTCCAGCCCGGCGATCGGCCGCGCCGGATCCAGGATCACCGCCGCCACCGCCACCGGACCGGCCAGCGGCCCACGGCCGGCTTCGTCCACGCCGGCCACCCGCAGCCGCGCGCGGTCGATGGCGAACAGGCCCGCGTCCTGCGCTGCGCCGGTGCCGCGACGCGGCGGGCGCCGGCTCATGGCGGCGCCCGCTCGCCGGCAGTCGCCAGTACCGGCAGGCTGGCGATGGCCTCGGCCGCCGAGGCCGAGGCGTCACGGCGCAGGGATTCATGCAGAGCCAGGTACTCCGGCTGCAGTGCCGCGGCCGCCCGCGGCGACTGGAACCAGCGCAGCACCGCTTCGGCCAGGCGCTCGGGCGTGCAGTCGTCCTGGATCAGTTCCGGTGCCAGGTCCTTGCCGGCCAGCACATTGGGCAGGGCGTAGCGGTCGACCTTGATCAGGCCCAGCGCGCGCACGATCCGGTAGGTCAGCGGCGAGATCCTGTAGCCGACCACCATCGGCCGCTTGGACAGCATCGCCTCCAGGGTTGCGGTGCCGGAGGCGAGCAGGACCACGTCGGCGGCGGCCAGCGCGGTGCGCGCCTGGCCGTCGAGCACGTGAGTCTGCACCGCGGGCAGGGCCGCGCGCGCCAGTTGCGCCTGGATCAGGGCGCGGCCACGGGCATTGGCCGCCGGCACCACCACGTGCAGGGTCGGCATGGCTTCGGACACGTGCCAGGCCGCTTCGAAGAACACCTCGCCCAGCCGCTCGATCTCGCCCAGGCGACTGCCCGGCAGCACCGCCAGCAGCGGCGCTCTGGGTGGCAGGCCCAGCTGCGCGCGCGCGGCGGCGCGGTCCGGTTGCAGCGGCATGGCATCGGCCATCGGGTGGCCGACGAAGCGCGCATCGACGCCGTGCCGGGCATAGATCGCCGGCTCCATCGGGAACAGGCACAGCACCCGGTCGGCGCTGGCGCCGATCTTCTCGGCGCGCTTCTCGCGCCAGGCCCATACCGACGGACTGACGTAGTGCACGGTGGCCACGCCGCGCTGCTTGAACCAGCGTTCCACCGCCAGGTTGAAGTCCGGTGCATCGATGCCGATCAGCACGTCCGGTTGCCAGGCCAGGGCGCGCTCGCGGAATTCGCGGCGCAGCCGCAGCAGCCGCGGCAGGTGGCGCAGCACTTCGAACAGTCCCATCACCGACAATTCGCTGGCGTCGTGCCAGGTCTCCATGCCGGCGCCGCGCATGGCGTCGCCACCGATCCCGGCGAAGCGGGCGTTGGGGAAGCGCTGGCGCAGGGCTTCCACCAGGCCGGCGCCCAGGGCGTCGCCGGAGGCCTCGCCGGCCACCAGCACGAAGCGTGGCCCGACCTCGCCTGCCGTCGTGCCGCGTCCGCCTGTCCCCGTGCTCACCGTGGACGGTCCGCCGCGGTCAGCGCAACAGCGGCCGCTCGCCGCTGTCGATGAAGTCCAGGAACAGGCGCACGTCGTCGTTGCCCTCGGCCTGGCGGGCCAGTTCCTCGCGTGCTTCGGCCAGCGGCATGCCCGACACGAACAGGGTGCGGTAGGCGCGCTTGATCGCGGTGATCCTTTCCGGACTGAAGCCGCGGCGCTTGAGGCCCTCGCTGTTGATCCCGCGCGGGCGGCCGATCGAGTTGCCGCCGATGGTGGTGTAGGGGGTCACGTCGCCATTGGCCAGCGCGCCCATGGCGATGAAGGCGTGGTCGCCGATCCGGCAGAACTGGTGGGCCCCGGCGAAGCCGCTGATGATCACCCAGTCGCCCACGGTCACGTGCCCGGCCAGGGTGGTGTTGTTGGAGAAGATGCAGTGGTTGCCGACGATGCAGTCGTGGGCCACGTGGGTATAGGCCAGCATCCAGTTGTCGTCGCCGATGCGGGTGACCCCGCCGCCGCCGCCGGTGCCGCGGTTGAGGGTGACGAACTCGCGGAACACGTTGCCATTGCCGATCACCAGCTCGGTGCGTTCACCGGAGAACTTCTTGTCCTGCGGTTCCCCGCCCACCGCCACGTGGCCGATGAAGCGGTTGTCGCGGCCGATCCGGGTCGGGCCGTGGAAGCTGCAATGCGGCCCGATCTGGCAACCGTCGCCGATCACCACCTCCGGCCCGACCAGGGTGAAGGCGCCCACGCTCACGCCGGCGCCCAGGCGGGCACCGGGATCGACGACGGCGGTGGGATGGATGCGGGCGGTGTCGGTCATGGGCGGGGCCGTGGGACGAGGGCAGGGGACGGGAAGGTGGCGGACCGGAGCGATGGCGTTATTCGCGGGTGCCCGCGCACAGGACCTCGGCGCAGGCGGCGAGCTGGCCGTCGACCTTGGCCTCGCCGTAGTACACGGCCATGTTGCGGATCACGCGCTTGATCTGCACGTGCAGTTCCAGCACGTCGCCCGGTACCACCTGGCGGCTGAAGCGGGCGTTGTCGACCTTGACCATGTAGAACAGCTTGGACTGGGCGTCGCGGCCCAGCGAGAGCTGGGTCAGCACACCACCGGCCTGGGCCAGCGCCTCGATGATCAACACCCCGGGCATGATCGGCGTCCCCGGGAAATGACCCTGGAAAAACGGCTCGTTGAAGGTGACGTTCTTGACCCCGACGATGCGCTTGGCCTCGATGTCCAGGTCGATGATCCGGTCCACCAGCAGGAACGGGTAGCGGTGCGGGATCAGCGACTGGATGGTGCCCACGTCGACGGGCAGGGTGACGGTATCGTTCATTCTTGGTCTTCCTGGAAGGAGGCGTTGACGCGGCGCGCCAGTGCATCCAGCTGTTTGAAACGGGCGGCGTTCTTGCGCCAGGTGCGGTTGTCGGTGAGCGGTGTTCCCGAGGAATATTCGCCCGGTTCGCGGATGGTGTGGGTGACCAGCGACATGGCCGTGATCAGCACCTTGTCGGCGATCTCCAGATGGCCGAGCACGCCGGCGCCGCCGCCGACCAGGCAGTAGCGGCCGATCCTGGCGCTGCCGGCGGCGGCCGAACAGCCGGCCATGGCGGTGTGGGCGCCGATGTGCACGTTGTGGCCGATCTGGACCTGGTTGTCCAGGCGCACGTCTTCCTCGAGCACGGTGTCGTCCAGTGCGCCGCGGTCGATGCAGGTGTTGGCGCCGATCTCGCAGTCGTCGCCCACCACCACCCCGCCCAGCTGTGGCACGTTGACCCAGCGCCCGGCGTCCATGGCCAGGCCGAAGCCGGCTGCGCCCAGTACCGCCCCGGGCAGGATCCGCACCCGCTTGCCCAGCCGCACCCGCGTCACCAGGGTCACCCGTGCCTGCAGCTCGCAGCCGGCATCCAGTTCGCAGTCCTCGCCGATCACGCAGCCCGGTCCGATCACGCAGCCCGGCCCGACCTTCGAGCGCGCGCCGATGCAGACGAACGGGCCCACGTGCGCATCGGACGCCACCTCGGCCGACGGGTCGACCACGGCGCTGGGGTGGATGCCGGCCGCGCGCGCCGGGACCGATTCGAACAGGCCCGAGATCCGGGCGAAGGCGACGTAGGGGTCCCTGGCCACCAGCGCGGTGCCGGGTGCGGCGTCGGCATCGTCGGCACGCAGCACCACCACTGCCGCGTTCGAATGCGCCAACTGCCCGCGGTAGCGCGGATTGGCCAGGAAGGCCAGTTGCCCGGGGCCGGCCTTGGCCAGGGTGGCCACGCCGTGCACGCGGGTGCCGCCGTCGCCATGCAGTTGCAGGGCGAAGCGCTGGGCCAGCTCGGCGGCGGTGAAGCTGGGGGTATCCATGGCGGGCATTCTAGCCGCAGCCGCAGGCCGGACAGGATTGCCGGCACCGGCCCGGGGCCGGGCGCGGGATCGGACGCCGGGCGGGCGCGGCCGCGCTCAACGCCGGGCGAGCAGGACCAGCAGGGCCCCGGTGCCGCCCTGGGACGGGGGCGCGGAGTGGAAGGCGAGCACCTCGCCACGCTGGCGCAGCGCCCGGTCGACCAGATTCTTCAGCACCGGGACGCCGTCGCCGCCGCCCTTGCCATGGATGATGCGCACGCAGCCCAGCCCGGCGCCGGTGGACTGGCCGAGGAAGCGGGCGAGCAGGGTTTCGGCCTGCAGGGCATTGGCCCCGTGCAGGTCCAGTTCGTCCTGGGCGGAGAACTGGCCGCGGCGCAGGCGCTGCCAGTCCCGTGCCGACACCCTTTCGCGCCGGAACGCGCTGCCATCGCCGCGCAACAGCACCGCATCGGGGTGGTCGGCGATCCGCGGCGGCGTGCCGGGCGTATCCGGTTCGCGCCGGCGCGGCAGCGGCCGTGGCCGCGCCGTTGCCGGCGGCTGCGGCGCGGGCCTGCGCAAGGGCGCCACTTCGCCCACCGCCGCGCGGAACAGCGCGGCCGGATCTTCCTCGTCGTCGTGCATCGGTGCAGGTTAGCGCAACCGCGGCGGAGGCTTCCGGTATCATGCCGGTGCTCTTCGAGGAAACCCATGCGCGTACTGGTTAGCAACGACGATGGCGTGGACGCGCCCGGCATCCACGCCCTGGCCCAGGGCCTGCGCGACGCCGGTCACGAGGTCTACGTGGTGGCCCCCGACCGCGACCGTTCCGGGGCCAGCAATTCGCTGACCCTGGACCTGCCGATCCGGGTCAAGCATCTCGACCACTACACCTGCTCGGTCGCCGGCACGCCCACCGATTGCGTGCACCTGGCCCTGACCGGCCTGCTGGAGTTCGAGCCGGACATCGTGGTGTCCGGGATCAACAACACCGCCAACCTCGGTGACGACGTGATCTATTCGGGCACGGTGTCGGCGGCGATGGAAGGGCGCTTCCTCGGCCTGCCGGCGGTGGCGGTGTCGCTGGATACCCGCAACCACGACGCCCGCCACTACGAAACCGCCGCGCGCGCGGCGGTGGAGATCGTGGCCCGGCTCAAGGCCGATCCGCTGCCGGCCAACACCATCCTCAACGTCAACGTGCCCGACCTGGCCTGGAGCCAGGTGCGCGGCTTCGAGGTCACCCGGCTGGGCAACCGCCACCGCGCCGAGCACTGTGTGGCCCAGGACGATCCACGTGGCCGCACCGTTTACTGGGTCGGCCCGGCCGGTCCGGAACAGGATGCCGGCCCGGGCACCGATTTCCATGCCGTGCGCACCGGCCATATCGCCATCACCCCGATCCACGTCGACCTGACCCGCTACCAGGCGCTGGAGAAGGTGGCCGGCTGGGTCGGTGGCCTGACCCGGGCGCTGGCCGAAGGCGGTGGCGCGTCCGGGGGCGCGGCATGACCGCGCGGATGCGCCTGCAACCGCAGGCGGTCGGCCAGGGCATGACCTCCCAGCGCGTGCGCGACCGTCTGGTCGAGCGCCTGCGCGAAGGCTCGGCCACCGGCCAGGGCATCACCGACGAACACGTGCTCAACGTGATCCGCACCCTGCCGCGGCACCTGTTCGTGGACGAGGTGCTGGCCAGCCGCGCCTACGAGGACACCGCCCTGCCGATCGGCCACGGCCAGACCATCTCCCAGCCCTGGGTGGTGGCGCGGATGACCGAGGTGCTGCTGGAGAATGCCCCTTCGAAAGTGCTGGAGATCGGCACCGGATCGGGCTACCAGGCCGCTGTGCTGGCCGCGCTGGGCCTGGAGGTGTACACGGTCGAACGCATCGGCGAGCTGCTGCGCCAGGCGCGCAAGCGCTTCCGCACCCTGGGTATGAACATCCGCAGCAAGCACGATGACGGCCGCATCGGCTGGCCCGAGCACGGCCCCTACGACGCCATCATCGTTACCGCCGCCGCGCCGGCGCTGGTGCCGGCGCTGGTGCAACAGCTGCGCGTGGGCGGGGTGCTGGTGGCACCGGTCGGCGGCAGCTCCACCCAGTCGCTGGTGCGTCTGGTCCGGCGCGAGGACGGCGGCGTCGATGAAGCCACGCTGGCGGCAGTGGCCTTCGTGCCGCTGCTGTCGGGCACGCTGGACTGAAGGCGATGACGGAACTGGATCTTGCCCACATCGACCGCAGCGGTTCGCTGGGCGACCAGCTCGAGGCGATTATCGCCGCCCTGCCCGAAGACCACCTGACGCTTGGCCAGTTGCTGCAGGTGTTCGGCGACGAGGGCCTGCTGTTGCTGACCATCCTGTTGACCCTGGTGTTCCTGATCCCGGTGTCGATCCCCGGGGTGAGCACGGTGTTCGGCGCGGCGATCCTGCTGGTGGGCATCAGCCGCGTGTTCCGGCGCCCGCTGTGGCTGCCGGCGAAGCTGCGCGCGCGTGCGCTGCCGGCCGCGCGCCTGCGCCCGGCGCTGGACGGTGGCCTGCACTGGGTGCGGCGGCTGGAGAAGATCAGCAAGCCCTACCGCCTGCGCGGAGTGGTCGAGGGGACGCTGGCAGGGTTGTTCAACAACCTGGCCTTCATCCTGGCCGCGCTGCTGCTGATGGCGCCGTTCGGTTTCGTGCCCTTCAGCAACACCCTGCCGGGACTGGCGCTGCTGCTGTATGCGATCGGCATGATCCAGCGCGATGGCACCGCGATCCTGCTCGGCCACCTGGCCAACATCGGCACCCTCATCTACTTCGGTATCCTGATCGGCGGGGGCGGCATGGCCGCCCACGGCCTGCTGAAGCACTTCACCGGATGAACCGCAGCCACGGAACCACGATGAGCGCAACCCGACCGCACCCTCGGATCCGGCCCTGGCTGGTGGCAGGCCTGGCCGTGCTGCTGGCGGCCTGCAGCAGCAATGTGGTCCGTTCGCCGCAGGCCACGGACGGCAAGTCCAACAGCGTATCCAGCGGCCGCAGCGGTGCCAGCGTGGTGGTCGAGCGCGGCGACACCCTGTATTCGATCGCCCGCCGCAACCACGTGGCCGTGTCCGACCTGGCGCGCTGGAACAACCTGCCCGAGCCCTACACCATCTATCCGGGCCAGCGCCTGTGGCTGGGCCAGTCCGGCGGCAAGCGCGGCACCGCCACCGCGCCGACCCGCACCGTGGTGGCGCCGAAATCGCCGACCGCCACCCAGGCCCCGGCGTCGGCGCCGGTGCCCAAGGCCCCTGCCAGCAGCGGCTTCGCCTGGCGCTGGCCGGCACAGGGCGTGCTGCTGAGCAGCTACGTGGACGGCAATGCCACCCGCCAGGGCATCGCCATCGGTGGCAGCAGCGGCCAACCAGTGGTGGCGGCGGCCGACGGGGTGGTGGTGTATTCCGGTGCCGGCCTGGTCGGTTACGGCGAACTGATCATCGTCAAGCACAATGAGCAGTGGCTGTCGGCCTACGGCCACAATCGCAGCCGGCTGGTGGCCGAAGGCACGAAGGTGAAAGCCGGCCAGCAGATCGCCGAGATGGGCCGCAGCGGCACCGATCGCGAGAAGCTGCACTTCGAGATCCGCTACAACGGCAAGCCGGTGGACCCGCTGCTGTACCTGCCGAAGCGGTAGCGGCTCCTACACGGGGTGGGCTGCGGCGTCGGCCAGCAGCAGTGCCACCACCACGCGCCGGCCTTCGCCGGCCAGCACGTTGTAGGTGCGCGCGGCGGCGGCGTTGTCCATCACCTCGATGCCGATCCCGCGGGTCAGGCAGGCGGCCATCACCGCCGGCGACGGGAACACCTGGCGCTGGCCGGTGCCCAGCACCAGCAGTTCCGGGGCCAGGGCCAGCAAGGCGTCCAGGTGCGCCGGTTCCAGTGCCGCGGCGGTGGCCGGCGCGGCCCAGTCCTCGATCAGCCGGTCCGGGGCCAGGGCGAAGCTGCGTTCCAGGATCCGGTCGTTGACCTTGGCACGGCGGCTGTCGGCGCCGCGCAGCACCCAGGCGTAGTCGGGGCGTTCGTGGCTCAGTTGCATCGACGCCTCGCGGGTCCGTTCAGGGTCGGGGCAGGACGATCTGCGGCCGTTCCCGGGCCGGGCGGTACAGGGTGGCGGTATGGCCGATGCGCTGCACCAGGGCGGCGCCGGTCTGGCCGGCCAGCTCGGCGATCATGGCGTCGCGGGCTTCCCGGTCCTCGGCGCCGACCTTGACCTTGACCAGTTCGTGGCGCTCCAGCACTGCGTCCAGCTCGGCCAGCAGGGCCGGGGTCACGCCCTTGCCGCCGACCTGCATCAGCGCCTTGAGGCCGTGGGCCTGGCCGCGGAGGAATCGGTTCTGGGCGGCGGTCAGGACGGGCGGCATCGGGGGGCGGGGCGGGGGCGAAGGTGGTTCAGGGTATCATGGCCGGCCATGGCGCCCCGGGCGCTGGTCCGGCGTTTTCCGCATGTCCCGCAGCAAGAGCAGCCAGCGCTGGCTGCGCGAGCACTTCTCCGATCCCTACGTGAAGAAGGCCCAGGCCGAGGGCCTGCGTTCGCGCGCGGCCTACAAGCTGGAGGAGCTGATCGAACGCGACCGCCTGCTCAAGCCGGGCATGGTCGTGGTCGACCTGGGCGCCGCCCCGGGCGGCTGGTCCCAGTACGTGCGCCAGGCCCTGGGCGACAGCGGCCGGGTGCTGGCCCTGGACATCCTGGAGATGCCACCGCTGGCCGGGGTCGAGTTCCTTCATGGCGACTTCAGGGAGGCGGCGGTCTTATCGCAGCTGGAGACGCTGCTGGCCGGCCAGCAGGTGGACCTTGTGCTTTCGGACATGGCCCCCAATTTCAGTGGTGTGGATGCGGTCGACCTGCCCCGGTCGATGCATCTGGCCGAGCTGGCACTGGAGTTCGCCGACCACCACCTGCGGCCTGGCGGGGCCTTCCTGATCAAGCTGTTCCAGGGGGTGGGGTTTGACGACTACGTGCGCCAGCTGCGTCGCCGCTATGACAAGGTGGCGATCCGCAAGCCGGCGGCCTCGCGCAAGCGTTCGCCGGAAGTCTATGCCCTGGCGCAGGGAAAACGCGCCGTGATCAAGTAAGCTGAACAATCCAGTTCCACCCAGCAAGCCCACCCCAGCCAGTGCGACACACCCAGCAGGAACCGCGGAGCCGATGAAGATGAACGACTTGACCAAGAACCTGCTGCTCTGGGTGGTCGTGGCCGTGGTACTGATGGTCGTGTTCCAGAGCTTTTCCCCGCGCGGCGGCACCACCGGCGCGGCCGTGGCCGAGACCCCCAGCTACACCCGCTTCCTGGCCGACGTGGATGCCGGCAAGATCCGTTCGGTGGTGTTCACCGACGAGAGCACCTTCACTGCCAACGCGATCCGCTACAAGCGCAGCGACGGCACCGAGGGCCAGGTGGTGGGGCCGATGGACGGCAAGCTGGTCGACCAGCTGGTCAGCAAGAACGTGGACGTGATCCGCGAACGGCCCAAGACCGGCCCGGGCTTCTGGGGCCTGGTGCTGAACTTCCTGCCGGTGCTGCTGATCATCGGTTTCTGGATCTTCATCATGCGCCAGATGCAGGGCGGTGGCGGCGGGGCCAAGGGCGCGATGTCGTTCGGCAAGTCGCGGGCCAAGCTGCAGGGCGAGGACCAGATCAAGGTCACCTTCGCCGACGTGGCCGGTTGCGACGAGGCCAAGGAGGAGGTTGGCGAACTGGTCGACTTCCTGCGCGATCCGTCCAAGTTCACCAAGCTGGGCGGCAAGATCCCGCGCGGCATCCTGATGGTCGGCCAGCCCGGTACCGGCAAAACGCTGCTCGCCAAGGCGATCGCCGGCGAGGCCAAGGTGCCGTTCTTCTCGATCTCCGGTTCGGATTTCGTGGAGATGTTCGTCGGTGTCGGTGCCTCGCGCGTGCGCGACATGTTCGAGCAGGCCAAGAAGCAGGCACCGTGCATCATCTTCATCGATGAGATCGACGCGGTCGGCCGTCATCGCGGTGCCGGCCTGGGCGGCGGCCATGACGAGCGCGAGCAGACCCTGAACCAGTTGCTGGTGGAGATGGACGGTTTCGAGGGCGGCGAGGGCGTGATCGTGATCGCCGCCACCAACCGCCCGGACGTGCTTGATCCGGCCCTGCTGCGCCCGGGCCGCTTCGACCGCCAGGTGGTGGTGGGCCTGCCGGACGTGAAGGGCCGCGAGCAGATCCTCAAGGTGCACATGCGCAAGCTGCCGCTGGCCGACGACGTCGTGCCGATGGTGATCGCCCGTGGCACGCCCGGTTTCTCCGGCGCCGACCTGGCCAACCTGGCCAACGAGGCGGCGTTGTTCGCCGCGCGCGAGAACGCCAAGGAGGTCCGCATGGACCACTTCGACCGCGCCCGCGACAAGATCCTGATGGGCGCCGAGCGCCGCTCGATGGCCATGAGCGAGGACGAGAAGACCCTGACCGCCTACCACGAGGCCGGCCACGCCATCGTCGGCCGGCTGGTGCCCGAGCACGACCCGGTCTACAAGGTCACCATCATTCCGCGTGGCCGCGCCCTGGGCGTGACCATGTACCTGCCCGAAGGTGACCGCTACTCGATCAACCGGGTGGCGATCGAGTCCCAGCTGTGCTCGCTGTACGGCGGGCGCGTGGCCGAGGAACTGATCTTCGGCGAGGACAAGGTCACCACCGGCGCCTCCAACGACATCGAGCGGGCGACCAAGATGGCCCGCAACATGGTCACCAAGTGGGGCCTGAGCGACGAGATGGGCCCGATCGCCTATGGCGAAGAAGAGGACGAGGTGTTCCTGGGCCGCTCGGTGACCCAGCACAAGAACGTGTCCAACGAGACCGCGCGCCGGATCGACGAGGTGGTGCGCTCGATCCTGGACAAGGCCTATGCCAGGACCAAGGCGCTGCTGACCGACAACCTCGACAAGCTGCATTCGATGTCGCATCTGCTGCTGCAGTACGAGACCATCGACGCCCCGCAGATCGACGCGATCATGGAAGGCCGAGAGCCGCCGCCGCCGATGGGCTGGGGCAAGTCGTCCGGCACCGGCGACGACAAGGGTGGCGACGCCCGCCCGCTGCCGCCGGTCGGTGGCGCGGCCACCCAGACCTGATCCCGATGCCCGGGCAGGGACCCGTCGGGCCCGGGCCGGAGTTGGCCGGTCAGGAGCCTGTCCGGCAGGAGCCGGCCGGGCAGGATGGCCAGGCACCGAAGCCGAGCTACTACGTCCGCAATCCGTGGCGTCCGTGGATATCGGGCGCCTTCGCCGGCGGTTCCACCATCCTGACCGTGACCACGGTGTTCTACGCGCTTGGCCGCCTGCCGCTGGCGCTGGTGGGCATTTCCGCGATGCTGGCCGCGGCGGTGTTCGCCTTCGGCTTCCATGCCCGCCGCCGCGCCGAACGCTTCGATGCGGGAATCTCCGGTCGCTGAAGTTTCGCTTGAAGTCTTCGCGATAGAGTCGTTTACAGACTGCGCCGCAACGCCTCGTCGATGCGCGCCTGCCAGCCAGGCCCGCCAGCCTTGAAGTGCGCCAGTACGTCCGGCGAGAGCCGGAGCGTGACCTGCTGCTTGGCCGGCTTCTTGCCAAGGCCGCGTCCGCGCTTGACCAATGCTTCGCGCACGGCCAACGGGCCGCCGTCACGAACCACGACCGCGCGTTCCGGTTGCACTGCGTCGGTGGACGCGGGCGTGGATTCTTCGCCGGGTGCTGCGGCCGCCAGCTTGTCCCAGTCGGCCGCGGTTTTCGGGAAGTCAGCGGGCAATTTCCTGGGCATAACGTCGTACCTCGTGTTTGTCGGCGTCCCGCAGCGAGATGACGTGGAAGCGCGAGCCATCGTCGACGTAGGTCATGTGCATCACTCGCCCCCGCAGCCAACCCAGCAGGTTGATGCGCTGTTCGCCGTAGCTTTCCCGATCGTCATCCCAGGCCACCACGGGGCCGTCGAAGATGGTCTCGCAGCCAACGAAGTCATGGCCATGCTTGGCCAGGTTGGCTTTGCGCTTGCTCGCGGTCCATGTGAGCATGGGTCAAATTGTAGTTACGAAATAATTACCTGTCAATGCATCGCGTTCGCACCGCCGCAGGTGCTTCGGGATTGTCTGCCGCACCCGGGACAGGCCAGACTGGCGGCCGACTTCTTTCGGGCAGCCCGCCGATGTTCGACATCGTTCCCACCCTCGACTGCGCCGGCCGCGCCCTCAAGCTGGACCGCACCCGGGTGATGGGTATCGTCAACGTCACTCCCGACTCGTTCTCCGACGGCGGCGACCACGCCAGCACCGATGCGGCGGTGGCGCATGCGCTGAAGCTGGCCGCCGAGGGCGCCGACCTCCTTGATGTCGGCGGCGAGTCCACCCGCCCCGGCGCGCAGGAAGTGCCGCTGGAGGAGGAGCTGCGCCGCGTGGTCCCGGTGATCGAACGCCTGGCCCGTCAGACCGGGCTGCCGATCAGCGTCGACACCTGCAAGCCGGAGGTGATGCGCGCGGCGGTGCAGGCCGGCGCCGGCATGATCAACGATGTGTGCGCCCTGCGCCGCGAGGGCGCGCTGGAAACCGCCGCCGCCCTGGGCGTGCCGGTGGTGCTGATGCACATGCCCGCCGAGCCGCGCTCGATGCAGGACGACCCGCGCTACGACGACGTGGTGGCGCAAGTGCACCGCTTCCTCGCCGAGCGCATCTTCGCCGCCGAACTGGCCGGCATCCCGAAGAAGAACCTGGTCGCCGATCCCGGCTTCGGCTTCGGCAAGACCACCGCGCACAACTTGGAACTGCTCGCCCGCCTGGAGCGCTTCGCCGAACTGGGTGTACCGGTGCTGGCCGGCCTGTCGCGCAAGCGCAGCATCGGCGAGCTGACCGGCCGCCAGGCCCCGGCCGAGCGCGCCGCCGGTTCGGTCGCCGCGCACCTGCTCGCCGCCCAGCGCGGCGCGCGCATCGTGCGCGTGCACGACGTGGCCGCCACGGTCGATGCGCTGAAGGTGTGGGAGGCGGTGGCCGCGGTACCGGCGCCGCGCCGCGATGCGGCGCCGGCGATCCGCTGGCCGGACGACGATTGAACG
>JAGOWL010000004.1:13868-41604 GCA_018060215.1 Pseudoxanthomonas sp.
CTGGCCACGGTCCTGTCCGGTGGTGTGGATGGTCAGCAGGCCGTCGCTGATGTCGACCGATGCGACCTGGTCGTACAGGTCGACGTTGTAGAGGTTGATGAAGTCGACCCGCTCATAGCCCTTGCCGCGGTCGGAAAAGATGTCCACGAGATCGTAGGACCCGGCGCCGAGGAAATACACCGAGCGGGCGGCGATCTCCGGCTTGCCGTCGCCGTCGAGGTCGCCGATGGCGTAGCGCAGTTCTTTGCTGCCATAGGTGTAATAGGAGTAGCCCTTGCCCTCGGGGGCTTCGGCGGTCAATTGGTCGGCGGTCCGGTTGAGCAGGGCCTCGATCGCGGCCGGGCCGGGAACCTGTGCCAGCGCCGGCGGAGGGGCCAGGGCCAGGAGGCAAAGCGCAAGGCAACACGGGATGGACTGTCGCATGCCGTTTCTCCATTCGCCGCAGCGGTGATGCAGGAAGCCCGACCGCCTTTTCGGTGGGACTATACGCCTGTGCCGACGCACCAGCGGCACGCGCGCGCAGGGAGCCTGCCGTGTGTCCAGCCAGCCGGAATCAGCCCGTGGTGCGCTGTGGGGGACTGTGGGACGATGAACCGATCGAACCCGCCGGCCCCGGCGTTTTCAGGAAGCGACCTCATGGATCTCGGACTGAAAGGAAAAAAGTGCGTGGTGCTCGGCGGTAGCCGCGGCATCGGCAAGGCCATCGCGCTGGGCCTGGCCGACGAGGGCGCCGATGTCGCCATCTGCGCGCGTTCCGAACCGGACCTGCGCGTAACCGAATCGGCCCTCCGCACGCTGGGCGTGGATGCGTTCGCGCAGACCTGTGACCTGGCCGACGCGGCTTCCCTGGCGGCGTTCCTGGATGCGGCGCGGCAGGCGCTGGGCGCGGTCGACGTGCTGGTCCACAACGCCTCGGCGCTGGCGCTGGGTCCGGACCTGGCCTCGTTCGAGGCCAGTCTGCAAATCGACGTACTGGCCGCTGCGCGCGCCTGCGACCGGGTGATCCCGTGGATGATCGAGTCCGGCGGCGGCAGCATCCTGCTGGTGTCCTCTATTTCCGGGCTGGAGGCCAGCCCCGGCCCGGACCTGGGCTATGCCGCCGCCAAGGGCGCGCTGATCACCTTCGCCAAGAAGCTGTCCCTGCTCCATGCCGGCAACCGCATCCGGGTCAATGCCATCGCGCCCGGTTCGATCGAGTTCCCGGGTGGACTGTGGGACGTGGCCCGGCGCGAGAACCCGCAGGTGTACGCGATGGCCAGGGACAGCATTCCCTGGGGGCGGATGGGCAGGCCCGAAGAAGTCGCCGACGCGGCCGTGTTCCTGTGCTCGCCGCGCGCGCAGTGGATCACCGGTGCCTGCGTCCCGGTCGATGGCGGCCAGCACAAGGGCGTGCGCTGAAGCACGGCCAGCACGAACGTTTGTTCGTGTCTGGCGACCGTGGGTCTGGTCGCGGATCGGGCCGGCAGTGTGACAATTCCGCTTCCGGTGCGAATCACCCTTCCGATCCCACCCTCGGGACGGTACCCCGGATGGAAACCACCGCCGCCATGCAGGCCGACGCGCAACTGCAATTCTCCACGCTGCTGGAACAGCACCGGGGCATCGTGCTCAAGGTGGCGCACAGCTACGCCTGGAATCCGGATGACCGCGCCGAGCTGGCGCAGGAGATCGCCGCCCAGGCCTGGCGCGCCTTTTCCGGCTACGACCCCGGGCGCCGGTTCTCCACCTGGCTGTACCGGATCGCGTTGAACGTGTCGATCTCCTTCGCCCGCGGCGACGGCCTGCGCCGTGGGCATGCCGTGCCACTGGACGAGGACGCGCACGAACTGGCCGATGCCGCCGCGTCCGACCCGGCCCGCGCGCTGCAGGTCCGCGCGCTGCAGGCCTTCATCGCCGCGCTGCCGCCACTGGATCGCGCCCTGTTGCTGCTCTACCTGGAAGACCGGGGCTACCGCGAGATCGCCGACATCCTGGGCATCAGCCAGACCAATGTCTCCACCCGGATCAGCCGCCTCAAGCAGCGCATCCGCAACGAACTGTAACTCCGACCCCGACCCCGACTCGCAAGGGCCCACTGCAATGGAAACGATCATGGAACCTGACGAACTCAAGCACATCTGGCAGGCCCTGGGCCGGCAACTGGAGCGACAGGAGGCGATCCACCTGCAGCTGTTCCGGGAACGGAAACTCCAGCGCGCGCGCGGCAGCCTGCGCCCGCTGTTCTGGGGACAGATCGTGCAGATCCTGTTCGGCTGCCTATTCCTGCTGCTGGCCACGCTGTTCTGGAGCGTCGGCCCGCATCCGGCGCACGTGGTCCTGGCCGGCATCGTCGTGCATGCCTACGGCATCGGCACGATCATCGTGGCGGGCATGACCCTGGGCGCGATCCGGCGCATCGACTACGCCGCGCCGGTGGTGGCGATCCAGAAGCAGCTGGCTTCGCTGCGCCGGCTCTATCTGGTCAACGGCATGGTCGCCGGCCTGCCGTGGTGGTTCCTGTGGGTGCCCGGGCTGCTGGTGCTGGCTGCGCTGGGCGGGCATGACCTGTACGCCACCGCCCCGGCGATGGTGTGGATCGGCCTGGGCATCGGCGCGGCCGGCCTGCTGGCCACCTGGGCGTTCCATCGCTGGTCGCGCAGCCCGGCGCGCGCCGGGCTCGGGCGCAGGCTGGACGAAGCGGCCGCCGGCGGCAGCATCCGCGCGATGCAGGGCGTGCTGGACGAGATCGCCCGCTTCGAGCAGGAGTAGGCGGGCGCGCTCGGGTAAGCTTGCCGGTCCATCCGCGATCCTGGCCCGACATGCCCGCAGATACGCGCCCGCCCGCCATTGCGGTCATGGGCCCGACCGCCTCGGGCAAGACCGCCTTCGCCATCGAACTGGCGCGGCGCCACGGCGGCGAGATCGTCAGCGTCGATTCGGCCCTGGTCTACCGAGGCCTGGACATCGGCGCGGCCAAGCCGGACGCGGCCGAACGCGCCGGCGTGCCGCACCACCTGCTGGACATGCGCCAGCCGTGGCAGCCGTACTCGGCCGCCGAATTCGCCGTCGATGCACGCGCGGCGATCGAAGGCATCCTTGCGCGCGGGAAGTTGCCAGTGCTGGCCGGCGGCACCGGGCTGTACTTCCGCGCCCTGCTGGAGGGGCTGGCGCCGATGCCCGACGCCGATCCGGCCCTGCGAGCGAGCTTGACCGCCGAGGCGGCGCAACGTGGCTGGGCCGCGCTGCACGCCGACCTGTCGCGGGTCGATCCGGCCGCCGCCGCGCGCATCGGCCCCGGCGATGCGCAGCGCATCCAGCGCGCGCTGGAGGTGTTCGCGCTCAGTGGCCGGCCGATCAGTGCATGGCAGCGCGACCGGCCGCCGCCACGGCTGCCGCTGCGGGTACTCAAGCTGGTGCTGGCGCCGGGCGAGCGGGCGACGCTGCACGCGCGCATCGCCCGGCGTTTCGATGCGATGCTCCAGGCCGGCTTCCTCGACGAGGTGCGCGGCCTGCGCGCGCTGCCGCAACTGCGCGGGCATCCGGCACCGCTGGACCTGCCGGCGTTGCGCGCGGTCGGCTACCGCCAGGCCTGGGAGCACCTGGACGGGGCAAGCTCGGCCGCGGAGTTCCGCGACCGGGCCATTTTCGCCACCCGCCAGCTGGCCAAGCGCCAGCTCACCTGGCTGCGCGGCGAACTGGACGGGCGCCGGTTCGATCCGGAACGTGACGGCGGTCAACTCCGGGAGGCGGTTTCATCCTTCCTGGGCCGCAGAACGGCCTCCAGCGCGGCCCGGCTTGTGTAACATGCCTCGACGGGCCGGGGAGGCCCGTGCACGACCCACATAAGAAGAACGCTCCCGAGAGGAGCCAGGGGGAACAGGCGATGACCAAGGGGCAATCACTGCAGGATCCGTTCCTGAACGCACTGCGACGCGAGCGCGTGCCGGTATCGGTCTACCTGGTGAACGGGATCAAGCTGCAGGGTACGATCGAGTCCTTCGACCAGTTCGTGGTGCTGCTGCGCAGTACCGTGAGCCAGATGGTCTACAAGCACGCCATATCCACGGTCGTGCCTTCGCGCAACGTCAAAGTCGGCCCCGGTGGCGGCTATGTGCAGGAGCCGGGCGATTCCGGGGACGCCGAAGGTGGCGACGAGGCCGAATAGGTCTGTCTTCGCGTTCCGGAGTCCATCTTGTTCGAACGATCCCGCAAGGGTGAACACGCGCTGCTGATCCAGCCCCACGCCGGCGGCGCGGTGGCCGAGGACGTGCTGGAGGAGTTCGCCGACCTGGCCCGCTCGGCCGGCGCCAGCGTGGCCGCGACCCTGACCGCACGCATCGACAAGCCCAGCCCTGCCACCCTGATCGGCAGCGGCAAGCTGGAAGAGGTGAAGGCCGCCGCCGACGCCACCGGCGCCGACCTGGTGCTGGTCAACCATCCGCTCAGCCCGGTCCAGGAACGCAACCTGGAGCGGGCGCTGGAGCGGCGCGTGGTCGACCGCACCGGCCTGATCCTGGACATCTTCGCCCAGCGCGCGCGCAGCCACGAGGGCAAGCTGCAGGTGGAACTGGCCCAGCTCAAGCACATGGCCACCCGCCTGGTGCGCGGCTGGAGCCACCTGGAACGCCAGCGCGGCGGTTCCATCGGCCTGCGCGGCCCGGGCGAAACCCAGCTGGAAACCGACCGCCGCCTGCTGCAGAAGCGCCTGGAGCAGTTGCAGCGCCGGCTGGAAAAAGTGGAAGTGCAGCACGCGCAGATGCGCCGGGCGCGGGTGCGCAGCGAACTGCCACGGGTGGCGCTGGTGGGTTACACCAATGCCGGCAAATCCACCCTGTTCAATGCGCTCACCGGTGCCGATGCCTACGCCGCCGACCAGTTGTTCGCCACCCTGGACCCGACCGTGCGCCGGGTGATGCTGCCCGGCGGCAGCGTGGTGCTGGCCGATACCGTCGGCTTCGTGCGCGATCTGCCGCACGAGCTGGTGGCCGCGTTCCGCTCCACCCTGAGCGAGGCGCGCGAGGCCGACCTGTTGTTGCACGTGATCGATGCGGCCGACCCCCTGCGCGAGGACCGCATCGCCCAGGTCGACGCGGTGCTGGCCGAGGTCGGCGCCGGCGAGCTGCCGCAGCTGCTGGTGTTCAACAAGATCGACCGGATCGACGGCGCCCAGCCGCGCCACGACCACGACGGCGGCGAGGCCGACGAGCCCGGCCACCGCGAGCGGGTGTGGCTGTCCGCCCGCGATGGCCGCGGCATGGAGCTGCTGCAGGCGGCCCTGGCCCGGCGCCTGGACCTGCAGCGGGTGTTCGGCGAGCTGCGCCTGCCGCCGCAGGCCGGGCGCCTGCGCGCCCGCCTGCACCAGCTGCAGGCGGTGCGTGCCGAGCAGGCCGATGAGCACGGCTGGCTGCTGCAGCTGGACCTGCCGCGGGCGGAGGCCGAACGGCTGGCCGCGCGTGCCGATGGCGGGCCGCTGAAGGCGATGCTGCCGGTCCGCGACGACGACTGAACACCTGGGTCGCGGTCGCGACCCCTCGATGCCGGGAACCATGGGGCGACTCCCCCGGTCTTGCTAGAATCGCCGTTCGACCCGTCGCGCCACCCGCGCCGGCGGGGCCCATCGATTTGGAGCTTGCATGGTCTGGAACACCCCCGGCAAGGGTGGGGACTCCCCCGACAACCGCCCCAACCCCTGGCCGCCGCGCCGTCCCAACCGGGGCGGTGGTGGCCTGGATGGGCTGATGGAGCGCCTGCGCGGCCTGTTCGGCGGCAACGGCAACGGCAGCGCCGGCGGCATCGGCCGCTGGGTCCTGCTGGCCGTGGCCCTGCTGGTGCTGCTGAGCAGCTTCCAGCTGATCGGCGAGCAGCAGCGTGGCGTGGTCCTGCGCTTCGGCCAGTTCTCCCGGGTGATGCAGCCGGGCCCGAACCTGAAATGGCCCTGGCCGGTGGAGCGGGTGGTCAAGGTCAACGCCACCCAGATCAAGACCTTCAGCAACACCGTGCCGGTGCTCACCCGCGACGAGAACATCGTCAACGTGGCGATGAACGTGCAGTACCGGGTCGGCGACCCGCGCATGTACCTGTTCGGTTCGCGCGATCCTGACCGCATGCTCGAGCAGGTGGCGCAGAGCGTGGTGCGCGAGCAGGTCGGCCGCTCGGACCTGGACACCGTGCTGGGTGCGCGCGGCCCACTGTCGGTGAGTGCCTCCCAGCAGTTGCAGGCCTCGCTGGATGCCTACCGCACCGGCCTGGTGGTGACCGAGCTGAACCTGCAGGACGCCCGTCCGCCCGAGGAGGTCAAGCCGGCCTTCGACGAGGTCAACAGCGCCCAGCAGATCAAGGACCAGCTGATCAACGAAGCCCGCGCCTACGCGGCCCGGGTGGTGCCCGAGGCACGCGGCGAGGCGGCCCGCCGGCGCACCGAGGCCGAGGGTTACAAGGTGGCCACGGTGGCGCGTGCCGAGGGTGATTCGGCCCGCTTCAGCCTGCTGCGCGACGAGTACCGCAACGCACCGGAGGTGACCCGCAAGCGCCTGTGGCTGGAGACTGTGCAGGACGTGCTGGTCCGCAACCGCACCGTGGTCGGCGCCGACAGCCGCCAGCTGATCTACGTGCCCATGCAGGGGGCCGCGCCCGGCGCCGGGGTCCCGGCGGCGGTGGGGGCCGAAACGGTGCTGCCGGCCATCGAGGCCGCGCCCGAACCGCTGCGCAGCGGTACCCGTGATCCGCAGCGCGGTGGTCGCCAGGAGCCTGTCCGATGAAATATTCCCTCTGGATCGCCCTGGCGGCAGCCGCCCTGCTGGGCCTGCTCGGTTCGGTGTACGTGGTCCGCGAAGGCCAGGTCGCCCTGGTCCTGAACCTGGGCCGGGTCGCCCGCACCGACATCGGCCCGGGCCTGCACTTCAAGTGGCCGCTGGTGGAAACCGCGCGCAACTTCGACAGCCGTTTCACCCTGGTCGACTTCTCGCCCGAGCGCTACCTGACCTCCGAGCGCAAGGACGTGAGCGTGGACTTCGTGGCCATCGGCTACATCAACGACGCGCGCGCCTTCTACCGCGCCACCGGCGGCGACGAGTCGGCCGCGGCCGACCGCCTGGCGCCGATCATCAAGGACTCGCTGCGCAACGAGATCAACTCGCGCACCCTGACCCAGCTGGTGTCCGGCGACCGCAGCGAGGTGATCGCCAGGCAGCTGGAAGGCATCAACAAGGGCGCCCAGACCCTGGGCATGCGCATCGTCGACATCCGCCTCAAGCAGATCGACCTGCCCACCGACAGCGATGTGATCAAGCAGGTCTACGACCGCATGCGCGCCGAACGCAAGCAGGTGGCCAGTGCGTTGCGCGCCGAGGGCGAGGAGCAGGCACGCACGATCCGGGCCCAGGCCGACCGCGACCAGGCCGTGGCCGTGGCCGAGGCCGAGCGCGACGCGCAGCGGATGCGCGGCGAAGGCGATGCCGAGGCGGCGCGCCTGTTTGCCGAGGCGGCCAGCAAGGATCCGGCGTTCTTCTCCTTCCACCGCAGCCTGGAGGCCTACCGCAATGCCTTCGGCGACGGCCAGAACGTGATCGTGCTCGACAAGGACGATCCGTTCATGCAGTACTTCCGCAACGAGCGCTGAGCGGAGCAGCCGACCCACGGTCGGCTGCGGGTTCAGCCCCAGTCGATCGTGCCGCGGACCACGCTGACCACCTGGCCGCCGGCCCAGACCTCGCCATCGGTATCGACCTGCATGTGCAGGCGCGCATCGTGGCCCACTTCCCGGCCCTGGCTGACCTGGTAGTGGCCGCCGCTGCCCGGTAGTGCGTCGCGCAGCGCCAGCCAGGCGGCCAGGGTTGCGTTGGCGGCGCCGGAGGCGGCGTCCTCGAACAGCGCCGGGCCACCGACGAAGGCGCGCGCGGCGACCTGGTAGTCCTGTCCGTGGCAGCGGGCGAAGGCGAGCACGCCCATGCTTGCGGTGGCGCGCGCCAGGGCGGCGATCGAGTCCCAGTCCGGCAGCGCGCTGCGCAGGCTGGCCTCGTCACGGGCCTCGGCCAGCCACCAGCGGCGGCCACCGTCCATCAGCGCCGGCGGCAGCGCGCCGGCCGGCAACCAGTCCAGCGCCTCGGCCAGGCGCGCGCCGCGGGCCTCGGCCGTTTCCACCAGCTGCGCGCGCGGGGTGCGGATCGCGATCCGGCGCACACCCGCGTCCATGTCCACCCGCAAGGGCAGCAGCCCGGCCACGCCTTCCTGCAGCAACAGGCCCTGGCGCGGCTCGGCCAGGCCGGCCTCGAGCACGACGTGGGCGGTGCCCACGCTGGGGTGGCCGGCGAAGGGCACTTCCTTCTTCGGGCTGAACATGCGGATGGCGTAGCTGGCGCCGGGCCGGGTCGGTGGCAGTACGAAGGTGGTCTCCGGCAGCCGTGTCCAGCGCGCGATCGCCTGCATGGCCGCATCGTCCAGTCCGGCGGCATCGAGCACCACGGCCAGGGGATTGCCGGCGCCGGGGCGGTCGGCGAACACATCGGCCTGGACGAACGGGCGCGGGGCCATGGGGGCGGGTCCTGTGGGGGTGCGGGCGAGGGTAGCAGCCCGAGGTTGCAGGCGGGTGGCAACGTCGATTGCGCTTAGAATCCACGTTTCATGCCCGATGCCCGGGCGGCCCCTCCGAAACCCGCCATGTCCGCAGCTTCGCATCCGCAGCCGTCCGCCCCCGAGGGCTGGATCGTCCTCAAGTTCGGCGGGACCTCGGTGTCGCGGCGCCACCGCTGGGACAACATCGGTCGTCTGGCCCGGCAGCGTGCCGAGCGCAACGGCGGCCGCGCCCTGGTGGTGGTGTCGGCGCTGTCGGGCACCACCGACCAGTTGTCGGCCATCGCCAATGCCGGTGCCGGCACCGACGCGGCCACGCGGGCGGCGGCGATCGAGCGGCGCCACCGCGATTTCCTGGCCGAGCTGGGGCTCGATGCCGATGCGGTGCTTGGGCCGCGGCTGGCCGCCCTGCGCGGCCTGCTGGAGGATCCGCGCGCGGGCTCGCGCACGCTGGATTGGCAGGCCGAGGTACTGGCCCAGGGCGAGTTGCTGTCCTCCACCCTGGGCGCGGCCTACCTGCGCGCGCAGGGCCTGGACATCGGCTGGATCGATGCGCGCGACTGGCTCGACGCGGTGCCGCCGCGACCCAACCAGAGCGCGTGGTCGCAGCGGCTGTCGGTGAACTGCCTGTGGCAGGCCGACCCGGGCTGGCGCGCGCGCCTGGCCGCCGAGCCGGCGCGGGTGCTGCTCACCCAGGGCTTCATCGCCCGCCACCTCGATGGCGGCACCGCGATCTTGGGGCGCGGCGGTTCGGACACCTCGGCCGCCTACTTCGGCGCCCTGCTGGGCGCTTCGCGGGTGGAGATCTGGACCGACGTGCCGGGCATGTTCAGTGCCAATCCGCACGAGGTGCCCGATGCGCGCCTGCTCAAGCGGCTGGGCTACGCCGAGGCCCAGGAGATCACCACCACCGGGGCCAAGGTGCTGCACCCGCGTTCGATCAAGCCCTGCCGCGACGCCGGCGTGCCGATGGCGATCCTGGACACCGAGCGCCCGGACCTGCACGGCACCCTGATCGACCGCAGCGCGGCCACCGTGCCGGGAGTGAAGGCGATCAGCCGGCGCAACGGCGTGGTGCTGGTGTCGGTGGAGGACATCGGCATGTGGCAGCAGGTGGGCTACCTGGCCGAGGTGTTCGACCTGTTCCGCAAGCATGGGCTGTCGGTGGACATGATCGGCACCTCGCAGACCAACGTCACCGTGTCGCTGGATCCGAGCGAGAACCTGCTGGGCGAGAATGTGCTGGCCGCACTGGCCGCCGACCTGGAGAAGATCGGTCGGGTCAAGGTGATCGTGCCGTGCGCGGCGATCACCCTGGTCGGTCGTGGCATGCGCTCGCTGCTGCACAAGCTGTCGGAAGTGTTCTCCAGCTTCGGCCACGAACGCGTGCACATGATCTCGCAGTCGTCCAACGACCTGAACCTGACCTTCGTGATCGACGAGGCCGATGCCGAGGGCCTGCTGCCGGACCTGCACGCGGCGCTGATCGACAGCGGCGCCATGCCGGTGGGCGAGAAGGAGGTGTTCGGCCCGGGCTGGCGCCAGATCAACGGCGCGGTGCGGCCGCGACCGGTGCCGTGGTGGCATGCCGGGCGCAACCGCCTGCTGGAGCTGGCCGCCGCCGGCACCCCGCGCTACGTCTACCACCTGCCGACGGTGCGCGAGCGTGCGCGCGCACTCAAGGCGGTCAAGGCGGTGGACCGGCATTTCTACGCGATCAAGGCCAATCCGCACCCGGCGATCCTGCGCACCCTGGTGGAGGAGGGCTTCGGCCTGGAATGCGTGTCGCTGGGCGAGCTGCGGCATGTGTTCGCGACCCTGCCCGGGCTGGATCCGGCCCGGGTCCAGTTCACCCCCAGTTTCGCCCCGGTGCACGAATACGAGCAGGCCTTCGCGCTGGGCGCCAACGTCACCGTGGACAACGTGGAGGCGCTGCGGCGCTGGCCGGAGGTGTTCCGCGGACACAAGGTCTGGCTGCGGATCGACCTGGGCCATGGCGCCGGCCACCACCAGAAGGTCACCACCGGCGGCAAGGATTCCAAGTTCGGCCTGTCGCTGCAGCGCATCGACGAGTTCGTCGATGCCGCCCGCGCGCTGGGCATGGTGGTCACCGGCCTGCATTCGCACATGGGCAGCGGCGTGGACGACACCGGCCACTGGCGGCAGATGTGCGACGAGATGGCCGGCTTCGCCCGCCGCATCGGCACCGTGTCCAGCCTGGACATCGGCGGCGGCCTGCCCATTCCCTACAGCGAGCAGGACGAACCCTTCGACCTGCAGGCCTGGGCGGCCAGCCTGGACGAGGTGCGCGCGGTGCATCCGGCGTTCGAGCTGGTGATCGAGCCGGGCCGGTTCATGGTCGCCGAGTGCGGCGTGCTGCTGGCCCATGCCACCCAGGTGGTGGAGAAGGACGGGATCCGGCGCCTGGGCCTGGACGCGGGCATGCACAGCCTGGCGCGGCCGGCGCTGTACGATGCCTGGCATGACGTGGCCAACCTGCAGCGACTGGGCGAGCCGGCCGACACGCTGTTCGACGTGGTCGGTCCGATCTGCGAGTCCAGCGACGTGCTTGGCCGCGACCGGCCGCTGCCTGCGGCTACCGTGCCGGGCGAGGTGATCCTGGTCGCCGATGCCGGTGCCTACGGCCACGCGATGGCCAGCCACTACAACCTGCGCGGCCTGCCGGCGGAGGACATCATCGATGACCCCGCGGGCTGAGTTCGTGCTGCTGGCCGCGCTGGCCGGGGCGCTGGTGTCGGTGCTGGGCCTGCTGGCGATGAGCGGGATCGCGTTCGGATCCGGCACTGGCGGGATGCTGCGCACGGCCCTGCTTTGGAGCCCGGCCGGCGCATTGGCGGCGCTGGGTGGGGCCTGGATGGCCAGCGGCTGGCACCGGCGCGCGCTGCGTCGCGGCCGTCGTTGGCGTGCGGCAGGTCTGGCGCTGCGCACCACCGTGCTGGCCCTGCTGATGTATCCGCTGGTGGCCACCGGCTGGGTGCTGCTCACCGCCTGGCTGGATCACCGCTTCGCCGCCGCCGCTCTGCCGCTGCATGAAATCTTCCAGTGGCTGCCCTCCATCGTCCTGGCCGCCACCGTGCTGGCGCTGGTGGCCGGTGGTTTGCCGGCCCTGGTCATCGTCTTCCTGCTCGGCCGCCGCTACCTGCGCCGGCTGGGGGACCCGTCAACGGAAACCGCATGAGTACCTTCGATCGCGACGCTGTGGGCGTGTTCCGCTTCGTGCGCTGCCGCTTCAGCGCCGACACCGGCGTGGCCGAACTGGCCTACGCTTTCGACCACGGCCCGGAACTGGTGGAGACCGTCACCGTGCCCGGCGCGCCGTTCACGCTGGAGCCGGCACGCGCGGCCGCAGTGGAGCGCGCCTTGCGCCTGCTGCACCTGGTCGCCGGGGTGAGCTACTACAAGGCGGCGGTGCCGGGGGAAATCCGCATCGATTCCTACACCATCGACGCGGACACCGCCGCATTGCTGGAACAGGTCTACCTCAACGGCCTGGGCGAGTTCGCCTACCGCAACGGCCTGGACCTGCGCGGGCGCATCCGGTTCCCGTTCGATCCGGCCCTGGCCACGGCCGCCGCGCCGGCGCTGGGCCTGGGCGAACGGGCGCTGGTGGCGATCGGCGGCGGCAAGGACTCGCTGGTCAGCATCGAGGCGTTGCGCGCGATGGGGGTGGAGCAGGCGGTGACGTGGATCGGCAACTCGCAGCTGATCCGCACCTGCGCCGAGCGCACCGGACTGGCCACGCTCAACATCGGCCGTGCGCTGGCGCCGCAGCTGTTCGAGATCAATCGCCAGGGTGCCTACAACGGCCACATCCCGGTGACCGCGGTGAACTCGGCGATCCTGGTGCTGGCCGCGCTGCTCACCGGTGCCGGCCAGGTGGTGTTCTCCAATGAACGTTCGGCCAGCTACGGCAGCCTGATCCCAGGCGCGGGCGAGGTGAACCACCAGTGGTCCAAGGGCTGGGCCTTCGAGCGCATGTTCGGCGAACAGGTCGAGCGTGCCGTGGCCGCAGACCTGCGCTACTACTCCTTGCTGCGGCCGCTGTCGGAGCTGGCGGTGGCGCGCCAGTTTGCGAAGAGCCACCACTACGACGAACATTTCTCCAGCTGCAACCGCAACTTCCACATCCTGGGCGAGAAGCCGGCGCAGCGCTGGTGCGGGTTGTGCCCGAAGTGCCACTTCGTGTTCCTGGCGCTGGCGCCGTTCATGTCCAAGGCGCGGCTGGTGCGGATCTTCGGCCGCAACCTGCTCGACGAGGATGCGCAGGCGGCCGGTTTCGACGCGTTGCTGGAGTACCAGGACCACAAGCCGTTCGAGTGCGTGGGCGAGGGCCGTGAATCACGCGCGGCGATGGCCGCGCTGGCCGCGCGCGCGGACTGGCGCGAGGATGCGCTGGTGGCGCGATTCGCCCGCGAGATCCTGCCGCAACTCGACCCGGGCGAACTGGCGATCGAGCCGCTGCTGGAGATCGAAGGCGAACACCGGGTGCCGGTGGCGCTGTGGGAGCGGCTGCGTGCACGTTTCGCAGCTTGAGGGCAGGGCGGTCGCGCTGTGGGGCTGGGGCCGCGAAGGGCGCGCGGCCTGGCGCTGGCTGCGCGGCGCGCTGCCGACCCTGCCACTGACCCTGTTCTGCAGCCAGGCCGAGGCGGGCGAAGCGGCCGCGCTGGGCGATGCGCTGCTGCACACCTGCACGCGGGTCGACGCGCAGGCACTGTCGGCGTTCGAGGTGGTGGTCAAGTCGCCTGGCATCAGTCCGTACGGTCCCGAGGCACTGGCCGCGGCCGCGCAGGGCACGCGTTTCATCGGTGGAACCGCGCTCTGGTTTGCGGCCCATCCACAGGCGCGCACCGTGTGCGTGACCGGGACCAAGGGCAAGAGCACCACCACCGCGTTGCTGGCGCACCTGCTGCGCGCCGGCGGCCACTGCACCGCGCTGGCCGGCAACATTGGCCTGCCCCTGCTGGAACTTCCGGAAGCCGCCGCCAACGGCCGGGTGCCGCAGTTCCATGCGATCGAACTGTCCAGCTACCAGACCGGCGATGTGGCCGCCAGCGGCGTGCGCCCGGAGGTGGCGGTCGTGCTGAACCTGTTCCCCGAACACCTGGACTGGCATGGCAGCGAGCAGCGCTACATCGACGACAAGCTGGCGCTGGTGACCGCCGCCCGGCCTCGCACCGCCGTGCTCAACGCCGCCGATCCGCGCCTGGCCGGGCTGGACCTGCCGGACAGTCGCATCGTCTGGTTCAACCGCGACGATGGCTGGCACTTGCGTGGCGATGCGCTGTATCGCGGCGACGCGTTCGTGTTCGACACCGCGCCGGTGCCGCTGCCCGGGCGCCACAACCGCGGCAACCTGTGCGCGGTGCTGGCGGCGATCGAGGCGCTGGGCCTGGATCCGGCGCCGCTGGTACCGGCGGCGCTGGGTTTCCGTCCGCTGCCGCACCGCCTGCAATGGCTGGGCGAACGTGATGGCCTGGCCTGGGTCAACGATTCGATCAGCACCACCCCGCACGCCAGCCTGGCGGCGCTGGACTGCTACCGCGGGCGGCGCGTGGCGATCCTGCTCGGTGGCCATGACCGCGGCCTGGACTGGTCGGATTTCGTCATCCGCCTCGAAGGGCACGCGCCGGTGGCGGCGGTGACCATGGGCGGCAACGGCCCGCGCATCCACGCCTTGCTGGAGCCACTGGCCGCGCAGGGGCGCCTGGCCCTGGAGGCGGCCAGCGATCTGGCCGATGCGGTCGTACGCGCACGCCGCCTGCTGGGCGATGGCGGTGGTGTGGTCCTGTTGTCTCCCGGCGCGCCGAGTTTCGGCGCCTATCGCGACTACACCGAGCGCGGCCGCCATTTCGCCGCCCTGGCCGGCTTCGATCCGGATGCGATCAGCGCCATCCCGGGATTGGGTATCGCCTGATCGGGTGTGCGGCCGCTGCGCGCTGCGCTGGGACGCGCGCGTGATCGGGTGATCAGGCCGGGCGCGGGTCGTGCTTGCTGCCGCCGCGGCAGTGTGGGGACTCCGGAACGCTGGCGTCGGCCTTCCACTCGGCCGGCGTGTGGGTGTGCAGGGCCAGCGCATGGATCTGCGGCATCAGTCCGCCCAGCACCGCGTACACCGCCTGGTGGCGCTGGATCGCACGCCTGCCTTCGAACTGTGCGCTGACGATCACCGCCTTGTAATGCGTCTCCAGCCCGCGGCTGTGCAGGTGGCTCTCGTCGATCACCTCCAGGTGCTGCGGCTGCAGGGCGGACAGGGCGGTGCGGATCTGGTCGGCACGGGTGATCATGATGGTGTGTTCCTCGAAAGTGGCCGGGCCCGGGCCGAGTGCCGGCATGGGGCCGGCGATGCGCTGGTTCAGTCCGCGCTCGACTGGCCCAGCGCCGCGTTGAGCACCGCGGCCAGGCGCTCGCCGGCCAGGCGCAGTTGCTGTCCGGTGACCGGGAGCCAGTCGTCGGCGTAGCCGGGGTCGACCTTGTGCGCGGGCGGATAGAAGTCGCGCGAACCCACCAGCAGGCACGATTCCCGGGCCCACAGCGGCGCGGCATGGGGCGGCACAAGGGCTTCGGCCGGGGGGCTGGGCAGCGCCCGCAGCCGCGCCAGCCAGGCATCCTCGTCGAACCCGGTACTGCGCAGCAGGCCGCTGTCCCACAGCGAGTGCAGGTTGCTGCCCTTGCCGTTCCAGTTGACCTGGTAGTCGTTGCCGCCGCGGTCGTGGCTGCGGCCGGCGTGCAGCGGCTGGTGCAGGTCGCCGACGAAATGGACCACGAATTTCAGCGCCTGGCGGCGCTCTTCGTCGCTGCGCGCCGGGTCGGCCAGGATCGCGGTCTGTGTTTCCAGCGCCGTGACGATGCAGTTGCCGCCGCGGCAGTCGGCCTGCGGGTCGAAGTTGCAGCCCGGATCGTCGATGTTGACGTAGTGCCAGCGCGCCGAGCGCCGGCCCAGGTCCGGGTCGGTGGAACGCAGTTCGTCGGCCCAGGCGGCGATCCCGGCCAGGCTGGGATCGGCCTCGCCCCGCAGCAGCCGGGCCACTTCGGCCTGCGCCTGCGCATCCAGGCTCGATTCGGCCAGGCGCGCCACCAGGCGGTGGCCGAGGGCGCCCCAGGCCATCGCGTCCACTGCGGTCGCCAGCAGCAGGCCGGCGGCCAGGAAACGCAACGCGCCGCGACGGCGGTGCCGTGCGGCGCGTGCGGGGGTGTGGCAGCTGGAACGGATGGCGGTGGCGGTCATGCGGTGATTCTAGCGCCGCATGACCACGGCCGCCGCCGTGCCGGCCAGGCTCAGAACTTCATGACGTAGGCGGCGCCGTACACCAGCGGGTCGATGTTGGCCGTGCCCATGCGGGCGCCGTCCACGCGCACGCGGCTGTCGATGTCGATCCAGCGCACGTCCACGCGGATGGCCGCCTTCTCGCTGACCCGGAAGTCCAGGCCGGCATGCGCGGCCAGGCCCCAGGAGTCGCCGAGCTTGAGGCTGGTGCCATCCAGCGCGCCACGGGTGTCTTCGCTGAAGAAGGTGGTGTAGTTCAGGCCGACGCCGAGCACCGGGGAAACCACGCCCTTGTCGTTGAAGTGGTACTGGAGGCTGACGGTCGGCGGCAGGTGCTTGGTCGAGCCGACCCGGCCCACGCCCTTGACCGAGATGTCGTGCTGGAACGGCCAGGCGGCCAGCACTTCCACGCCGAGGTTTTCGCGGACGAAGTATTCGAAGGTCAGGCTGGGCTTGGCGTCGCTGTTGATCGACAGCGGCAGGGTGCCGTTGGCCAGCACGCCGTTGTCGGACTTGGGATCGACCTGGTGCACGCCGATGCCGATGGTCCAGTCGCCGGCCGACTGGGCGGCGGCGGGCAGGGCGACGGCGGCCAGCGAGGCCGCCAGCAGGCAGGGAAGGAGCTTGTTGTTCATGGAGCGTTGCTCTTGGTGGTGGGGGTTGGCGCCAGTTTCGGTTCTGGCGCGGCATCGCGCCTTGATTCCAGTCAATTCGCGGGCCAATGGCGGCCCACTGGCCGCGGGACGGAGCCGGGCCGGACAGGCTGGTAGAATGGGAGGTTCCTTCCACCCGCATCGGCTGCGCCCCCACGGCGCACCCCCCCAGGAGTCTTCGGCAATGGCGATCAAGGTTGGCATCAACGGGTTCGGCCGCATCGGCCGCAACGTGCTGCGTTCGGCGCTCCAGAACTTCAGCGACATCGAGGTCGTGGCGATCAACGACCTGCTCGAGCCGGACTACCTGGCCTACATGCTCAAGTACGACTCGGTGCATGGCCGTTTCGATGGCGAGGTCAAGGTCGAGGGCAACACCCTGGTGGTCAATGGCCGGAAGATCCGCCTGACCGCCGAGCGCGACCCGGCCAACCTGAAGTGGGGCGAGGTCGGTGCGGACGTGGTGATCGAGTCCACCGGTCTGTTCCTGGACAAGACCAGCGCGCAGAAGCACCTGGATGCCGGCGCGAAGAAGGTGATCCTGTCGGCACCGTCCAAGGACGACACGCCGATGTTCGTGTTCGGCGTCAACCACCACGAGTACGCCGGCCAGGCGATCGTCTCCAACGCCTCGTGCACCACCAACTGCCTGGCCCCGCTGGCCAAGGTGATCCACGACAAGTGGGGCATCAAGCGCGGCCTGATGACCACCGTGCACGCGGCTACCGCCACCCAGAAGACCGTCGATGGCCCGTCCAACAAGGACTGGCGCGGTGGCCGTGGCATCCTGGAGAACATCATCCCGTCCTCGACCGGCGCGGCCAAGGCGGTGGGCGTGGTGATCCCGGCGCTGAACAAGAAGCTGACCGGCATGAGCTTCCGGGTGCCGACCTCGGACGTGTCGGTGGTCGACCTGACCGTGGAACTGGACAACCCGGCCAGCTACGAGGAGATCAAGGCCGAGGTCAAGGCGCAGAGCGAAGGCGCGTTGAAGGGCATCCTGGGCTACACCGAGGACAAGGTGGTGGCCACCGATTTCGTCGGCGACACCCGCACCTCGATCTTCGATGCCGACGCCGGCATCGCGCTCGACCCGACCTTCGTCAAGCTGGTGGCCTGGTACGACAACGAGTGGGGCTACTCCAACAAGTGCCTGGAAATGGTGCGCGTGGTGGCCGGCAAGTAGGCGATCAGGTTGTCGATCCGGGCCAGCCTCGCTGGCCGGTGAGGGAAGGGGCGCCTGCGGGCGCCCTTTTCTGTTTGCGGACGGCGGCTTGCAAAGCGCCAGCGCATCGTCGACGCTTTCTGCGCCGGGGCATCCGCCGCCGGTGGGGACGGGGAACGGATGGACGGACTGGTCGGGATCGCGTTGCTGGTCGGCCTGGCCGTGCTGGCCATGCCGGTATTGCTGGTGGTCGCGCTGCTGTCGCTGTCGCGGCTGAAGGCGCGGATGGCGGTACTGGAGGCGTCGGTACGCGAACTGCGGCTGGCGGTGCGTGTGGCGCCAGCCGCCGCGCCTGGCGAAGTGGCCGCTGCGGCTTCCGCGCCGGCGCCGACCATAGTCACGCCAGCCACACCCGCTGCACCCTTGCAGGCCGTCACCGAAGGCCCGGTCACGGAACCGGCGTCTCCCGCTGTCGCGCCACTCCCCTCCACGCCCGCGGGCGCTGCCGAACCCGACCCGGCCGGCGCCAGCCCCGGCCAGGACGCGGGCCGTGCCCAGCCGCCCCCGCTGCCCGGGACCTGGGCCGGGCCGCCGGGGCATCCTTCCGAACCGGTCGATGCCGCGACCCGGGCGCGGGTGGCGGCTGCTTCGACCCGGGTGGCGCATGCGCCACCGCCGCCACCTTCGCCGCGGCCGCCGCCGTCGCGACCGGCCCCGCCGCCTGCCGGTCCGCCATCGGACGCCGGCGCACCGCTGCGCGCGCTGCAACGCTGGTTCAGCGTCGGCAACGTGCCGGTGAAGATCGGCATGCTGGTGTCGCTGGTGGGCGTGGCCGCCTTGTTGAAACTGGCCGCCGACCGCGGCCTGTTCTCGCTGCCGCTGGAGCTGCGCCTGGCCGCGGTGGCGGCCGTGGCGCTGGCGGCGCTGGTGTTCGCCTGGCGGCGGCGCGAGCACAACCGGGTGTTCGCCCTGAGCCTGCAGGGTGGCGCCATCGGCGTGCTGCTGCTGACCGTGTTCGCCGCCTTCAAGCTCTACCACGTGCTACCGGCCGGGGCCGCGTTCGGCCTGAGTGTGGTGCTGGTGGCCGGTGTGGGCCTGCTGGCGGTACTGCAGGACGCCAGGGCGCTGGCGGTATTCGCGCTGCTGGCCGGCTTCCTGGCCCCGTTGTGGCTGTCCACCGGCAGTGGCAACCACGTGGCGCTGTTTTCGTACTACGCGCTGCTCAACGCGGCGATCGTGGCGATCGCCTGGTTCCGTTCGTGGCGCATCCTCAACCTGCTCGGCTTCTTCTTCACCTTCGGCATCGGCGCGCTGTGGGGCGCCTACGGCTATCGCCCCGAGCACTATTCCAGCACCCAGCCGTTCCTGCTGCTGTTCTTCCTGTTCTACCTGGTGGTGCCGATCCTGTTCGCGCGCCGCCAGCCCGAGGGCCGGCGTGGCCTGATCGATGGTTGCCTGCTGTTCGGCCTGCCGCTGGTCGCCTTCAGCCTGCAGGCCGGCCTGCTCGCCGGCCTCCTGCCCGGCGCCTCGCGCATGCCGCTGGCGTTGTGCGCGCTGGGCCTGGGCGCGCTCTACGCCGCCCTGGCCTGGGCGTTGCGGCAGCGCCCCGGCTATGGGGTGCTGCGCGATGCCTATGCGGTGCTGGCGGTGGGTTTTGCCACCCTGGCGGTGCCACTGGCGCTGTCGGCGCGGGCCACCGCGGCGGTGTTCGCGCTGGAAGGCGCCGGCCTGCTGTGGCTGGGGCTGCGCCAGGGGCGGGTGCTGCCGGCGCTGGCCGGCACCGCGCTGCAGTTGCTGGCCGGTGGCGCGCTGGCGATCGGGTTCATGGACCATGCCGGCGCCGACCTGCGGGCGCTGTTCAATCCCACCGCGATGGGTGCGTTGCTGGTGGCCCTGGCCGGCTTTGCCAGTGCCCGCAGCCTGCGCGACCACGGACAGACCGGCGCGGCCCAGGCCTTCTACCTGTGGGGCCTGGCCTGGTGGGCCGGCAACGGCCTGCACGAGGTCGCACGTTTTGCCGATCGCGATCTGCAACCGGACCTGCTGCTGGTGTTCGCCGGGCTCACCGCCTGGCTGGCGGCCGAGGTGCATCGGCGCCAGCCGGCACGGGTGCTGGCGCTGACGGTGGCCGCCGCGTTCGCGCTGGCGATGCCACTGGCGTTGTGGCAGCTGCTGGTACACGCACACCCCTTCGGCGGAAGCTGGGGCGCGGCGGCGTGGCTGCTGTTCGCGTTGCTGGGCCTGCGCGCCCTGCAGTGCCTGCGCGAGCACGCCGATGGCATCGCCGGCGCGGCGCAGTTGGCCTGGTGGCTGGCGTGGCCGCTGGCGCTGTCGTTGTGGGGCGATGACCTGGCCTATCGGGCCGGGCTGGGGCAGGGCTGGCGCCAGGCGCTGCTGGCGCTGCCGTGGCTGGTCCTGGCCGGGCTGGGGCTGTGGCGCTGGGCCTGGCTGGCATTCCCGCGCGGCCTGGAGGCCAACCAGCGCCTGCGCACGCCGCTGCTGTGCGTGGCTTTCGCGGTGATCGCCTGTGGCTGGGGACTGGCGCTGACCCAGTCCGTCGCGTCTTCGCCGCTGCCCTGGATGCCCCTGCTCAATCCGGCCGAACTGGCGCAGCTGGTGGCCCTGGCCCTGGCGGCGGCCTGGCTGTGGTCACCGCAGGCACCGGCTGGCCTGGTGCCGTTGCGCACGGCGGTGGTGGCCCTGGGGGGGTTCGCGTTGCTGAGCGTGAGCACCCTGCGCAGCGTGCACCACTGGGGCGGCATCGGCTGGGATGCGGGCCTGCCCGGCAGTGGCCTGGCCCAGACCAGCCTGACCGTGGTCTGGAGCGTGCTGGGCGTGGTCGCCTGGATCATCGGCTCGCGCCGCGGACGGCGCGGGCTGTGGCTGGCCGGCGCGATCCTGATGGGCGTGGTGCTGGCCAAGCTGCTGCTGGTCGATCGCCAGCACCTGGGCGGGATGCTGGGGATCGTGTCGTTCATCGCCTACGGCGTGCTGTGCACGATCGTCGGTTACCTGGCACCGGCGCCGCCGCGTGCCGTGGCGGTTTCGCAGGGGGAGTGATGACCAGGGTCGATGCAGGCAGGAACCGGGCCGCCGCAGCTGCGGTGGCATGGCTGGCGCTGGCCCTGCTGCCCGGGCTGGTGCTGGCCGGCCAGCGCGAGCAGTACGCGCGGCAGTGGCCGATCATCCAGGACCAGGAGCAGGGCCAGGAGCACGACGGTGCCTACCGGGTGGAACTGAACGACCAGGTCTATCGCACCGCCGTGCACCCGGCGCTGGCCGATCTGGAGGTGTTCAACGGCCAGGGCCAGGCGCAACCGACGGCGGTGATGTCGCAGGCACAGCCGTTGGCGCGGGCGCCGCGCATGCGCGCGCTGCCCTGGTTCCCGCTGCCGACCCTGGATCCGGCCGCCGGCGGCGGCGACCTGCGCCTGCTGGCCGAGCGCGACGAGGAGGGCGGCATCGTCCGGGTCGAGGCCACCACTGGTGCCCCCGGCCGTGCGCGCCTGGTCGACGGCCAGTGGCTGATCGATGCCAGCGGCCTGGGCGAGCCGGTGCGCGCGCTGCTGCTGGACTGGGAGCGGCCGCGCGAATCGCTGCAGGCACGCTACCGGGTGGAGGGCAGCAACGACCTGCGCAGCTGGCGCACGCTCAACGACGGCACCACCTTGCTGGACCTGGAGCGCGGCGGCGAGCGCCTGCGCGAGGGGCGCATTCCGCTGGACGGACAGGCGCGCTACCTGCGGCTGCTGCCGGTGCGTCCGGGGCAGGTGCCGGTGCTGACGGCGGTGCATGCCGAGCTGTCACCGCCGCCGGCCAGGGTGGCCTGGGAGTGGCTGGAGATCGAAGGCCGTCGCCGCAGCGAGGGCGGCCGCGAGCATTTCGACTTCGTGCTGCCCGGGCGCTTCCCGGTCGAGCGCGCCGACGTGCGCCTGCCGGGCAACAACGCGGTGCAGTGGACCCTGTACAGCCGCGAGCGGGCCGACGCCGGCTGGCGCTGGCGTGCCGGGCCCTGGATGAGCTTCCAGGTCGGGGCGGCCGACGGCGGCAACCGGTCCGAGCCGCGGGCGCTGTCGCCGGTGCTGCGCGAGCGCCACTGGCGCCTGACCCCGGCCAGCCCGGTGGGCGAGGCGATGCCGGTGCTGCGGCTGGGCTACCGGCCGGAAGTGGCGGTGTTCCTGGCCCAGGACGCGGCGCCGTTCGCCCTGGCTGCCGGCAGCGCCAATGTGCAGCGTGCGGAGGCGCCGATCCCGGACCTGCTCGACGCCCTGCGCAAGCAGCGCGGCCCGGGCTGGCAACCGGCCCCGGCGCGGCTGGCGCAGGCCGCCGAGGAACTGGCTGGCGAGCGCGCCCTGCAGCCGCAGCGCCAGATCGACTGGAAAAGCCTGCTGCTGTGGAGCCTGCTGGTGGGCGGCGCCCTGCTGGTGGCCGCGCTGGGCCTGAGCCTGTTGCGGCAGCGTCCAGCGCCGCAGGATTGAGTCCCGGTTTGCCGCGGCCGCGCGCCGGCGGGACAATGGGCGTTTCCCCTGCCTGGCGACGAGACGACGATGACGATCCTGCGGATGAGCGACCTGGACCTGGCCGGCAAGCGCGTGCTGATCCGGCAGGATCTGAACGTGCCGATCGAACATGTCGATGGACAGCCGGGCACGATCACCTCCGAGCAGCGCATCCTGGCCTCGCTGCCGACCTTGCGCCTGGCGCTGGAGAAGGGCGCGGCGGTGATGGTGACCTCGCACCTGGGCCGGCCGAAGGAAGGCAGCTGGAGCCAGGCCGACTCGCTGGCGCCGGTGGCCGCGCGCCTGTCGCAGCTGCTGGGCATCGAGGTGCCGCTGCTGCGCGACTGGGTGGACGGCGTCGAGGTGAAGCCGGGCCAGCTGGTGCTGCTGGAGAACTGCCGCATGAACGTGGGCGAGGGCAAGGACGACGAGGCGCTGGCGAAGAAGTACGCCGCCCTGTGCGATGTGTTCGTGATGGATGCCTTCGGCACCGCCCACCGCGCCCAGGCTTCCACCCACGGGGTGATCCGCTTCGCCCCGGTTGCCGCCGGTGGCCCGCTGCTGATGGCCGAACTGGATGCGCTGGACAAGGCCCTGGCCGCGCCGGCTCGGCCGCTGCTGGCGATCGTGGCCGGCAGCAAGGTGTCCACCAAGCTCGAACTGCTCACCAGCCTGGTCGGCAAGGTCGACCAGCTGATCGTCGGCGGCGGCATCGCCAACACCTTCCTGGCCGCGGTCGGCCATCCGGTGGGCAAGTCGCTGTATGAAGCGGACCTGGTGGACACCGCGCGGCAGATCATGGCCGACGCCCAGGCCCGTGGCGCCGCGATCCCGTTGCCGGAGGACGTGGTGGTGGCCACCGCCTTCTCCGCCGACGCGCCGGCCACGATCCGGCCGGTGGCCGAGGTGGCCGCCGACGAGCTGATCCTGGACATCGGTCCGCGTACCGCCGCGCGCTACGCGCAGTTGATCGGCGCGGCCGGCACGGTGGTGTGGAACGGGCCGGTGGGCGTGTTCGAGTTCGACGCCTTCGCCGGCGGCACCGAGGCGGTGGCGCGGGCGATCGCCGGATCCAGCGCGTTCTCCATCGCCGGCGGTGGCGACACCCTGGCGGCGGTGGACAAGTACGGCATCGCCGACCAGGTCAGTTACATCTCCACCGGTGGCGGTGCCTTCCTCGAATTCCTGGAAGGCAAGACCCTGCCGGCCGTGGCCGCCCTGCAGGCACGCGCCAAGTAGGCGCCCAGCCTGCGGGCGACGCGCGGCGCGCAGTCGCCGCGCAATGTCCGTGGTCGCGGGTGCTCTCCACGGACGCCTGTCCGGTCTCCCCGGCTTCTGCGGGACAGGGGCTCAGCGGTGGAAGTCGCCGGCCGCTTCGGGCTGGTAGCTGACCGCCTTCACCCGCAGCTTCAGCGGGCGCCCGCCCGGGGCCTGCCAGTCGATGCTCTGGCCCACCGACATGCCCAGCAGGGCGCTGCCCACCGGCGCCAGCACCGAGACCCGGTGGCGCTCCACGTCGGCCTCGTTCGGGTAGACCAGGGTGAGCACGTGCTCCTCGCCGCTGGCGATGTCCTCGCACTCCACCCGCGAATGCATGGTGACCACGTCCGAGGGAATGTCCTCGGGCGCACGCACCTCGGCACGGTTGAGCTCGTCCATCAGCGCGATCGCGGCCGGATGGCGGCTCAGCACCGGCGAGTCGAGCAGGGCCTCGAGCCGGGCCAGGTCGCGGCTGGAGACGATCAGGGGAGGCGGCAGGCCGCTGGGGGGCTGGTTGGACATGGTGTTCCTCGTTGGGACGGGGCGCCGGTGTAGCGCCGGTGGGGTCGAATGCGGGGCAGGGGCGAAGAAAAAGCGGCGCGTTTCCGCACCGCCCCGTTTCGCCTGCTTGTGGACGATAACCTAGCCCGGAACCGGCACGGATTCAAGCCGGCCCGGGGGCCAGGACCGGGGCCACGGCCGATGGCGGCGGGAAGGTGCCGTCGTTGTCGGCGGTCGGCGCGAGCAGGCCCGGGGGCAGGTCGCGGAAGGCGGCGGCCAGCTGCAGCAGGAAGCCGCCCATGGCCGAGCTGCGCCGCCAGGCCATGGCGATGTTGCGGCTGGGATGGGAGTCGGAGAAGTGCAGCAGGTGGATGCTGTCCGAGCGTGCCACCGGCGGCTTGACCGCCAGGGTCGGCAGCAGGGTGACCCCGACATTGGCCGCCACCATCTGCCGCAGCGTTTCCAGGCTGGTGGCGCGGAAACCGGTCTTCTCGTGCGCGCCCGACAGGCGGCACACGTCCAGCGCCTGCTCGCGCAGGCAGTGGCCATCCTCCAGCAGCAGCAGGTGCTGCCTGGACAATTCCTCCAGGCTCAGGCTGTCACGCCCGGCCAGGGGATGGTGGTCGGGCACCGCCAGCACGAACGGTTCCTCGAACAGGAACTCGGTGTGCAGCTGTTCATCGTGCAGCGGCAGCGCCAGCACCGCCGCATCCAGGCGGCCATCGCGCAGGCGGGCCAGCAGCTCGTCGCTCTTCTCCTCCACCAGCAGCAGCTCCAGCCGCGGGAAGCGCTCGCGCAGGTTCGGCACCACGTGCGGCAGCAGGTAGGGCGCCAGGGTGGGGAAGATCCCCAGCCGCACCGTGCCCGCCTCCGGATCCTGGCTGCGCCGGGCCGCTTCCTTCATCTGCTCGACCTCGGCCACGATCCGGCGCGCGCGCTCGGCGGCGTCGCGCCCGGCCGGGGTCAGCATCACCTTGCGCGGTGCACGCTCCACCAGTGGCACGCCCAGCTCGTCCTCCAGCTTGCGGATCTGGGTGGACAGGGTGGGCTGGCTGACAAAACACGCTGCCGCAGCGCGACCGAAGTGCTTGTGGTCGGCCAGCGCCAGCAGGTATTTGAGGTCGCGCAGGTTCATCGCAGCTGTCCTTGGGCGCCGGTGGCGCGGCGGAGGTCGCCGCGCCGGTCCGGGGCCGCTCAGGCCGCCCGGGCGACCGCTTCGGCCACCGGTGCCGAACTGCGGATCAGGTGGTCGAAGGCAGCCAGGGCGGCCTTGGAGCCTTCGCCCATTGCGATCACGATCTGCTTGTACGGCACGGTGGTGCAGTCGCCGGCGGCGAACACGCCCGGCACACTGGTCTGGCCGCGATCGTCGACGATGATCTCGCCACGCGGCGACAGCTCGACCGTGCCCTTGAGCCATTCGGTATTGGGCAGCAGGCCGATCTGCACGAAGATGCCTTCCAGCTCGATCCGGTGTTCGCTGTCGTCGCTGCGGTCCCGGTAGACCAGCGCGGTGACCTTCTGGCCATCGCCCAGCACCTCGGTGCTCAGGGCGCTGACGATGATGTCCACGTTGGGCAGGCTGCGCAGCTTGCGCTGCAGGACCTCGTCGGCGCGCAGCTTGCCGTCGAACTCCACCAGGGTGACGTGGGCGACCACGCCGGCCAGGTCGATCGCCGCTTCCACGCCGGAGTTGCCGCCGCCGATCACCGCCACCCGCTTGCCCTTGAACAGCGGGCCGTCGCAGTGCGGGCAGTAGGCCACACCCTTGTTGCGGTATTCGTTCTCGCCGGGCACGTTCATCTGCCGCCAGCGCGCGCCGGTGGACAGGATCACGCTCTTCGATTTCAGCGATGCGCCGTTGTCGAGTTTTACTTCGACCAGGCCGTCGTCGCCGGCCGGCACCAGCGCCACGGCGCGCTGCAGGTTCATCACGTCCACGTCGTATTCGCGCACGTGCTGCTCCAGCGCCGCGGCCAGCTTCGGGCCTTCGGTATGCGGCACCGAGATGAAGTTCTCGATCGCCATCGTGTCCAGCACCTGGCCGCCGAAGCGCTCGGCGGCCACGCCGGTGCGGATGCCCTTGCGTGCCGCGTAGATTGCCGCGGCCGCGCCGGCCGGGCCACCGCCCACCACCAGCACGTCGAACGCATCCTTGCCGGCGATCTTCTCCGCCTCGCGGGCGGCGGCGCCAGCGTCGAGCCGGGCGATGATCTGCTCGATCGACATGCGCCCGGAGTCGAACATCTGTCCGCCCTGGAACACCATCGGCACGGCCATGACCTGGCGCTGCTCCACTTCCTGCCGGAACGCACCGCCTTCGATCACCGTGGTGCGGATGTTCGGGTTGAGGATGGCCATCAGCGACAGCGCCTGGACCACGTCCGGGCAGTTGTGGCAGTCCAGCGACATGTAGGCCTCGAAGTCGAAGTCGCCGTCGAGCGCCTTGATCGCATCGAGCACGTCCGGTTCGTACTTGGGCGGGTGGCCGCCGGTCCACAGCAGGGCCAGCACCAGGGAGGTGAACTCGTGGCCCAGCGGCAGGCCGGCGAAACGCACGCGGCCGGCCTCACCCTCGCGGGCGATCACGAACGAAGGCTTGCGCGCATCGTCGCCGGACAGGTCCAGGCTGATCTTGCCGTCGGCTGCGGCGACGATGTCGTCGAGCAGGCCGCGCATGTCGTCGCTGGCGGCGCTGTCATCGAGCGAGGCGACCAGGCGCAACGGCTGGCGCAGCAGGCCCATGTACTGCTGCAACTGGGACTTGAGGGTGTCATCGAGCATGACGGACTCCAGGGAGCAAGGCGGAAGCGGAACGGAGCCGACGCGAACCGGGGTGGCTGGCGGGCCGGGGAGAGGGACGGCGGGCAGGCTGGCCGGGCACATCGGCTCCGTTCCGCTCCCGCACCGCGCGGGGCGGTACGGGGCGGGGTGGTTCAGGTATCGCGGGGGATCAGATCTTGCCGACCAGGTCCAGCGACGGGGTCAGGGTCTTGGCGCCTTCCTTCCACTTGGCCGGGCACACCTCGTTCGGGTGGGCGGCGACGAACTGGGCGGCCTTGAGCTTGCGCAGGGTCTCGGACACGTCGCGGGCGATGGCGTTGTCGTGCACTTCCATGGTCTTGATCGTGCCTTCCGGATCGATCACGAAGGTGCCGCGCAGGGCCAGGCCGGCTTCATCGATGTGCACGCCGAAGGCGCGGGTCAGCTGGTGGGTCGGGTCGCCGACCAGCGGGAACTTGGCCTTGCCCACCGCCGGGGAGGTCTCGTGCCACACCTTGTGCGAGAAGTGGGTGTCGGTGGTGACGATGTAGACCTCGGCACCGGCCTTCTGGAACTCGGCGTAGTTCTCGGCCGCGTCCTCGATCTCGGTCGGGCAGTTGAAGGTGAAGGCGGCCGGCATGAAGATCAGGACCGACCAGTGGCCCTTCAGGCTGGCATCGGTGACTTCGACGAATTTGCCGTTGTGGAAGGCTTCGGTCTTGAACGGCTGGACTTGGGTGTTGATCAGGGACATTGCAGGGGTCCTTCTTGGGGTGGGTGGAACGTTGGGGCCATGCTAGGCAGGCGCGATAGATAAAGCAAATCGATTATAGGAATTGGATAGATAGGTTCCGCCTATCGAAATTCAAGGCCTGGCCTTTGCTGCGCCGCATCAGGGTGCCGGCCGGTTGGCAGCGGGCCGGCACCTGGGCCATCGTTGCCGGCTATGGATGTCACGCCCCCGTCACCGCCCGCCCCCCCCTCGGCCCCCGACCGCGTCGACGCCCTGCTGCGCGAGGCGGCCGTCCGTATCGGCCGCGAGGACGCCGAACCCCTGCTGGTC
>JAGOWL010000040.1 GCA_018060215.1 Pseudoxanthomonas sp.
GTGCGTGCCGCTACGGGCGCCGGGCTGCGGAAGCAGGAGCGTGGGGCCCCACGATCGAAGGCCATGTCCGAAAACGGCCAGCGGCCCTGTTCCTGGCCGGTCAACATCGCCCGATCCCACCCAGGAGCTCCAGCATGCGATCCTTCCAGCTTGCCGGAATCAACCCCGGGCAGTTCGAAAGCCTGTTCGACTGTTCCGATGCCGAGTTGCACGCCAGGAACATCCGGCGCGTACGCGCTGACGCCGACTTCGGTTTCCCCTGCCGGGTCTGTCTTGAGGATGCCCGCGTCGGCGACGAGTTGCTGCTGCTGTCATTCCAGCACCAACCGGCCGCAGGCCCGTACCGGGCGACCGGGCCCATCTATGTACGCAAGGGCGCACGCTTCAAGGTGATGCCTGCGGGCCAGGTGCCGCCATACGTCTCCCGGCGGCAGATGTCGTTGCGCGCCTACGATGCCGATGACCTGATGGTCGCCGCCGAAGTGGTTGAGGGCAGCGAGGTCGCAGCGCATTTGACCCTGATGTTCGCAGACCCCAACATCCGCTATGTCCACCTGCACAATGCGCGGCGTGGCTGTTTTTCCTGTGCGGCACTCCCCCTGTGGAACCAGGAGACCTGAGATGGCAGATGCATGGCTCACCACGTTGATCACCGCCACGCCCCAGGAAGGCTTCGAGCTGGCCGTGACGCTCAGCCGTCGCGGGGTGAAGTACACCCAGCCGGACGTGGGCGTCCTCAAGGAACTGCGCGCCGACTATGCACATTCGGCGGACTCGCTGACGGCCGCCTCGCAGGTGATCGCGATCAACTTCCAGACCATTGCCGCCGCCAACGGCTACTGGCGACACGCAAGCGGGACGGCGGCGGCCTGAGTACCCGGCACCGGGACCGGCCCCATCGCGATCCGGCCTCCCGGTCGTCCGGCAGCTGGGCTCCTACAGTTGAAGCAAGTAGTCCACGCCAGCGGGCGAAGCCAGGACATCGATCCTGGCGAAGGACGTCGATGCAAGGGGTTCGCGTTCGAGTGGTACAGGGATGTACCACGCCCGCGTGTTGGAGCAGGACGCGCAACCACGCGGCGAACGCGAACCCCTTGCAGCGACGGCCCCCAGCTGAAGCGAGGCTGTCGCCTGATACGCGGCCATTGCCGGCCACCCACTCGACCGGGAGCAGGTCGGAAACGACTGCGCCACCCGGAGGTGGCGCAGTCGTTGACGCTATGACGGCGGAAATCAGCGCTTGGGCGCCGCGTCCAGCCCGCGCTTGGCCAGCAGCGGCTCGATCTTCGGATCGGCGCCGGTGAAGTCGCGGAACAGTTCCATCGCGTCCTTGCTGCCGCCGCGCGAGAGCAGGGTGGCGCGGAAGCGGTCGCCGTTCTCGCGCTTGAGGCCACCGTTGGCGCGGATCCATTCCTGGGTGTTGGCGTCCAGCACCTCCGACCAGATGTAGGCGTAGTAGCCGGCTGCGTAACCGCCCATGATGTGGCTGAAGTACGGGGTGCGGTAGCGCGGCGGCACCGGCGCGAAGTAGATGCCGTCGGCGACCAGCGCCTCGTGCTCGAACGGCATCACCCCGTCCGCCGCCGGCACCTGGTCGGCGCCGAGCTGGTGCCAGCGCTGGTCGAGCATGGCCGCGCCCAGGTACTCGGTGGTGGCAAAGCCCTGGTTGAACTTGGCCGCGGCCAGCACCTTGTCCAGCAGCGCCTGCGGCATCGCCTCGCCGGTTTCGTGGTGCTTGGCGTAGTTGGCCAGGATCGCCGGCCAGTCGGCCCACATCTCGTTGACCTGGGACGGGAACTCGACGAAGTCACGCGGCACGCTGGTGCCGGTGAAATACGGGTAGGTCACGTCCGAGAACATGCCGTGCAGCGCGTGGCCGAACTCGTGGAAGGTGGTGGTGACCTCGTCCCAGGTCAGCAGGGTCGGGCCTTCGGCCGGCTTGGTGATGTTGAGGTGATTGGCCACCACCGGCAGGGTGTCCTGCAGCCGGGATTGCGACACGTAGGAATTCATCCACGCGCCACCACGCTTGGAATCACGCGCGTACGGGTCGAAGATGAAGATCGACAGCTGCTTGCCGTCGGCATCGAATACGTCGTACGTCCAGGTGTCCTCGCGGTACTTGGGCAGGTCGGTGCGTTCCTTGAAGGTGATCCCGTAGAGCTGGGTGGCCGCGAAGAACACGCCGTTCTCCAGCACGTTCTTCATCTCGAAGTAGGGCTTGAGCTGGCCTTCGTCGAAGTTGTAGCGCTCCTGGCGCACTTTTTCGGCGTAGTAGGCCCAGTCCCACGGCTCGAGCTTGAAGGTCGGCTCGCCCTTGGCGGCCTGCTCCTTGTCGATCATCGCCTGCAGGTCGGCGGCTTCACGCCTGGCATTGGCGATCGCGGCCGGGGCCAGCTTGCCCAGCATCGCATTGACCGCCTCGGGGGTCTTGGCGGTGGCGTCGGCGAGCGAGTAGGCGGCGTGGTTGGGGAAGCCCAGCATGGCCGCACGCTCGGCGCGCAGCTTGATCACCTGGGAAACGATCCCGGTGTTGTCGAACTCGTTGCCGCGGCTGCCGCGGCCGGCGGAGGCCTCGAAGATCTTCTGGCGTGCATCGCGGTTGCCGAGGTAGGTCAGCGGCGGCTGGCCGGTGGTGTTGAGCAGGGTCACCACGTACTTGCCGTCCAGGCCGCGCTTCTTCGCCTCGGCGGCAGCGGCGGCGATCTGCGCATCGGTCGAACCGGCCAGCGCTTCGGCGCTGTCGAAGGTCACCGCCGAGGCATTGACCTCGTTGAGCACGTTCTGGTCGAACTGGGTCCCCAGGGTGGCCAGCTGCGCGTTCATCTCCTTGAGCCGGACCTTGTCGGCGTCGGACAGCCTGGCGCCGGCGCGGACGAAATCGTCGTGGTAGCGCTCGACCAGACGCACGCCCTCGGCATCCAGGCCCAGGGTCGCACGCTGGTCGTACAGGGCCTGGATCCGCCCGAACAGGGCCGGGTCGAGCATGATCGCGTCGCGGTGGGCGGCGAAGCGTGGCGAGAATTCAGCCTGCAGCTTCTTGCGCGCGTCGTTGGTGTCGGTGCCCACCAGATTGAAGAACACGGTGGTGGCCCGGTCCAGCACCTGGCCGCTGTTTTCCAGCGCCACGAGGGTGTTGTCGAAGCTGGGCGCCTCGGTGTTGCCTGCGATGGCTGCCACTTCCTTCAGGTGCTCGGCCATGCCGGCCTCGAAGGCCGGGGCGAAGTGCTCGTCACGGATGCGGTCGAAGTGCGGGTACCGCAGCGGCAGGTCGCTCTGCACGAAGAACGGGTTGTCCTGGGCGGACGGCGCGGCCGGCTGTTCGGCGCTGCCGCCGGGGGCGGGGCTTTCGGTGCGGTTGCAGGCGGTCATGCCAAGTCCAAGTGCGGCGGCGAGCGCCAGGGTAAGGCCGGTCTTCTTCATCTGCGTTGGATCCTGCGGGGACAATCCACCAATTTACCGCACCCGGGGCGGGGCTGGCCCGTGACCAATGGCAGGGTGCGGGCGGCCGGTCCAGCGGCGGCCGGGGCCGGCCGCGCAAGCGGGCATCGCCGCCGCAGGGGGTGCCGGCCGGCCGCCGGGCACCGTATGCTGGAGCACGCGCCCTTCGACCGGTTCCCATGGCCAGCCTGCACGAGTTTTCCGCCATCGACATCGACGGCCACCCGCGCCACCTGGGCGAGTTCGCCGGCCAGGTGCTGCTGGTGGTCAACGTGGCATCGCGCTGCGGCTTCACCCCGCAGTACGCCGGCCTGGAGAAGCTGTGGACGGACTACCGTGATCGCGGCTTTGCCGTGCTCGGCTTCCCCTGCGACCAGTTCGGCCACCAGGAGCCCGACGACGAGGCCGGGATCCGGGCCTTCTGCGCGCAGAATTTCGGGGTGAGTTTTCCGATGTTCGCCAAGGTCGAGGTCAACGGCGAGGGCGCCCATCCGCTGTGGCGCTGGCTCAAGGAGGAGAAGCGCGGCTTCCTGGGTACCGGCGCGATCAAGTGGAACTTCACCAAGTTCCTGGTCGGCCGCGACGGCCACGTGCTGTCCCGCTATGCCCCGACCGAGCGCCCCGAGTCACTGGCCGGTGACATCGAGCGGGCACTGCGCGGCTCGCCCTAGGCCGGCCCGGCCACGCTCACTTCTCCACGAAGGCGCGTTCGAACACGTACTGGCCCGGCGAGCCGATCTTCGGGGCGGCGTTGAAGCCGCGGCCATCGAGCAGGCTGCGGAAGTCGGCCAGCATCTGCGGGCTGCCGCAGATCATGGCGCGGTCGTGGGCCGGGTCAAGTGCCTCGATGCCCAGGCTGCGCATCATTTCGCCGCTGGCCATCAGGTCGGTGAGGCGGCCACGGTGGGGGAAGTCCTCGCGGCTGACGGCCGGGTAGTACAGCAGCTGCCGGCGGATGGTTTCGCCGAGGAACTCGTGCTGCGGCAGTTCCTTCTCGAAATAGTCGCGGTAGGCCAGGTCGGCCACGTTGCGCACGCCGTGGCACAGCACCACCCGTTCGAAGCGCTCGTAGGTCTCCGGGTCCTTGATCACCGACAGCCACGGTGCCAGGCCGGTGCCGGTGCCCAGCAGGTACAGGTTGCGGCCCGGGTGCAGGTCGGAGATCAGCAGGGTGCCGGTGGGCTTGCGCCCGATCAGGAGGCTGTCGCCGGGCTGGATGTGCTGCAGGCGCGAGGTCAGCGGGCCGTCCTGGACCTTGATCGAGAAGAACTCCAGCTGCTCCTCCCAGTTGGCGCTGGCGATCGAATACGCGCGCAGCACCGGTTTGCCGGCTTCGGTGGGCAGCCCGATCATCACGAACTGGCCGTTGTCGAAGCGGAAACCGTCGTCGCGGGTGGTGGTGAAGCTGAAGTACGCGTCGGTCCAGTGACGGACGTCGAGCACCGTTTCGGTGCCGTAGGCGGAAGACATCGGGCGGTCGGGGCGGCGGGGTGGGGATCGGCACCATTGTAGCCGAGGCCCGCGCCCGGGCCTTGCGCCGGATCAAGGGCGACCGCCGTGCCGGCCGCCGGCTCAGCCGCGCGGCGGCTCCAGCCGCAGCAGCTTGCCGTCATCCTCGTCGGTGACCAGGTACAGGTTGCCGTCCGGGCCCAGGCGCACGTCGCGGATGCGTTCGCCCAGATCCTGCAGCAGCCGCTCCTCGGCCACCACCCGGTCGCCCTGCAGCTGCAGCCGGATCAGCTGGCGCTGGGCCAGCGCGCCCAGGAACAGGCTGTCGTTCCAGGGCTGGCCGGGGCGGCCGGTATAGAAGGCCATGCCCGACAGCGCCGGGGAGACCTCGAACACGAAGTGCGGTGGCTCCATGCCCGGCTGCGCCTTGCCCCTCGCCTCGGGGATCGGTTGCCCGGAATAGTTGATGCCGTGGGTGACCACTGGCCAGCCATAGTTCAGCCCCCGCCGCGGCAGGTTGATCTCGTCGCCGCCACGTGGGCCATGCTCGCTCTCCCACAGCTTGCCGGTGCGCGGGTCGAAGGCCAGGCCCTGGGAATTGCGATGGCCGTAGCTCCAGATTTCCGGGCGCGCGCCGGCCTGGCCGACGAAGGGGTTGTCCTCCGGCACGCTGCCATCCAGCCTCAGGCGCACCAGCTTGCCCTGCAGCTTGTCCAGCTCCTGGGCCATCGGCCGCTGGCCGCGTTCGCCCTGGCTGACAAAGACGTGACCCTGGTCATCGAAGGCCAGACGCGAGCCGTAGTGGTGCTCGCTGTCGAGCTTGGGCTGCTGGCGGTAGAACACGGTGACATCGCCGAGGCCGGTGTCGCCGAGGGTGGCGTGGGCGGCGGCGGTGCCGGACAACCCGTGGCCGTCCGGCTCCGCATAGCTGAGGTAGATCCGCCGGCTTTGGGCGAAATCCGGCGCGAGTACGACGTCCAGCAGGCCGCCCTGGCCGCGCGCGTGCACCACCGGCACCCCGGCCAGCGGCGCCGACACGCGGCCGTCGGCGTCCACCCGGCGCAGGGTGCCGCTGCGCTCGGTGACCAGGAAACCGCCTTCGGGCAAGGGCGCCACCGCCCAGGGGTGTGACAGCCCGCGGGCGATCACGCTCAGCCGGCCTTCGCCCTGTTCGCTGGCGATGGCCCGGGCCGGCGCCGGCGTGCCGGACGGTTCAGGGGCACCGGCGCCAGCGACCGGCTTGCAGGCGGCCAGGGCGACCAGCGCGACGAGGGTGGAGGCGGGCAGGCGCATGGCGGGTCCGGTGGCGGGCCAGGATGGTCAACGATAGCCGGCGGCCTGCAGTTCGAACAACTCGGCATAGCGCCCGCCCCGGGCCATCAACTGCTCGTGGCTGCCGCTGGCCTCGACCTTGCCGCCGGCCAGCACCAGGATGCGGTCGGCCATGCGCACGCTGGAGAAGCGGTGCGAGATCAGCACCGCGGTGCGTTCGTGCGAGAGTTCCCTGAAGCGCTGGAACACCTCGAATTCGCTGCGTGCGTCCAGCGCGGCGGTCGGTTCGTCCAGGATCATCACCTGGGCGTCGCGCATCCAGGCACGGGCGATGGCGATCTTCTGCCACTGGCCACCGGACAGGTCCATGCCGGTCTTGAAGCGCCGCCCGACCAGCTGGTCATAGCCCTGCGGCAGCGCGTCGATCACCTCGTCGGCCATGCCGCGGCGTGCCGCCTCGCGGATGCGCGCGGCATCGTCCAGGGCCTCGATCCGGCCCACGCCGATGTTCTCGCCGGCGCTGAGGTGGTAGCGGACGAAGTCCTGGAAGATCACCCCGATGTTGGCGCGCAGGTCATCCAGGTCGTAGTCGCGCAGGTCGCGGCCATCGAGCAGGATCCGGCCCTCGTCCGGGTCGTACAGCCGCGCCAGCAACTTGACCAGGGTGGTCTTGCCAGCGCCGTTCTCGCCCACCAGGGCCAGCACCTCGCCGGCGCGCAGTTCGAACTCCAGCCCGCGCAGGGCCCAGGCGTCCGCACCCGGGTAGCGGAAGCCGACGTTCTCGAACTCGAAGCCACGGGCGATCGGCTGCGGCACCGGCAACGCGTCGGGGCGGGAATGGATCTGCGGCTGGATGCGGAAGAACGAATACAGGTCATCCAGGTACAGGGCCTGTCCGGCGACCTGGGAGAAACCGATCAGCAGGCCCTCCAGCAACTGCCGCAGGCGGCGGAAACTGCCGGCCAGGAAGGTCAGGTCGCCGATGCTGAAATCGCCCTTGACCGTGCGCCAGGCGATGTAGGCGTAGGCCACGTAGTAGCCCAGGGTACCCAGTGCCGCCAGCAGCGTGCCCCACAGGGCCCGGCGCCGGGCCAGGGCGCGGTTGGCCAGGAAGAACTTGCGCGCCAGCACGCGATAGCGCTCGACCAGGAACCGGTGGAGATTGAAGATCTTCACCTCCTTGGCCGTCTCCACGCTGGCACCGGTCTGGCGCAGGTACTCCAGCTGGCGGCGCTCGGGCGTCCACTGGTAGTTGAGCGAATAGCCCAGCGCGTTGAAGTGCGCTTCGCCGATGAAGGCCGGGACCAGGGCCACGGCCAGCAGCGCGATCAGCCACGGGGCGTAGACCAGCAGGCCGATGGAAAAGGCCACCACGGTGACCGCGTCCTGGAGCTGGCCGAACAGCTGGCTCATCAGGCTCATCCGGCTCATGGTCAGGCGGCGGGCGCGGTCGAGCTTGTCCTGCAGGTCCGGGTCTTCGAAGTCCTCCAGGTCCAGCACCGCGGCGTGTTCCATCAGGCGCACGCTGCTGGCGTTGGTGAACAGCTCCGAGAGCAGGCCGTCGGCATAGTTGACCAGACGCCCGAGCAGGTCCGAGAGCACGGCCAGCGCCAGTTCCAGGCCCAGCAGTCCCAGCAGCCGGTCCAGGTGGCCCTCGCGCAGGGCCTGGACCAGGCCATCGAACGGCAGGTCCAGGCCGACCAGGACGATGGCCTCGTCGATGATCAGCTTGCCGATGTAGAGGGTGACCACCGGGATCAGGGCGCGCACCAGGCGCAGGCCCAGGCTGGCCAGGGTCAGGCCGGGGCTGGTCTGCCAGATCTGGCGCAGGAACGGCGGCAGGTTGCGCATGGCGTTGAAGCGCTCGCGCAGGCTGGGGGTGCCGCGTTCACGGCGGGGCTTGGGCCGGGTGTCGGGCGCGCCGCTCATGCCGGCATTGTGCCGTGCCGGGGCCTGGTCGCGCCGGCTGCAAAAGCGAAGGCCCGCGCATGCGGGCCTTCACCGGGTGCTGCGTGCGGCAGGCCTGCGATCAGGGCGCGCCGCTGAGGTCGCGCAACTGGCCCGGGCGCGAACCGAAGTAGGCGGCCAGGTCGGCGATGTCCTGGTCGCCCAGGCCGCTGGCCTGCGGGGTCATCAGGGCGTGTTCGCGCTCGCCCTTGCGGTACTGCTGCAGGGCATGGGCCAGGTAGTCGGCGTACTGGCCACCGAGCTTGGGATAGCTGGCATCGATCGGGGCATTGCCGTCGGGGCCGTGGCAATCGATGCAGCTCTGGCCGGTGGCCTTGCCCTTGGCATTGGCCAGCTGCTCGCCCACGGCGATGCGGCCGTTGGGCAGGCCGGCCGAGGAACTGGCCTGCGGCGTGTCGCCGTCGGCGGCATGGGAACCCCCCTGCCCGGAGCAGGCCGCCAGGGCGAGGGCGGCGGAGAGGGCGATGGCGAGACGCTGGGCGGTCACGGCTTTCGTCATGGCGGGCGGCTGCTTACTTGTAGGTGGACAGGAAGGCGGCGATGTCGGCGATGTCCTGGTCGGAGAAACTCTGCGCCTGGGCCTGCATGGTCGGGTGCTTGCGCTTGCCCTCGCGGTATTCGTGCAGGGCCTGGGCCAGGTACTCGGAGGACTGTCCGCCGATCCGGGGCACATGGAAGGTGGGGTAGGCGTTCTGGTAGCCGGTCAGGCCATGGCAGCCCTGGCAGGTATAGACCAGCTGGCGGCCGGCGTCGGCATTGCCCACCACCGCGGCGGCGGCCGGGGGCGCAGGCGCAGCGGCTTCGGGCGCGGCGGCTTGCGCAGTTTCGGTGGGCGTGGCCTCGGCGGCTGCCGGCGTGGCGTCCTGGGCCAGGGCGTTCACGGACAGGGCGGAGACCAGGGCAAGGCAGGCGGCTAGCGGCAGCGGGCGCATCATTCGTTGGTCCGGGGTCGGTCGCGGATGGGGTGTGGCGTGCGTGCAGGCAGCGCAACGCATGAACGGCCGCAGTATAGCCTGCGCTTTCGCCGGACCGGAACCTGCCCCGCTTCGACCCCCGTAGCCGTTCGACCATGACCTTCGGCGCATGGCGGCCGCCGGTCCTGGTGCTCTACTTGTGTACAACACCGGATCACGCAGGTCCGGACCCTTCGATACCAACGGAATTTCCCATGGCCATTCGCCGCTCCCCGTCACTGCGCACCGTCGCGGTCGCCCTCCTCCTGGTTTCGGCCCTGGCCGGCTGCAAGGCCGGCAAGGAGGGGGGCGCGGACAAGGATGGCAAGGACGGCAAGCCCCAGGTGGAAGCGGTGCCGGTGGAGGTTGCCCAGGTCAGCCGGCGGCCGATCGCCGCCAGTTATGCCGGCACCGCCACGCTGGAGCCGCTGGCCGAATCCCAGGTGGTGGCCAAGACCTCCGGAGTGGCGCTGGAGGTGCTGGTGGAGGAGGGTCAGCAGGTCAAGGCCGGGCAGCCGCTGGTGCGGCTGGACGCCGACCGCGCCCGCCTGTCCGTGGCCCAGGCCCAGGCCCAGTTGCGCAAGCTGGAGAACAACTACAGTCGCGCCCAGCAGCTGGTCGCCCAGCAGCTGATCAGCGCCGGCGAGGTCGACCAGATGCGCTACGACCTGGAAAACGCCCGTGCCCAGCACGAGATGGCCAAGCTTGAGCTGTCCTACACCACGGTGGTGGCGCCGATCTCCGGGGTGGTGGCTTCGCGCGACATCAAGCCCGGCAACTTCGTGCAGATCAATTCGCCGATCTTCCGCATCGTCGACAGCCAGCGGCTGGAGGCCACCTTGAACGTGCCCGAGCGCGAGATCGCCAAGCTTCGTCCGGGCCAGCAGGTCAAGCTGGTGGCCGACGCGCTGCCGGGGCGGGAGTTCATCGGCAGCGTGGACCGGGTGGCACCGGTGGTGGATACCGGCACCGGCACCTTCCGGGTGGTGGCCGCCTTCGCCGGCGATGGCGAGCTGCAGCCGGGCATGTTCACCCGCCTGGGCATCAACTACGACCAGCGCGCCGATGCGCTGGTGGTGCCGCGCACGGCCCTGCTCGAGGACGGTGGCGAACCGGCGGTGTACGTGGTGCGCGAGGGCAAGGCCGTGCGCAGCGCGCTCAAGCTGGGCTATGACGAGGCCGGCTGGGTGGAGGTGCGCGAAGGCCTGCAGGCCGGCGATGCGGTGGTGGTGGCCGGCAAGGCCGCCCTGCGCGAGGGCAGCGCGGTACAGGTGCTGGGCCAGGGCAAGGACAAGGCCCAGGCGGGCCCGGCCGCCACCCAGGCGGCGACCCGCTGATGTCCGCGCCCGATCCCGTCGCCACCGGCGGGCGGTTCGACCTGATCGAATTCGCCACCCGCCGCCGTGTCACCGTGGCCATGGTCACCGTGACCCTGGTCCTGTTCGGCCTGATCTCGCTGTCCAGCCTGCGGGTGGAACTGCTGCCGGACCTGAGCTATCCGACCCTGACCGTGCGCACCGACTACGAAGGCGCTGCACCGGCCGAGGTGGAGACCCTGATCTCGCAGCCGGCCGAGGAGGCGCTGGGCGTGGTCAAGGGCCTGCGCAAGCTCAAGTCGATCTCGCGCACCGGCCAGAGCGATGTGGTGCTGGAGTTTGCCTGGGGCACGGACATGCAGCAGGCCGGGCTGGACGTGCGCGACAAGATGGAGACCCTGCAGTTGCCGCTGGACGCCAAGCCGCCGGTGCTGCTGCGCTTCAACCCGTCCACCCAGCCGATCATGCGCCTGGCCCTGTCCTCGAAGCAGGAAACCGGCGATGAGGCCGATGCGGTGCGCCGGCTGATGGAGTTGCGCCGCTATGCCGACGAGGACCTCAAGCGCAAGCTCGAGCCGGTGCCGGGCGTGGCCGCGGTCAAGGTCGGCGGTGGCCTGGAGGACGAGATCCAGGTCGAGATCGACCAGCGCAAGCTGGCCCAGCTGGGGCTGTCGCTGGACAGCGTGATCCAGCGGCTGGCGCAGGAGAACGTCAACCTGTCCGGCGGGCGCCTGGAGGAGGGCTCGCAGCGCTACCTGGTGCGCACGGTCAACCAGTTCGCCGACATCGAACAGATGCGCGAGATGCTGCTGACCACCGCCGGTGGCGCGGCCACCAGCGGCGGCGACAACGCGCAGCTGATGTCGGCCATCCTGGGCAGCCGCGACCCGACCGTGATCGCCGCCCTGCGCGGCGACGCCGCCGGCGGGGGTGGTGCCTCGCCGGTGCGCCTGAAGGACGTCGCCCAGGTCTACCAGGGCTACAAGGAGCGCGAGGCGGTGATCCGCAGCGGCGGGCGCGAGGCGGTGGAGCTGGCCGTCTACAAGGAAGGCGACGCCAACACCGTGGCCACCGCCGATGCACTGGAAGCGAGGCTGGCCGAGATCCGCACCCGGCTGCCGGCCGACATCGAGATGACCCCGGTGGAGGACCAGTCCAAGTTCATCCGCCACGCCATCGCCGACGTCAAGCTCGACGCGGTGATCGGCGGGCTGCTGTCGATCCTGATCATTTTCCTGTTCCTGCGCGATGGCTGGAGCACCTTCGTCATCTCGCTTTCGCTGCCGATCTCGATCATCGCCACGTTCTTCTTCATGGGCCAGCTCGGCCTGAGCCTGAACGTGATGTCGCTGGGCGGCCTGGCCCTGGCCACCGGCCTGGTGGTGGACGACTCGATCGTGGTGCTCGAATCGATCGCCAAGGCGCGCGAGCGCGGCCTGGGGGTGCTGGAGTCGACCATCGAGGGCACCCGCGAGGTCTCGATGGCGGTGGTCGCCTCGACCCTGACCACGATCGCGGTGTTCCTGCCGCTGGTGTTCGTGGAAGGCATCGCCGGGCAGCTGTTCCGCGACCAGGCCCTCACCGTGTCGATCGCCATCGCGGTGTCGCTGGTGGTGGCCATGACCCTGATCCCGATGCTCAGCTCGCTCAAGGGGCACACCCCGCTGGAGTTCCCGGAGGAGCAGCGCACCCCGGGCTGGCAGCCGCAGCGGCGCTGGCAGAAGCCGGTGGCCGCCACCGGGCGCGGGATCGGCGCCATGTTCCGCTACGGCTTCCTGGCCCTGGCCTGGGCGGTGGTGCGCCTGTTCCGTGGCATCGCCGCGGTGGTCGGCCCGCTCATGCGCAAGGCCAGCGACCTGGCCATGGCGCCTTACCACCGTGGCGAAGCGGCCTACCTGCGGCTGTTGCCGCGCGCACTGGCGCGGCCGTTGCCGGTACTCGGCGGTGCCGCCCTGGCCTTCGCCCTGGCGCTGGCGGCGGTGCCGATGCTGGGCATGGACCTGATTCCGCAGCTGGCCCAGGACCGCTTCGAGATGACCGCCAAGCTGCCGCCGGGCACGCCGCTGGCGCAGACCGACGCCCTGGTCAGGGACATGCAGCGCCTGCATGCCGACGAGGACGGCGTGCGCCTGCTGTATGGCGTTTCCGGTACCGGCACCAGGCTCGATGCCAGTCCCACCGAGAGCGGCGAGAACATCGGCAAGCTCAGCGTGGTGATGGACGATGCCTCGCGCGAGGCCGCCCTGGTGGAGAAACTGCGGGCATCGATGCAGCAGCATCCTTCGGCGCAGGTGGACTTCGCCCGGCCCGAACTGTTCGCGCTGTCGCCGCCGCTGGAGGTGGAGATCGAGGGCAACGACCTGGAGGCCATCCGCGTGGCCGGCAACCGCCTGGCCGGGATGCTGCGCGACAACCCGCACTACGCCGACGTCAAGTCGACCGTGGAGCAGGGTTTCCCGGAGATCCAGATCCTGTTCGACCAGGACCGGGCCGCGGCGCTGGGCCTGACCACGCGCCAGATCGCCGACGCGGTGGTCAACCAGGTGCGCGGCAACGTCGCCACCCGCTACAGCTTCCGCGACCGCAAGATCGACGTGCTGGTGCGGCTGCGCGAATCCGAACGCTCCTCGGTGGAGGACATCCGCCGGCTGATCGTCAATCCCACCGGCGGCAAGCCGGTGGAACTGGGTTCGGTGGCCCAGGTGGTGGCCGCCACCGGTCCCAGCGAGATCCATCGCACCGACCAGCGCCGGGTGGCGATCGTGTCGGCCAACCTGCGCGACATCGACCTGGGCGCGGCGATCACCGAGGTCCAGAAGATGGTGGCCGACAACCCGCTGGGTACCGACGTGGGCATGCGTATCGGCGGCCAGGGCGAGGAACTGGACCAGTCGATCCGCTCGCTGCTGTTCGCCTTCGCCCTGGCGGTGTTCCTGGTGTACCTGGTGATGGCCTCGCAGTTCGAGTCCCTGCTGCACCCGTTCGTGATCCTGTTCACCATCCCGCTGGCCCTGGTCGGTGCGGTAGCTGCCTTGCTGCTGACCCGTTCGCCGGTGTCGGTGGTGGTGTTCATCGGCCTGATCCTGCTGGTGGGCCTGGTGGTCAAGAACGCCATCATCCTGATCGACAAGGTCAACCAGTTGCGCGAGTCCGGGGTGGCCAAGCACGAGGCGCTGGTGGAAGGCGCGCGCTCGCGCCTGCGCCCGATCATGATGACCACGCTGACGGCGGTGTTCGGCTTCCTGCCCCTGGCCCTGGCCTTCGGCGAGGGCGCCGAGGTGCGCTCGCCGATGGCCATCACCGTGATCGGCGGCCTGCTGGTGTCGACCCTGCTGACCCTGGTGGTGATCCCGGTGGTCTACGACCTGCTCGACCGCAGGCCCGACGAGCACTACGTCCGCCGCGGCCAGCGCGCACGTCGCGGGATCGCGGCGGTGGCCAGCCTGGGCGGCGGCGGGACAGCCGGCGAAGGCGTGCAGGGCTGAACCGATGAACATCACCGAGCTGTCCATCCGTCGCCCGGTCACCACCATCATGCTGTTCGTGTCGATGGTGGTGATCGGCCTGATCGCCTCGTTCCGGCTGTCGCTGGAGGCCGAGCCGGAGGCGACGATCCCGTTCTTCTTCGTCAATCTCCCGTATGCCGGCTCCACCCCCGAGGAGGTCGAACGCAACCTGCTGCGGCCGGTGGAGGAGGCGCTGGCGACCCTGCCCGGGATCCGCTCGATGAACGCGCGCGCCACCGCCGAGGGCGCGTCCATCCAGGTCGAATTCAGCGATTGGAGCCGGGACATCGCCATCGCCGCCTCGGAGGCGCGCGAGCGCATCGACGCAGTGCGCGACCAGCTCCCGGACGATTTCCGCCGCTACTACGTGCAGCGCTGGAGCACCTCCGACCGCGAGGCGATGGGCCTGCGCCTGACCAGCCAGGAGGACCTGACCACGCGCGCCGACCTGATCGAGCGCAGCATCAAGCAGCGGCTGGAGCGGCTGCCGGGCGTGGCCCGGGTCGAGGTCGAGGGGGTGGCCCGCCAGGAAGTGCTGGTGGCCCTGGACAAGGACCGCCTGAGCGCGCACGGGGTGGCGCTCAATGAACTGGTGCAGCGCCTGCAGGCGGCCAATTTCTCGGTGTCGGCCGGGCAGATCACCCAGGACGGCCGGCGCCTGCGGGTGCAGCCGCGCGGCGAGCTGCAGGAACTTCAGCAACTGCGCGACCTGCCGGTCGATGCCCGCGGCACCCGGCTGTCGGACATCGCCACCGTCGAGCTGCAGCCGCAACGCATGAACTACGTGCGGCAGATGGACGGCAGGCCCAGCGTCGGCGTGGACGTGTACAAGGAGCGGTCGGCCAACCTGGTCGACCTCTCGCGCGCGGTGCGAGCCGAGATCGGGCGGCTGGAGCAGGATCCGGCCATGCGCGGGATCGGCATCGAGGTCGCCCACGACCAGGGCCAGGCGGTGACCGCCTCGCTGCTGGCGCTGGCCGAGGCCGGCGCGATCGGCCTGCTGCTGTCGGTGATCGTGCTGTACGCCTTCCTGCGCCACTGGCCGTCCACCCTGATGGTGAGCGCGGCGATCCCGATCTGCTTCACCATGACCCTGGGGTTCATGTACTTCGCCGGCATCACCCTGAACATCATCTCGATGATGGGGCTGCTGCTGGCGGTGGGCATGCTGGTGGACAACGCGGTGGTGGTGGTGGAGAGCATCTACCAGGAACGCGAGAAATTCCCCGACGACCCGGAGCGGGCCTCGATCGTGGGCACCGGCAACGTGGCCATCGCGCTGTCTGCCGGCACCCTGTGCCACTGCGTGGTGTTCCTGCCGATGCTGTTCGGCGAGAAGAACATCATCAGCATCTACCTGGCCCAGCTGGCGGTGACCATCTCGGTGTCCCTGCTGGCCTCCTGGCTGGTGGCGGTGAGCCTGATCCCGATGCTGTCGGCGCGGATGCAGACCCCGCCGGCGGTGAAGTCGC
>JAGOWL010000156.1 GCA_018060215.1 Pseudoxanthomonas sp.
GCTGGTCGCTGGCCACCGGCCTGTCGCTGCTGGTGTGGTTCATCTACGCGCCGCAGTGCATCGCGACCTGGGCGGCGATCAAGCGCGAGACCGGTTCGTGGAAGATCATGGGCATGGCCGCCGGCTACCTGTTCGTGCTGGCCTACCTGGCGTCGCTGCTGACCTACCAGGTCGCGGTGCGGCTGGGCGCGGGCTAGGGCAGGGACGCGACGGTCATGGCGCTGTGGCTGCAATACACCATCATCGCCGCCGTCGTCCTGGCGGCACTGTGGATCTTCTTCAAGAAGCAGATGCCCGGCACGCTGCGGCGCCTGCGCCTGGCGCTGGCCGCGCCGCTGGTGCGCGAAGGGCGGCCGGGCTGGATGCGTTCGCTGGCGCGCCGCATCGCCCCGCCGTCCCGGGGCAGCGGGGCATCGGCCTGCGGTGGCTGCAATGATTGCGGGCCCGAGGGGCCCAAGCGCTGAAGCCGGGGTGACCCGTGCCGACCGGGGGTCGGCTGCGTACCCCCAGCACGCGGTGGCGGCGGTCGGCTGTGGCGCTACATCCGGAACACGCCGAAGCGGGCCGGTTCGATCGGGGCGTTGAGTGCGGCCGACAGGCCCAGGCCCAGCACCCGGCGGGTGTCGGCCGGGTCGATGATGCCGTCGTCCCACAAGCGCGCGGTGGCATACCAGGGGCTGCCCTGGTGTTCGTACTGTTCGCGCACCGGCGTCTTGAAGGCTTCCTCTTCCTCCGCGCTCCACTGGCCGCCGCCGGCCTCGATGGCGTCGCGGCGCACCGTGGCCAGCACGCTGGCGGCCTGCTCGCCGCCCATCACGCTGATCCGCGCGTTGGGCCACATCCACAGGAAGCGGGCGCCATAGGCGCGCCCGCACATGGCGTAGTTGCCGGCACCGAAGCTGCCGCCGATGACGACGGTGAACTTGGGCACGGACGAACACGCCACCGCGGTGACCATCTTGGCCCCGTCCTTGGCGATGCCGGCGTTCTCGTACTTGCGACCGACCATGAAGCCGGTGATGTTCTGCAGGAACACCAGTGGGATGCCGCGCTGGTTGCACAGTTCGATGAAATGCGCGCCCTTGAGCGCACTCTCGCCGAACAGGATGCCGTTGTTGGCCACGATCCCGACCGGATAACCGTGCAGGTGGGCGAAACCGGTGACCAGGGTCTTGCCGTAGCGGGCCTTGAACTCCTCGAATTCGCTGCCGTCCACCAGCCGGGCGATCACCTCGCGGATGTCGAACGGGCGGCGGGTGTCGGCCGGGACGATGCCGTACAGCTCGTCGGCCGGATACAGCGGTTCGCGTGGTTGCCGCGTGGCCACCGGCAACTGCTTGCGCCGGTTGAGATGGCCGACGATGTCGCGGGCAATCTGCAGGGCGTGGGCGTCGTCCTCGGCGTAGTGGTCGGCCACCCCGGACACGGCGGTGTGCACGTCCGCCCCGCCCAGGGCCTCGGCATCGACCACCTCGCCGGTGGCCGCCTTCACCAGCGGCGGCCCACCCAGGAAGATCGTGCCCTGTTCCCTGACGATCACCGACTCGTCGCACATCGCCGGCACGTAGGCGCCTCCGGCGGTGCAGCTGCCCATCACCACGGCGATCTGGGGGATGTTCTGGGCACTGAGCCGGGCCTGGTTGTAGAAGATCCGGCCGAAGTGCTCGCGGTCGGGGAAGACCTCGTCCTGCAGTGGCAGGAAGGCGCCGCCGGAATCGACCAGGTAGATGCAGGGCAGGTGGTTCTCGCGGGCGATTTCCTGCGCGCGCAGGTGCTTTTTCACCGTGACCGGGAAGTAGGTGCCACCCTTGACCGTGGCGTCGTTGGCCACCACCACCACTTCCTGGCCCATCACCCGGCCGATCCCGCAGACCATGCCCGCGGCCGGCGCGGCGCCGTCGTACATTTCCTCGGCTGCCAGCGGGGCGATTTCCAGGAAGGCCGAGCCCGGGTCGAGCAGGGCGTCGATGCGGTCGCGCGCCAGCAGCTTGCCGCGTTCGGTATGCCGTTGCCGGGCCTTGTCGCCGCCTCCCCCCGCGGCACGGGCCAGTCGCCGCTCCAGCTCGGCGGCCAGCTGGCGGTGGTGGGCGGCATGGGCGGTGAAATCCGGCGAGCGCGGATCGATCTGGGTGCGGAGGGCGGGCATGGGCGACCAGGCGAACGGGTGCCGGTCAGGATAAGCCAAGCGGCCCGCCGCCGGTTCTGGCAGCGCAACACCGCGGGCCGGGCTGCGCCGGCCGTGCACCGGGCGGTGGCCGGATCCGGCATCCCCAGTCGGGTGAGAAACCAAAGAAGAAGGCCGCCGGAAACCGGCGGCCTTCGGGTACAGCAGGAAACGCCAGGCAGATTACTGCTTGACTTCTTCCTTGGCGGCGTCGGCAGCAGCCTTGGCCTGGTCGGCCACGTTGGCGGCAGCGTCGGCCACGTTGGCAGCGGCGTCGGCAGCAGCGTCGGTGGCGGCAGCGGCGGCGTCGGTGGTGGCGGCAGCAGCGGTGTCGGCAGCGGCAGCGGCGGCGTCGGCGGTGGCGTCGGCAGCAGCGGTGGTGGCGTCGACAGCAGCGCCAGCGGCGTCGGCGGTGGCGGCAGCAGCGTCGGCGGTGGCAGCGGCAGCGGCATCAGCCGCGGCAGCGGCGTCGGCAGCAGCTTCCTGCTTCGCGCAGGCGGCCAGGGACAGGCCCAGGGCCAGGGCGATCAGCAGCTTGTTGATGCTCATTTTCGGTTGATCCTCGTCGTTAAAGGTGGCAACGCGCCATTGCGCGCCGGCAACATGATGACAAGCCCGTGTCTACTGTCAAGCGGGCGTTGGTCAGGTTCATAAAAGACTTGTGAAGACGATCAGGCCACCTCGACCGCGATCGCGGTGGCTTCGCCGCCACCGATGCACAGCGCCGCGACCCCGCGCTTGAGCCCGCGCTTGCGCAGGGCGTTGACCAGGGTCACCACCAGGCGGGCACCGGAAGCGCCGATCGGATGGCCCAGCGCGCAGGCGCCGCCGTTGACGTTGACCTTGGCGTGGGGGATGCCCAGCTCCTTGATCGGGGCCATGGCGACCACCGCGAAGGCCTCGTTGATCTCGAACAGGTCGACCTCGGCAATCGTCCAGCCGACCTTGTCCAGCAGGGCCGAGATCGCCCCGACCGGGGCGGTGGTGAACCATTCGGGCTGGTGCGAGAAGGTGGTGTGGCCGGCGATCCGGGCCAGCGGCTGCACGCCGCGGCGGGCGGCCTCGTCGGCCGACAGCAGGACGGTGACGGCGGCACCATCGGAGATCGAGGAGGAGCTGGCGGCGGTGACGCTGCCGTCCTTCTTGAACGCCGGCTTCAGGGTCGGGATCTTGGCGATGTCGGACTTGCCCGGCTGCTCGTCGCTGGCGTACTCGACCTCGCCCTTGCGGGTGGCGACCTTGACCGGGACGATCTCGCCGTCGAAGGCCCCGGCGGCCTGGGCAGCCTGGGCGCGCTTGACCGACTCGATGGCGAAGTTGTCCTGGTCCTCGCGGCTGAAGCCGTACCTGGCCACGGTGGCTTCGGCGAACACGCCCATGGCCTGGCCGTCATACGGGTTGGTCAGGCCATCCCAGGCCATGTGGTCCACCGCCTGGAAGTTGCCGTAGCGATTGCCGGTGCGCGAGTTGGGGATCATGTGCGGGGCATTGGTCATCGACTCCATGCCACCGGCGACCACCACCGTGGCCGAGCCGGCCTTGATCAGGTCATGGCCGAGCATGATCGCCTTCATGCCCGAGCCGCAGACCTTGTTGATGGTGGTGCAGCCGGCGCTGGTCGGCAGGCCCGCGGCCAGGGCGGCCTGGCGGGCGGGGGCCTGGCCCAGATTGGCCGGCAGCACGCAGCCCATGATCACCTCGGACACGTCCGCGCCCGGAATGCCGGACTGCACCAGTGCCGCGGAGATCGCCGTGGCACCCAGGGTCGGGGTCGGCACGCCGGTGAACTGGCCGAGGAAGGAGCCGATGGCGGTGCGCTTGGCGGCGGCGATGACGATGTCGGACATGGCAGGGAATCTCCGGGGGGTGAGCCCCGATTATCGTGGCCCCGGCCGCCGGGCGCCACCTCCGGCCGGTGGCGACAGCCGGGGGGCGATTGCGGTATAGAGCAGGCCATGGGTGGCCGGAAGGCGTGGGGCCTTCCGCCGTGCCCGGTGGGAGGAAGAGCGGATGCACCTGTTCGGACAATCGGTGGTTCCCGGCGAGCTGGCCCGTTCGTTGCTGGCCATCGCCATCGCCAGCACCCTGGCCACTGGCCTGGTGGCCTGTGGTGGCGGGGGCGGCAGCAATGTCAGGCCGGTCGCACCGACCTCGCCACCGCCGCCGCCACCGCCCACCTCGCCGCCGCCACCGCCCTTGATCCAGCCTGGGATCGACGCGCACCTGGCCCTGATCCACGCCACCGCCGTCGAGCGCCAGGGCTATACCGGCGCCGGCTACCGGATCGGCGTGATCGATACCGGGGTCAACCGCAACCATCCGGCCCTGGCCGGGCGGGTGCTGGCCAACTACATCTATGTCGATCGCAGCAAGAACGACATGAGCGTGGACGACAAGGTCGGCCACGGCACCACCGTGTCCCAGCTGGCCGCCGGGCAGGCGTTTGGCAACTGGCCCGGCGGCGTGGCGCCAGGCGCGAACATCCTGTCGGCGCGGATCATCAACGACGAGCGCCCCACCGACGACGGTTCGGGCCAGGGCAACGAGGTCACCGGCGCGCTGGGGCTCAAGTCGATCCACCAGGACCTGGCCAACGCCGGCATGCGGATCATGAACAACTCCTGGGGTGGCC
>JAGOWL010000041.1 GCA_018060215.1 Pseudoxanthomonas sp.
CGCCGCGTCGAATACAAGCCTGCTGAAGGCATGCAGACCGACAAGGGCTACGTCCCGGTCTACACCACCACCGTGGTCGAGCAGCCGTGGCAGGACTACAGCGCCGACGACCATGCCACCTGGGGCGTGCTCTACCAGCGCCAGCGCGAGCTGCTGGTCGGCCGTGCCTGCGACGAGTTCCTGCAGGCCCAGGACACCATGGGCATGGATGCGCGCGCGATCCCGCGCTTCGACCAGCTCAATGAAGTGCTCGGTGCGACCACCGGCTGGACCCTGGTCGGGGTGGAAGGCCTGTTGCCGGAACTGGATTTCTTCGACCACCTGGCCCACCGCCGCTTCCCGGTGACCTGGTGGATCCGGCGCCCGGACCAGATCGACTACATCGCCGAGCCGGACCTGTTCCACGACCTGTTCGGCCATGTGCCGCTGCTGATGGACCCGATGTTCGCCGACTACATGCAGGCCTACGGTGCCGGCGGGGTGAAGGCGCACGCGATCGGGCCGGAGGCACTGCAGAACCTGACCCGGCTGTACTGGTACACGGTCGAGTTCGGCCTGATCCGCCAGGCCGACGGATTGCGCATCTACGGCGCCGGCATCGTCTCTTCCAGCGGCGAGTCTCTGCACGCGCTGGGTTCGCCGGCGCCGAACCGGATCGGCTTCGACCTGGAACGGATCATGCGCACCCGCTACCGCATCGACACCTTCCAGAAGACCTACTTCGTGATCGACAGCTTCGAACAGCTGATGCGGGCGACCGGGCCGGACTTCAGTCCGATCTACGCGAAGCTGGCCGCGCAGGACACCATCCCGGCCGGCGAAGTCCGCGAGGGCGACCAGGTGCTCCAGCGCGGCAGCGGACAGGGCTGGGCAATGGACGGCGACGTTTGAGCCGGGCCCGGGCACCGGTGCTCCGGACCGGACAGGCCGGCAACGCAGGGCCCGCCGGTTCGAGCGTATAGTCGGATCGAGCCTTGAGCGATGCCCGACCGCTGGCGGGCACGGCGGGGCCGGCCAACGACAGGGGACCTCCATGGCACGCACCTCGCATCTCCGCAACGCCCTGCTGCTGGCCGTGCTGGCCAGCACACCGGGCCTGGCCATGGCGGTCGAACCACTGGATCGCCTGGGCTTCAGTGCCGGCACCTACGTCAACCGCTTCGATACCACGCTGCGGGCGGACGGTCGTGTCACCGGCGCTGGCACCTCGATCGACCTCAAGCGTGACCTGGGCCTGGACACCGGCAACCAGCTCGCCTTCGCCCGCCTGACCTGGCGGCCCTTCGAGCGCCACGAGTTCGGCCTGTCCTACTACGGTGATTCGGTCAGTGCCGACCATCGCCTGCAGCACGACATCGTGTTCGAGGACGACCTCTACCAGGCCGACGCGACGGTCCACGCCAACCTGAGCCTGAAGAGCCTGGAGGGCTATTACACCTGGTGGGCGATGTCCTCCGAGGACTGGGCGCTGGGCCCGCGCCTGGGCCTGACCGTATACCGGGTCGACCTGGGCCTGAAGGCGACCCTGGACGTGAACGGCAATCCGGTCGGCAGCGGCGCGCTCGAAGACCGGTACCGCGGCGACCTGCCGGCCCCGACCCTGGGCCTGGGCTGGCGCTGGACCCCCGCGCAGGACTGGCGGATCTCGGCCGATGCCGGCTGGCTGTCCACCGAGATCAACGGGATCGACGGCACCGTGACCTATGCCCGGGTCGGCGCCGAATGGCACCGCTGGAAGCATGTCGGCCTGCTGCTGGAATACAACTACACCGACATCAGCGCCAGCACCGAGCGCAACCACTTCACCGGCAACCTGGACATGCGCGACAGCGGCCTGCGCCTGGGCGTGGTGATCCGGCGCTGAGCCCCGGCACGGCCGATCCGGTCACGCCCGAAACCGTCGAGGCCGCTGCGGCGGCCTGCTAGAATCAAGGGGTTTTCCCCGCCACTGGCATGGACGCTGCCCGGCGCGGACACCCCTCCCCCGAACCGCAGAGCCTCGCCGTGTCCTTTTTCTCCAGTGTCGAACTGGTGCCGGGTGATCCCATCCTCGGCCTGACCGAAGCCTTCAACGCCGACTCCCGGACCACCAAGGTCAACCTGGGCGTGGGCATCTACTACGACGAACAGGGGCGGATCCCTCTGCTGCAGGCCGTGCAGCAGGTCGAGCAGGCGCTGGCCACCGCCGCCCGCCCGCGCGGCTACCTGCCGATCGACGGCCTGCCGGCCTACACCCAGGCCACGCGCGAGCTGCTGTTCGGGAAGGACTCGCCGCTGCTGACCGCCGGCCGCGTGGCCACCACCCAGACCGTGGGCGGCTCGGGTGCACTGCGCGTGGGCGCCGAACTGCTGCGCAAGCTGCTGCCGCACGCCACCCTGGCGCTGAGCAACCCGAGCTGGGAGAACCACCGCGCGGTGTTCGGTGCTGCCGGCTTCGAGGTGGTGGATTACACCTACTTCGACCCGGCCAGCCACGGCGTGGACTTCGACGGCATGCTCGCCGACCTGGGCAAGCTCAAGCCCGGCACCACCGTGCTGCTGCACGCGTGCTGCCACAACCCCACCGGCGCCGACCTCACCGTGGCGCAGTGGAAGCAGGTCGCCGCGCTGCTGAAGGAAAAGCAGCTGTTCCCGTTCGTGGACATGGCCTACCAGGGCTTCGACAAGGGCATTGCCGAAGACGCCGCCGCGATCGGCATCCTGGTGGAAGCCGGGATCGACGCCTTCGTGGTCGCCAGCTCCTATTCCAAGTCGTTCTCGCTGTACGGCGAGCGCGTGGGCGCACTGTCGATTGTGGCGCCGAACGCCGACCAGGCCAAGGCGGTACAGTCGCAGGTCAAGCGCATCGTCCGCACGATCTATTCGAGCCCGTCCACCCACGGTGCGGCGCTGGTGGCCGGGGTGCTGACCAGCCCGGAACTGCGCGCGGTATGGGAAGCGGAGCTGACGCAGATGCGCGAGCGCATCCATGCGCTGCGCGGTGGCCTGGTGCAGAAGCTGGCCGAACTCGGCCACCCGGAGTACGCCTTCGTCAACCAGCAGGCCGGCATGTTCTCCTACTCGGGCCTGGGCAAGGGCCAGGTCGAACGCCTGCGCGACGAGTTCGGCATCTATGCCGTGGGCACCGGCCGCATCTGCGTGGCCGCGCTCAACCAGGGCAACCTGGACTACGTGGCCAAGGCGCTCTCGGCGGTGAGCCGCGGCTGAGGCCGCGGTGACGGGCATGAACGGATCGGCCAGGCCCTTGCGCGTGGCCCTGGCCGATGGCCGGGGGCCGGTCCGGGCCGGATTGCGCGAGCGGCTCGAACGCCTTGGCGTGGTGGTGGCACTGGAGGCAGAAGAAGCCCAGGGCCTGCTGGACGCGCTGCAACTGCAGCCGGTGGACGTGGTGCTGGCCGGCACCGGACTGGCGGGCGTGGACGGCCGTGCCGCGGCGCGCGAGTTGCACGCGGCCGGTGAGCACACGCCGGTGCTGCTGCTCGGCGGCCGCGACGACCCGATCCGACCGCCACCTGCAGGCGAGCCGCAGGTGTACGGGATGGTGGCCATCGATGCCACGCCCGAAGACTTGTACCAGGCGCTCGTGCATGTGCTGGCCCTGCGTGCCAGCCGCGCCCAGGTCGCCGGCGGACTGGCGAGCCCGGACCACGGCAACCGCGACGATGCCCGCCCGGCGGGTGGCTTCAGCGCGCGCGAGCTGGCAATCCTGCGCCTGCTTGCCGGCGGCAGCTCCGATCAGGACATCGCCCGCAGCCTGCACCTGGCCGAGGGCACGGTGAAGAGCAGCATCGCCTCCATCCTCGACCAGCTCGGCAGCCGCGACCGCACACGCGCGGTGTTGAAGGCGATCAACTTGCGGATCATCTGAACACCGACGCGATGCTCAGCGCTTGACGTCGAAGCGCCCTTCGCCCACCAGCGCCTCGACATCGGCTTCCGACACCAGGTTGAAGTCACCCGGGACCGAGTGCTTCAGGCAGCCGGCGGCCAGGCCGAAGCGGATCGTGCGCTCCGGCGCCCATCCCTTGATCAAACCATGCAGTACGCCGGCGGCGAAGGCGTCGCCGCCGCCGATGCGGTCGACGATCGGGCCGACTTCTTCCTGCGGTGCCAGCGCGGTGCCGCTGTCGCGGCCGACCAGCACCCCCGCCAATGCATGCGCGTCGACATTGCGCGGTTGGCGGATGGTGCAGGCCATCCACTCCAGGTGCGGGAAGGCGGCGAACGCTTCGCCCGCCGCCGCTTCGATCCGGGCCAGCGGCTCGACCTGCGGGTACTGGCCGCCCAGGACCACGCCCATGTCCCGGTAGTCGGCGAACAGCAGGTCGGCCTCGGCCATCAGCTCTGAAAGGATCGCCCTGGCATCACCCTTCCAGACTTCCCACAGCCTGGGCCGGAAGTTGCCGTCGAACGACACCTTGACCCCAAGGGTGCGCGCGGCCCGGGCGGCGGCCAGCGCGGCGGCGGCGGTGTTGGCGCCCAGCGCCGGGGTGACGCCGGACAGGTGCAGCCAGTCGGCGCCGCGCAGCAGCGCCGGCCAGTCGTAGGCCTCGGCCGGGGCCACGGCGAAGGCCGAACCTGCGCGGTCGTACAGCACCTCGGCCGGGCGGTGGATCGCGCCGGGAGCCAGGAAGTACAGGCCCATGCGGCCAGCGACCTTGCGCAGGCCGGTGGTGTCGACGCCATACCGGCGCAGCTCGCCCGCAGCGGCTTCACCCAGCGCGTTGTCGGCCACGGTGCCGACCGCGGCGACCTGGTGGCCGAAGCAGGACAACGACACCCCGACATTGGCCTCGGCACCGCCGATGCGGACTTCCAGCTGCGGACTCTGCAGCAGCTTTTCGCGGCCGGGCGCGCTCAGGCGCAGCAGCAGTTCACCGAAACACACCACACGCGCCATGGTCCTTACCCCGGTTGCAGGCACCCGACGGGCACCGATGTTGGCATGGCACGCATGCGACCACCGTTGACCAGCGGTGTCAATCCTGCGCCTTCGGGCCCACGCCAACGCGGCTCCGCCTGCTCTCCCGCCCCCGCCGAAGCCCGGTCCAGGGCCAATCCGGGCCGCCTTTGCCGTGCTGCGCTGCAAGATGAACCCGATTCCGGGCGGTGGTAGGTTCGCGTTTGACCAGCGGTGTCATTCCGCCGGCGACCGCTCTGGAGGCATCCAGGCTCCAACCGTCATTCCTCCCGGGAGGGGAAATGAATACTCGCGACATCCGCCGGAAGACACCGGTTACCCTGCTCGCCGCCTCGATCGGCCTGGCCCTGTCCCTGCCCTCCGCCCTCGCCCAGGAGGCCGCCGCAACGCCGGAGACGGGCGGCCAGGCGACCGAACTCGATACGGTGGTCGTCACCGGCTACCGCGCCAGCCTGGAGCGCGCCATCGACATCAAGCGCGGCGAAGTGGGCATGGTCGACGCGATCGTGGCCCAGGACATCGGCAAATTCCCGGACCTGAACCTGGCCGAATCGCTGCAACGCATCCCCGGCGTGGTGATCAGCCGCGACGGTGGCGAAGGCCGCCAGATCACCGTGCGTGGCCTGGGTCCGGATTTCACCCGCGTGCGCCTGAACGGCCTGGAAGCCCTGAGCACGGTCGGCAGCTCCGACGGCCAGGGCGGCTCCAACCGCGGCCGCGGCTTCGACTTCAACGTGTTCGCCTCGGACCTGTTCTCGCAGCTGGTGGTGCGCAAGACCGCCTCGGCCGACGTGGACGAAGGCTCGCTGGGCGCCACCGTCGACCTGCGTACCGCGCGCCCGTTCGACTATGACGGCTTCACCGCGGTCACCAACGTGCAGGCCTCCTACAACGACCAGGCCGGTGCGGCCACGCCGCGCTTTGCCGGCCTGATCGCCAACAGCTGGGGCGACGGCAAGTTCGGTGCATTGCTGTCGGTGGCTTATTCAGAACGCGAAACCCGCGACGAAGGTTCGGGCACGGTGCGCTGGGCCAACGGCCCCAGCAATGGCGGTTTCAACCCGGCCTCGCCGTTCCAGCAGGCACTGTCGGCCGACGTGTTCGCCCCGCGCTTCCCGCGCTATACCCTGATGGAACACGACCAGAAGCGCCTGGGCGTGACCGGCGCGCTGCAGTTCCGTCCGACCGACCGCACCGAGCTCAACTTCGATGCGCTGTACTCGAAGATCGACGCGCAACGCGACGAGTTCTACATCGAGGCCAATGGCCTCAGCGCCAGCGGCACCACCGGCAAGCGCCAGATCCTGGTCAACGACGGCGAAGTACGCAACGGCGCCCTGGTCTATGCGCAGATGGACAACGTCGACATCCGCGCCGAGAACCGCCACGACGAATGGTCCACCGAGTTCAGCCAGTTCAGCCTGGATGGCAAGCACGAGTTCAATGACAGCTTCGTCCTGTCCGGCAAGATCGGTACCTCAAAGTCCGACCACGCCAACCCGGTCCAGGCCACGGTGATGATGGACAAGCTGGATGTGGACGGCTACAGCTACGACTACCGTGGCGACATGAACAAGCCGGTGTTCAACTACGGCGTCAGCCCGACCGACCCGAATGGCTGGACCCTGTCGGTCATCCGCCTGCGCCAGAACTACGTCAGCAACGAGTTCGATACCGGCCAGCTGGACTTCACCTGGCTGTTCGGGCCCTCGTTCACCTTGCGCGGCGGTATCCAGGCCAAGGACTACCGCTTCGACTCCAGCGAGCGCCGTCGTACCGCGACCGAGACCGGCACGCCCAACTTCGCCAATGGCACCCGGATCGTGCCGGTTGACATGACCCGGCTGGCCAGCCTGCGTGGCGTGGAAGGTTCGCCGGGAACCTGGGTGGTGCCGGACTTCGACGGGATCGTGAATCTGTTCGACGTGCTCGGTGGCCAGGGCACCTTCGCCCTGTCCAACTACGCACCCAGCGACCGCAGCGTGGAAGAGGAAGACCGCGGCGGCTGGCTGATGGGCAACTTCTCCGCCGACCTGGGCCGGGTACCACTGTCGGGCAACTTCGGCGTGCGCTACGTGCGCACCAAACAGACCTCCTCGGGCATCGCCACCGTCAGCGGCGTGCCGACCGCGGTGACCGTGTCGCGTGAATACAGCGACACCCTGCCGTCGCTGAACCTGGTGGCCGAACTCAGTCCGGACGTCTTGCTGCGCTTCGGCGCAGCCAAGGTGATGTCGCGTCCGGGCCTGAGCAGCCTGACCCCGGGCGTGACCGTCAGCGTCAGCGGCAGCGCGCGCACCGTCAGCGGCGGCAACCCGCTGCTGGATCCGACCCGCGCCACCACCGCCGACCTGGGCATGGAGTGGTACTTCCAGGAAGGCGCGATGCTGGGCCTGGCGGTGTTCTACAAGGACATCGACAGCTTCATCCAGAACACCCGCGAATCGCGCGTCTACGCCGACAGCGGCCTGCCGGCCAGCCTGCTCGACGGCACCACCGCCAGCGTCACCGACGAGTTCGTGTTCACCGTGCCGATCAACACCCCCGGCGGCGACCTGACCGGCCTGGAGTTCAACTACACCCAGCCATTCACCTTCCTGCCGGGCAAGTGGAGCAACTTCGGCGCACAGCTGAACTACACCTACGTTGACTCCAACATCCAGTACCTGCTGTCCAATGGCACGGCGGCGCAGAAGGCGCCGATGACCGGGCAGTCGGGCAATTCCTGGAACGCGACATTGTTCTATGAAGGCGATCGCTTCTCCGGCCGCCTCTCGGCCACCAACCGCGACGATTTCCTGATCCAGGTGCCGGGCACCGAGACCGGGTTCAACAGTGCCGCCAACGGTTACCACGGGCAGAGTGGCACCACGGTGCTGGATGCCTCGATCCGCTACCGCATGGCCGACAACATCGAACTGAGCCTGGAAGCGGCCAACCTGACCAACGAGGCGCAGGAGTCGTGGGTGGCCAATCCCAGCGTTTCGTTGCCGCTGGAGTACGGCGAAACCGGCCGCACCTACCTGCTGGGGATGCGCTACACGTTCTGACATCGCGCGTCCTGACCGACGCGAAGCGACCTGCACGGAATGGCCGGGGTGCATCAGCGCCCCGGCCTTTCTTGTGGCTCTTCTCCAGTGAGTGATGCCGGATCCGGCCAAGTCGAAAAGCGCCGGAGTGCGTTGGCTTCGGGGGGAGCCGCGGTGGTGCGGGCTTCTGGCCTGGGCCAAAGCACCGGGATTTGTCGGGTTCGGGGGGAGCCGCGGCAGTGCGGGGATCGGGCGCATCGCCTGATTCCGCCATCCATGGCTCCAACAGGCGAGCGCAGGCCATCCATGGCCTGCTTGCGCCCGATCCCCGCACTGCCGCGTCTTTCGCCAGCTGGATGTCCGTGGCTTCGTCGATGCCGGCTCCGGGAGGCTGAAGGCAACGCCCGCCGAAGCAAAGAACGCCCACGTCGCGAAGGACGTCGCTGCAAGGGGATTTCGTCCGAGCGGTACATGGATGTACCGCGCCCGCGTGTTGGAGCAGGACGCGGAACCACGCGGCGGACGAAATCCCCTTGTAGCGGCGGCCCCGGCCCGAAGCGAAGCTTTTGCCCTTGTAGCGACGGCCCCGGCACGGAGCCAAAGCTCCCGCTCCTGATCTGCAGAGGCGGACCCATGCCCCCCCCTCGACTGGGTGAAGAGCCCTTATGTGGCCCGGCGGTAGTCACCGACACGGCGGCGTACTGCTGCATTGCAAGATGCTGCGGCCCCCGCCAGCTGCTAGCTTCCGCAAATGACCAGCGGTGTCATTCCGGCGCCACTGCCCGCGGATGCCCGCTCGGCACCCGCCACCGCATTGAAGTCGCACCCTGGGAGGGGACAGATGCACCAGCTGCTCGTTCGACGCCATAAGACACCGGTTACCTTGCTGGCCACGGCTGTCGCCCTGGCACTTTCTGCCCCGGTCTGCGCGCAGGACGCGGCGGCAGCCCAGGCGGCCCCCAGCGGCCAGCAAGCCACCAACCTGGATGCGGTCACCGTCACCGGTTACCGCCAGAGCCTGCAGAAGTCGCTGGACGAGAAGCGCTTCAGTACCGAACAGGTCGATGCGATCTTCGCCGAGGACATCGGCAAGTTCCCCGACCAGAACCTGGCTGAATCGATGCAGCGCATCGCCGGCGTGTCGATCGACCGCGAAGGCGGCGAAGGCCAGCGCATCTCGATCCGCGGCCTGGGCTCGGATTTCACCCGCGTGCGCCTGAACGGACTGGAGGCGCTGGCCACCGCAGGTACCGGCACCGGCGGCGTCAACCGCAGCCGTGGCTTCGACTTCAACACCTTCGCCTCCGAGCTGTTCAGCGCGGTCAAGGTCAACAAGACCCAGTCGGCGCAGATGGACGAGGGCTCGCTGGGCTCGACCGTCGACCTGCGGGCCTCGCGCCCGTTCGACTACGACGGCTTCCGCGCCTCGGCCAGCGCCCAGGTCGGCTACGGCGAGCTTTCCGAAGAGTTCAACCCGCGCGTGTCCGGCCTGATCTCCAACACCTGGGCCGACGGCCGCTTCGGCGCACTGCTGTCGGCGTCCTACAGCAAGCGCAACGTGCTGGAGGAAGGCTACAACCCGGTGCGCTGGGAGAAGGGCAGCACCATCGGCCTGTGCTCGCCGCTGGGCTACACGCCGCAGAGTCCGGCCAACTCCTCCACCAACACCACCTACGGCATCAATGCCGCCAACTGCGGCCACAACACCCCGCGTCCGGCCAATACCCCCTCCAACGTCGCCGCCTACCAGGCCGCCACCAACGCCTGGATGCCGCGCTACCCGCGCTATGTCCGCACCGCCAGCGAGATCGAGCGCACCGGCCTGACCGGTGCCCTGCAGTGGCGCGCTTCCGACGACACCCTGGTCAGCTTCGATGCGATGTACTCGGAACTGTCCAAGGATCAGCGCGAGGACTCGCTGGGCGCCAACCTGCACCGCAATGCCAGCCTCGGCGGCAAGACCCAGATCGCGGTTCGCGAAGCCGAAGTCGACGGTCAGGGCCGCCTGGTCTACGGGGTGTTCGACAACGTCGACTTCCGCACCGAGTCGACCAACATCCAGGAGTCGACCAAGTTCCAGCAGTACAGCCTGTCGCTGGAACACCACGTCAACGACTCGGTGCGGCTGGACGCGCAGCTGGGCCACTCCACCTCCGACTACGAGCGCCCGGTGTTCTCTCTGGTCAGCTTCGACAACACCAACCTGGACGGCTTCGTGCTGGACATGCGCGGCAATCCCGACATCCCGCGCATGACCTTCCCGTTCGCGCTCAACGATGCCTCGGCCTGGTCCTGGCTGGGCTACGGCGCCGTGCCAACCACCAGCGCCGGCGCGCCGATGGGGACCAACATCAGCGAGGTCCGCCTCAACCCGAGCTTCGTGGACAACAGCTTCGACACCGCCAAGGTCGACCTGGAGTTCATCATCAACCCGACCTTCACCCTGCGTGGCGGCCTGGCCTACAAGAACTACGACATGAGCTCGGAGGAGTACCGCCACATCAGCTACGGCCGCCCGGCGCAGCGGCTGCCCACAGGGGTGACCGTGGGCGACCTGAGCACCACCCTGGATGGCTTCGGCAGCGGCCTGTCCGGTGCGCCCGGCAGCTGGCTGATCCCGGATTTCGGCAAGGTCGCCGAGCTGCTGGACATCTATTGCAACTGCAACAACGGCTTGACCGGCGGCGACTACCGGCTGGCCAGCGTCGGCCACTTCGGCGCGTCCAACAACAACTTCGAGGTCAACGAGAGGAGCCTGGGTACCTATCTGCAGCTGGACTTCAACACCGAACTGCTGGATCGCGCCTTCCGCGGCAACATCGGCGTGCGCGTGGTCGATACCCAGATCAGCGCCACCGGCTGGGCGCCGTGCACGGCATCCAATTCGGCCAACCGGTCCGACAACTGCGAGGCCTTCTTCGGCGTGGCAAGCGCCACCGCCGCGCCGGGCGACCGCTACTCGGTACGCACTGAAGTCAACCACAGCTACCAGGACGTGCTTCCGGCGCTGAACGTGGCCTGGGACCTGACCGACGAGGTCGTGCTGCGCTTCGGCGCGGCCAAGACCATGGCCCGCCCGGCGCTGCTGTACCTCTCGCCCGGCGTCAGCGGTGGCCCGACCGCGTTCGTGGACGACGACCGCACCTTCGCGATCAACCTCGGCAACCCCTTGCTGGAACCGTTCCGCTCCACCAACTTCGACCTCAGCGCGGAGTGGTACTTCGCCGAGGGCGCACTGCTGTCGGCTGCGGTGTTCTACAAGGACATCGAGAGCTACATCCAGCGCACGCGCATGCTCACCACCTGGGGCGAGCTGGGCTACTCGCTGGACCTGTTGCCAGACGGCTTCACGCTGGACACCCCGTTCAACGTGCAGAGCTATTTCAACACCCCGGGCGGCCCGCTCAAGGGCTTCGAGCTGACCTACCAGCAGCCGTTCACCTTCCTGCCCGGCTTCTGGAAGAACTTCGGCGCGCAGCTCAACTACACGCACGTGCAGTCCACCATCGAGTACATGACCAGCACCGCGGCCAACAACAACACCACGATCGTGACCACGATCGTGGAGGCCGACCTGATCAACCTGTCGCCCAACTCGTACAACGCGACCCTGTACTACGACGATGGCAAGTTCTCCGCGCGCGTGTCCACCAGCTATCGCGACGGCTACCTCAGCGACATCGCCACCACGCCGGTCAGCTACAAGGATTCGGTGACCAACGTGGACTTCAACATGTCCTACAAGGTGAACAAGAAGCTGTCACTGACCTTCGAAGCCATCAACCTGACCGATACGCCGGACGCACGCATCGTCGATTCGACCCTGCAGATGCCCGACCGCTACACCGTCAACGGCCGCCAGTACTTCGTCGGTGCGCGCTACCGGTTCTGACATGGCAGGCCGGCCGCGTCCCGCGCCTCTCTCCCGCGGGCGCGGCCGGGCAGGCCTGGGGCCCGGAACGGCCCCGCCTGCACGCCGCTCCTGCCCACCACCACGGGAATCGCGCCGATGACGTACGCCCCGGCCTTGCGGGCACTGCTGGCGCTGCTGCTGGCCCTGCCCACCGCCTGCTCGACCGCGGCCACGCCGACGGTCGCGCCGGCCATCGATCCGGTCGCCGAGAACATGCTGCTGCTGCAGACCGCGTCGGGTGGCTGGTCCAAGCACCATCTCGGACGCAAGGTCGACTACACCCTCGCGCTCGGCGACGCCGAACAGGCCGCGTTGCGCGCAGCCGATCGGCGCGACGATGCGACCCTCGACAACAAGGCCACCACCAGCGAGATCGCCTACCTGGCGCGGGCCCATCGAAAGACCGGCAATCCGGCCTACCTGGCCGCGGCCGGCCGCGGCGTGGAGTACCTGCTGCAGGCGCAGTACGCCAACGGCGGCTGGCCGCAGTACTACCCGGACCGCTCCAGCTACCGGCACCAGATCACCCTCAACGACGACGCGATGGTGCGTGCGATCGGCCTGCTGCAGGACATCGCCGAGGGTCGCGGCGACCTGGCCGCCCTGACCCCGCAGTACGGCGTCCGTGCCGCCACCGCCGCGCAACACGGCATCGACAGCCTGCTGGCATTGCAGCTGCGGATCGACGGGGTGCCGACGATCTGGGCTGCGCAGTACGACGAGAACACCCTGCAGCCGGCCACGGCGCGCGCCTACGAGCTGCCTGCCCTGGCGGTGTCCGAATCGGTGGGCGTGCTGCGCCTGCTGATGCGCCAACCCGAGCCCGATGTCCGTCTGGTCGCAGCGGTGGACGCGGCGACCGCCTGGCTCGACGCGCACCGCCTGCATGACCTGGCCACCGAACGCTTCGATGCGCCCGACGAGGAGAGCGGCCAGGACGTGCGCGTGGTCGCCCGGCCGGGTGCCTCGTTGTGGGCCCGCTTCTACGACCTGGAGTCGCAGCAGCCGATGTTCGTCAACCGCGAGGGCCAGCGCGTGGTCTTCTCCGAGCTTCCCAATGAACGCCGCGCCGGCTACGCCTGGTATGGCACCTGGCCGGAGAAACTGTTGCTGCAGGAAATCCCACGCTGGCGCAAGATCCATGCTTCCGGCCCCGCCAGGGCCGTGCCTGCCGAATGAGTCACGCCGCCCACCGCCGATCCTTGCGCTTGCCCGCACCTCCGGAATACCGATCCAATGGCTGAATCGCTGCGTCCCGCCCTGCTTGTCGCCCTGGTCGCCGCCATTCTGGCCAGTCCACGCGCAGCGGCCGCGCTGGAGGTGCCGCAGCTGCTGTTCCGCGTCTCGGCCGACAACGGCTTCGTCGCCGACCACGCCGGCGGCGATGCGGTGCCCAACTTCCAGGACAAGGTGAAGATCGTCCCCGACGGCGTGCAGGGCGGGGCGATCGAATGGGCCGATGACGGCGTGCTGGCCTGGAACGCGCCGGGCAACATCTATGCCGAGCGCGGCACGCTGTCGTTCTTCTGGCGCCCGCGCTACGACGTGGGCCAGGCACCGTTCGTGATCTTCCGGGTCGGCTACGCCGACCACAGCAGCTGGGACATGGCCTGGCTGCGCATCGACTGGAACGGGCAGGGCTTCGATGCCTTCGTCACCGATGCCAACCTGGCCCGCACACGGGTTTCCTTCAAGCTCGACGCCAACCCCGGCGCGAAGGACTGGACCCACCTGGCCTTCGCCTGGGACGAGACCGCCGGCGTGCGCCTGTATGTCGACGGCAAGGAGGCCGCGCGCCAGGACACCACCGCCGACTACGACGCCGCGCTGGACCAGTTCGGCCTGGCCGGGCGGGTGATGGCGCCCTACCAGGTGCAGAGCCGCTACAACTTCCTGCGCGGCAGCGACTTCGACGAGATCCGCGTCTACGACCGCATGCTCGACAGCGCCGGCGTGGCGGTGCTGGCCCGGCGCGATGACCTGGCGGCGGCCCGGCCCGGCTCGGCCGTAACGGTGCCCGATGGCGCCCGCCGCAGCGCCTGGAACCACCGCTACGGCTGGGAGCACGGCAAGACGCCGCCTGCGCTGTCGGCGGCCAGCACCTCGATCCGCCATGTCGGTTTTGCCGACGCCAAGGACAAGAAACAGTGGATGTGGAAGGGCAGCGACGGCATCCCCGAAACCACCTGGCCGGGCGTGTACAACCGATCGCACCTGCCCGGCCGCAACGACTACTTCCAGCTGCCGGACTGGAACACCTATGTCGAAGGCGGCCAGGCACTGGACCTGGCGATGCCCGATGAACCGTTCAACCGCATCGAGATCCGTGGCGCCGCCTACGGCCAGGCCAGTCATGGCGCCGATGCCGCGCACCAGCAGCCGCTGTTCGCCCGATCGCAGGGGGTCGTGCGCAGTGTCGACCCGTTCGCCACGCGCAACGGAGGCCACCTGCGCTTCACCAACACCACCGCCGAAACCCCGATCCAGGAAATCTGGGCCTACCACGTGACCGCCGCGGCCGAGCCGCCAGGCACGGTCAGGCAGACCTACGTGGTCGACAGCTCGGTGCTGCCCGACTACACCAATGTGCAGGGGCTGCGCGACTACATCGACGGCCGCTTCCTGGCCCCGCGCCGCAGTACGGTGATGGCCCTGCCGAAGGGGGCCGGTTCGCGCAAGCGCGATGCGCAAAGCCTGCCGGCCACCCCCGAGCCGCTGGTGCACATCCTGATTCCTTCCGGCGTGGGTGACGCACCGGCCGCCCAGCCGCTGATCCGCAGCTGGGCGTACAGCTGGGAGAACATGCATGACGGCCTGGACGGGGTGGCCATCGACCTCCCGGCACTGGATCTGCCGGCCACCCAGAACGGCCTGATCCCACTCAACATCCGCATCAAGGACCCGATCTGGCCGTCGCGCGACATGATCGACGTGTCGGTATCGGTGCGCCCCAACCAGAAGCGCACGTTGTGGCTGGACACCCGCGACCGCATCCTCACCGCCGACAGCCTGTGGATCAGCGTGGCCTCGGCCGCGCCGGGATTCAGCGCCGCTGCGCTCGATGGCGCGCAGATCCGCCTGGTGTTCAAGGACCGCGCGGTGACGAAGAACGAACACATCGCCGACCGCTTCAACCAGGTGCGCGACAACTGGGGTTTCCTGGTCGAGGAACACACCACCTCCAAGCGCCAGCGCCTGTACGCGCGGGTCTACGCCGATCTTTCCGACCTGCTGCGGGTGGATCCGGAACACGAGCAGGGTCGGCTGTACTGGAACTACATCAGCTACAACAGCCAGGGCCGGCCGCCGTTCCAGCAGCCGCAGGCCCCCGACGGGGTGCCGCTGTGGGCGTTCCGCCAGCTCCAGGACCTCCAGCATGTGCGCCGCTTCG
>JAGOWL010000157.1 GCA_018060215.1 Pseudoxanthomonas sp.
CCGACCGCGCCGCCGCAGGGCCTGGTGTTCCTGCACCCGCTGTATCCACCCGAATGGAAGCTCCCGGCCGAAGTGACGCTGTGAACACCGCCCCGTACCGCACCCGGATCAAGTTCTGCGGCATGACCCGCGCCGAGGACGTGCGCCTGGCCGGCGAACTGGGCGTGGACGCGGTGGGCCTGGTGTTCGCCGCCGGCAGCCGGCGCTGCCTGGACCTGGCCCGGTTGCCGGCCCTGCGCCAGGCACTGGCACCGATGGTCAGTTCGGTGGCCCTGTTCCGCAACAATCCGCAATCCCAGGTGGAGGAAGTGGTGCAGCAGTTGCGGCCGACCCTGCTGCAGTTCCACGGCGAGGAGGACGACGCGTTCTGCAACCGCTTCGGCCTGCCCTGGTTGAAGGCGGTGCCGATGGGCGGGGGGGCGCACTGGGATGCCGATGCGCTGCAGGCACGCTGGCCACACGCGGCCGCCTTCCTGTTCGACAGCCATGGCCAGGGCGGTGCCGGTGGCAGCGGGCATGTGTTCGACTGGAGCGCGATCCCCACCGGGCTGCAGCGGCCGTTCGTACTGGCCGGCGGCATCACCCCGGACAACGTCCACGTCGCGATCCAGGCCACGCGGCCGTGGGCGGTGGACGTGGCCAGCGGGATCGAAGCGGCGCCCGGGATCAAGGATGGCCAGAAGATGCGCCGCTTCGTGGCCGAGGTGCGGCGGGCCGATTGCAGCGAATGAACGGCTGGGGCCAGACCGGAGCCGTGCTTTACCTGTCGTGGCGATCCCTGTAGCGTCTTCCGACCCCACGGACTCCCCGCATGCCCACCCAACGCCGTACCCGCAAGGCCGCCCCGGCCAGCAAGGCCGCCGCGCCGAAGCCCGCCGCTCGCCGCCGCGGCGCAGCGACCCCGCAATCCCCGTTGTCGATCGACCTGGCCCTGCAGGGCGGTGGCTCCCACGGCGCCTTCACCTGGGGCGTGCTTGACCGCCTGCTGGAGGAGGACGGGCTGCGCATCGAAGGCATCTCCGGCACCTCGGCCGGGGCGATGAACGCGGCGGTGCTGGTCGATGGCTACGAACGCGGCGGCGCCGAGGGCGCGCGCCAGGCGTTGGCGACGTTCTGGCGCGCGGTGTCCGATGCGGCGCGTTTCAGCCCGCTGCAGCGCGGCCCGCTGGACGTGCTGCTGGGCCGCTGGAGCCTGGAAGGTTCACCGGCGTTCCTGGCCATGGACCTGATGTCGCGGGTGTTGTCGCCCTACGACCTCAATCCGTTCGGGATCAATCCGCTGCACGACATCCTGGAACGTTCGATTGATTTCGATGCGCTGTCGAAGTCGAAGATCAAGCTGTTCATCACCGCCACCAACGTGCGCACCGGCCGCGGCCGCGTGTTCCGCAACGCCGAGCTGACCCCGGACGTGCTGCTGGCCTCGGCCTGCCTGCCGAACATGTTCCAGGCGGTGCAGGTGGATGGCCAGTACTACTGGGACGGCGGCTACTCTGGCAACCCGACCATGACTCCGCTGGTGCGCGACAGCGACGCCGACGACGTCATCCTGGTGGCGGTCAACCCGGTCGAGCGCCCGGACCTGCCGACTGGCGCGCGTGCGATCCTGGACCGCATCAACGAAGTCTCCTTCAATGCCGGCCTGCTCAAGGAACTGCGCATGATCGCGCTGCTGCGGCAGATGGTGGACGTCAACCACAGCGAGGGCGGGCGCTGGGCGGGCATGCGCATCCACCTGGTGCGCAACGACCTGGGCGCGGTGCTGGACTCGTCGTCGAAGATGAGCGCCGAGTGGGCGTTCCTGGAAATGCTGCACGCCGAAGGACGGCGCGCGGCCGACCGGTTCCTGGAGAAGGACGGCCCCAGCCTGGGCAAGCAGTCCTCGCTCGACCTCGACGTGCTGCTGGAAGGGGTCTGAGCCATGGGATTGCTGGGCATGCTGGTCGGGCTGGGCCTGCTGATGTACCTGTCCTATCGGGGCTGGAGCGTGCTGCTGCTGGCCCCTGCCGCCGCGCTGGTGGTGGCCGCGTTCTCCGGCGAACCGTTGCTGGCGCACTGGACGCTGACCTTCATGTCTGCCGCGGCCGGATTCATCGCCCAGTTCTTCCCGATCTTCCTGCTTGGCGCGCTGTTCGGAAAACTGATGGAGGACAGCGGCTCGGTCGAGGCGATCGCCGCGTTCATGACCGCCAGGCTCGGCACCGGCCGGGCGATGCTGGCGGTGGTGCTGTCCGGGGCGCTGGTGACCTACGGCGGGGTGAGCCTGTTCGTGGCCATCTTCGTGCTGGTGCCGATGGCGGCGATGCTGTTCCGCACCGCCGGCATCCCGCGCCGACTGATGCCGCCGGCGCTGGCGCTGGGCACGATGACCTTCACCATGTCGGCCATGCCCGGCACCCCGTCGATCCAGAACGCGATCCCGATGCCGTTCTTCGGCACCACCGCCTTCGCCGCGCCCGGGCTGGGCCTGATCGCCTCGGCGATCATGCTGGCGTTCGGGCTGTGGTGGCTGGGCCGGGCCGAGGGCCGCGCGCGGTTGGCCGGCGAGGGCTTCGGTGACGGCCTCACCCCGCGGGCCGGGGACGTGGCCGAGGACGGGATCGTGCGCGAACGCGCCGCGGTGGCGCAGGCCTTCGACCCGGCCGAGGCGGCCCATGGCGCGCAGGGTGGCAGCCGGCCGTCGGCATGGATCGCGTTCGCGCCGCTGGTGGTGGTGATCGCGGTGAACCTGCTGATGTCGCTGCTGGTGCTGCCGCGGGTGGATGCTTCGTACCTGGAGGACGTGCGCTTCGGCGAAGCCACGCTGGCCGAGGTGGCCGGCGTGTGGTCGGTGTCGGTGGCTCTGGCCGCGGCGATCGCCACCGTGGTCGCGCTGAACTTCCGCCGCTTCCCGGCGCTGCGCTCGACCATGGATGCCGGCGCCAACGCCTCGGTGCTGCCGATCCTGGCGGTGGCCAGCCTGGTCGGCTTCGGCGCGGTGGTCGCGGCGATGCCGGCCTTCGAACTGGTGCGTGACTGGGTGCTGGGCATCGGCGGCGGCCCACTGGTGTCGCTGGCGGTGGCCACCAACATCCTGGCCGGCCTCACCGGTTCGGCCTCCGGTGGCCTGACCATCGCCCTGGACGCGCTGGGCCCGACCTTCATGGCCATCGCCTCCGAAACCGGCCTGTCGCCGGAGCTGATGCACCGGGTGGCGGTGATCGGCGCCGGGACCCTGGACAGCCTGCCGCACAACGGCGCGGTGGTGACCCTGCTGGCGGTGTGTGGCTGCAGCCACCGCGACAGCTACGGCGACATCGCGGTGACCGCGGTGCTCGGTTCGATCGTGGCACTGGTGGTGGTGATCGTGCTGGGGACGATGTTCGGGTCGTTCTGAGGCGCGGGGCCGTCCAGCCCGGCGGACGGCCGGTCTTCTGACATCCGTTCGCTTGCCAGTCCGACCCCGTGATCGGAATCGGCGGCTGCACGCGGTCGCCGGCGCTGCCTATGCTGCCTGCAAGTGATCCGAAGCATGCAGGCATGTCACAGGAACTGTTCCGCAGGGAAGCTCTGGAAGCCCGCCGCACCAGCTGGCTGGGCGCGATCTCGCTGGCCCAGCCACTGCAGCTGTGGCTGCTCACGGTGCTGGCGGTGCTGGCGGCGTTGGCCATCGTCGCCTTCCTGGTGCTGGGCACCTATACGCGCCGGTCCAGCGTGGCCGGCCAGCTGGTGCCTACCCGCGGCCTGGCGACGGTGCTGGCACCGTCCACCGGCGTGGTCGCCGACCTGCGTGCCCGCGAGGGCCAGCGCGTGGATGCCGGCCAGGCACTGGCGGTGGTCAAGGTGCCGCGGGCCACCCCGGCCACCGGCGACACCCAGCAGGCGCTGGAAGTGCGCCTGGCGCAACGCCAGGCCGGCCTGCATTCCATGCACGAGGCCCAGCAAGGGCAACTGCAGGCCCAGGCCGGTGGACTGCGTGCGCAACTGGACGCTGCCCGCCGCGAACTGTTCCAGGTCCAGGCCGAGGTGGTGACCCGCCAGGCGCAGGCGCGCATCGCCCGGGAAACCCTGGAGCGGCTGCGGCAACTCCAGGACAGCCAGTACGTGAGCCTGTTGCAGATCAAGCAGCAGGAGTCGGCGGCCTTGGACTACGCCGGACAGGCGCAGACCTTGCAACGGCAGGCCACCGCCGCCCGTCGCGCGATCGCCCAATTGGAACAGGCCCTGGGTGAGCTGCCCGGCCAGCGACTGGCCGTGGCCGCCAGCCTGCAGCGCGACCTGGCGCAACTGGAGCAGGAGCGGGTACAGACCCAGGCCCAGGGCGCGCTGGCGGTAAGTGCCCCGGTGACCGGCGTGGTGGCCACCCAACTGGTCAAGCCCGGCCAGGCGGTGCAGGCCGGCCAGCCGCTGCTGAGCCTGCTGCCGGGTGATGGCGGCCTGGAAGCCGAGCTGCTGGTGCCCAGTCGCGCCATCGCCTTCATCGAGCCGGGCGACCGCGTGCTGCTGCGCTACCAGGCCTATCCCTACCAGAAGTTCGGACACCAGCACGGCACGGTGGAGCGGATCAGTCGCAGCGCGCTGGGTGCCGCCGAAGCGGGTGGATCGATCGGCAACGGCCCGCAGGGCGAGCCGCTGTATCGGGTGACCGTGGCCCTGGCCGCGCAGGCCGTGACCGCCTACGGCCGACCCGAGCCGCTCAAGCCGGGGATGCTGCTGGACGCGGACATCCTGGGTGAGCGCCGCCGCCTGATCGAATGGGTATTCGAGCCCCTGTACTCGCTCAAGGGGCGGGTGGGGGATGG
>JAGOWL010000158.1 GCA_018060215.1 Pseudoxanthomonas sp.
CGCAGCCGCGCACCGGAGCGCGTCCCGACGCGGGGTTCAGCGCGCCAGCCAGCCACCATCGACGGGAATGACGGCACCGTTGATGTAGTCCGAAGCGGCGCTGGACAGGAATACGGCGGTGCCGCCCAGGTCGGCCGGCTCGCCCCAGCGTGCGGCCGGGATGCGGTCCAGGATCGCCTTGTTGCGGTCCTCGTCGGCGCGCAGCTGGGCGGTGTTGTCGGTGGCCATGTAGCCGGGCGCGATCGCGTTGATGTTGATGCCCTTGCTCGCCCATTCGTTGGCCAGCAGGCGGGTGATGCCGGCGATGCCGCTCTTGGAGGCGGTGTACGACGGCACCCGGATGCCGCCCTGGAAGGACAGCATCGAGGCGATGTTGATGATCTTGCCGCGCCCCTGGGTGATGAAATGCCGGCCGGCGGCCTGGGACATGAAAAAGGCGGACTTGATGTTGACGTTCATCACGTCGTCCCAGTCCTTCTCGCTGAAGTCGACTGCGTCGGCGCGGCGGATCAGGCCGGCGTTGTTGACCAGGATGTCCAGCCCGCCGAGGCCGGCGACGGCTTCGGCGACGATGCGCTCGACCGGTTCGATGCTGATCAGGTTGGCTTCGATGTTGAGGAAGCGGCGACCCAGAGCGGCGACCTTCTCTCCGGTTTCCTGCGCCGGAACGATGCCGGCGGCGGCGATGTCGGCGCCGGCGGCGGCCAGTGCCAGTGCGATGCCCTGGCCCAGGCCGGTGTTGGCGCCGGTGACCAGCGCGACCTTGCCTTCCAGGGAAAACGGATTGCTTGCCATGAACGTTCCTCGGTTTGTAGCGCGGGACCTGCCCGGCTGGACAGGCCTGGAAAGCCGGGCGTTCGAACTTGCCGGCGCGTTGAAGCCCTACTTCAGCTGGCAGATGTCCAGCACGTGCATGTCGGTGTAGTCCAGGTTCTCGCCGCCCATGGCCCAGATGAAGGCGTAGTTGCTGGTGCCCGAACCCATGTGGATCGACCACGGCGGCGACACCACCGCCTCGTCGTTGTTCATGACGATGTGGCGCTGCTGGTCCGGCTGGCCCATGAAGTGGTAGACGCGGTCGTTGGCGCCCAGGTCGAAGTAGAAGTAGACCTCGCTGCGGCGGTCATGCAGGTGCGGCGGCATGGTGTTCCACACGCTGCCCGGCTTGAGCACGGTCAGGCCCAGCAGCAACTGCGAGGACTGGCAGGTGGCCGGCACGATGTACTGGTAGATGGTGCGCTCGTTGCTGGTCTCCAGCGCGCCACGGTCCAGGGCCACCGCGTCCTTGATCGACAGCTGCTTCGTTTCGAAGCGCGCGTGGGCCGGGGTCGAGGTCAGGTAGAACTTCGCCGGGTTGGCGGCGTCGGCCGAGGCGAAGCTCACCTCCTCGCTGCCCATGGCCACGTACAGGCCGTCCTTCGGGCCGAGCGTGTAGGCGGTGCCGTCGACGGTGACCGTGCCGGTGCCATTGCCGACGTTGATCACGCCCAGCTCGCGACGCTCCAGAAATGCTTTCCCCGCGGCCGAGGCCGGTTCGGTCTGCCTGGGCAGGGACACCGGCTTGCCCACCGGCGCGGCGCCACCGATCACGAAGCGCTCGTAGTGGGTGTAGTTCAGGCGCACTTCGTCGGCGGCGAACAGGTCGCCGATCAGGTACAGGTCGCGCAACTGGTCGTTGCTGGCGCCCTGCATGACGTCCGGGTGGGTCGCGTAATAGGTCTTCTGGTACATCGGGTCGGGCTCCTCGGGGGCTGTGCCAGGGCCGTCGGGGGCGGTCCTGGCCTCGGATGGGGGCATTCTAGCGAACGACGGTAACCGGTGTCATTCCGCGCTGCGGCAAATCCGGAGAGGGTGCCGGTGGCACCGCGGCGGGGTTCAGGGGGTCAGGCGGGCGGCTGGCAGGAGTCGCGGACGATCAGATGCGGACGCACGCTGGCCACCGGCAAGGGGCCGGCGTCCGGGCGGATCAGCATGGACGCGGCGATCCGCCCGGTGTCCCGGGTCTGCCGGCGCACCGAGGTCAGTGAGGGCCACAGGCGCGTGGCCAGGGGGCTGTCGTCGTAGCCCACCACCGACAGTTCGCGCGGGATGCTGATCCCGGCGCGCATGGCCACCTTGTACACGCCGGCGGCCATTTCGTCATTGCCGCAGAAGATCGCGGTCGGCCGCTGCTTGCCGGCCAGCAGCTTCTCGGCGGCGGCCACGCCGGATTCGAAGGTGTAGCTGGCCTCGATGATCCGCGCCCGGGGCACCTCGACGCCGCGCCGGGCCAGGGTGTCGATGAAGCCTTCGGTACGCTCGATCGCCGAGCGGTAGGCCAGCGGTCCGGTGATCAGGGCGATGTCGTGGTGGCCCAGGGTCAGCAGGTAGTCGGCCGCCTCGGCCGCGCCGTCGCGGTCGTGGGTGACGATCATGCGACCGTCGGTGTCCTCGAAGCCGACCGGGACGATGCGGGTGTAGCGGCATTCCAGCTCGGCCAGCATGTCGGCCAGGTTCTGGTCCTCGGACGCGCGCGGCACCAGCATCACTCCATGCAGCTTCTGCTGCTGGACGAAGCGGCGCACGCCGTCGATGTAGCCCGGGCTGCGGGTATCACAGGGATGCACCACCAGTTCGAACCCGGACTCGCGCAGGGCGTCCAGCACGCCGTACTGCATGTCCACGATGTACTGGGCGGTGGGGTTGTCGTAGACCATGCCGATCAGGAACGAACGCCGGAATGCCAGCCCGCGCGCCAGCGGATCGGGCACGTAGCCAACCTCGCGCATCAGCGCCTGGACCTTTTCCCGGGTGTCCTGCCGCACCAGCGGCGAGTTGTTGATGATCCGCGACACGGTCTTCTTCGACACCCCCGCCAGGCGGGCGATGTCGTTGATGGTGGCGGCCTTGCCGGCGGGTGGCCGGGAGGATCCGGGGGGTGAAGGCTGGGGCACGGACATGGAGGTGTTTGGCCGGTGGTTCGATGGATTCTAGCCGGAGCCGCAGCCCGGGGACGGCCCGGGGACAGTCCCGGGCCGGCCGCCGGATCAGGCCAGCAGGTCGGGCAACCACAGCGAGAGCTGCGGGAAGAAGGTCACCACCAGCAGCACCGCCAGCGCGGCCAGCCAGAACGGCCAGATCGTGCGCATGCTCTGGCTGATGGAAATCTTGCCGATGGCCGTGCCGATGAACAGCACCGAGCCCACCGGCGGGGTGACCAGGCCCAGGCCGCCGGTCAGCACCAGCACCAGGCCGAAGTGGATCGGGTCGATCCCGTAGGCCTTGGCCACCGGCAGGAAGATCGGGGTGCAGATCAGGATCATCGGCGCCAGGTCCATGAAGGTGCCCAGCAGCAGCAGCATGACCACGATCATCAACAGCACCATGTACTTGCTGTGGGCGAACGACTGCAGGAACTCCACCGCCGCCGCCGGCACCTGCAGGTAGGCCAGCAGCCAGCCGAACACCGCCGCGGTGGCGATCACGAACAGGATCACCCCGGTGCTGCGCGCGGCATGGACCACGGTATCGGCGAACACGCGCAGCGGCAGCTGGCGGTACAGGACCACGGTGACCAGCAGGGCGTAGACCACGGCGATGGCCGCCGACTCGACCGCGGTGAAGATGCCGGCGCGGATGCCGATGAAGATCAGCGCGACCAGGCCCAGGCCGGGCAAGGCCGACACCAGTCGCACCGTCACCGCGCGCCAGCCCGGAAAGGACTCGGTGCCGTAGCCGCGATAGCGCGCCACCACGTAACAGGTGGCCATCAGGGCCACGGTCATCAGCAGGGCCGGCATGATCCCGGCCGCGAACAGGCGGGCGATCGACAGGCCGCCCCCGGCCGCGGCCGAGAACAGGATCAGGTTGTGCGAAGGCGGCACCAGCAGCGCCACCAGGGCGGCGGTGATGCTGACGTTGACGGCGAAATCACGGTCGTATCCGCGCTTGACCATCTGCGGGATCATCGTGCCACCCACCGCCGACACGTCGGCGATGGCCGAGCCGGACACGCCGCCGAAAAACAGCGAAGACAGGATAGACACCTGGCCCAGGCCACCGCGCATGCGTCCCACCAGGGACGAAGCCAGTGCGATCAGGCGTTCGGAGATGCCGCCGCGCATCATGATCTCGCCGGCGAAGATGAACAGCGGGATCGCGATCAGCGAGGCCGAACCGGTACCGGCCTGGATCTGCTGGACCAGCACCACCGAGGGCAGGTCCAGGTACAGCAGGGTGGCCAGGGAAGCGGCGGCCAGGGCGAAGGCGACCGGTACCCCGAGGGTCAGCAGCAAAGCGAACACGATGAACAGCAGGGCGATGGCCATCTCAGAGGTCTCCTTCCTGCGGTGCCGGTTGCGCGGCGGCGGCTTCGGCGGTGGGTGCGAACACCTGCACCAGGCGGTTGAGTGCGAACAGCGCCATCAGCGCGCCACCGGCCGACAGAGGCAGGTAGTTGATGCTTTGCGGCAGCCTGGCGCCGGCCGCGCGGATGTCCAGGCCGTCCACCAGCAGGATCGCGCCCCACCAGGCCATGGTCAGGCCGATGCCGATGATCACCAGCGCCACCAGCACGTCGATCAGCTTGCGCACGCCGGGCCGGACATGGTCATGCAGCAGGTAGAAGCCGAAGTGGCGGTGGGTGTGCACGCCGGCGGCGGCGCCCATGCCCATGGCCGTGGCCAGCAGCAACAGGGTGACCGGCTCGGTCCAGCTGGGTGAATCGTTGAGCACGTAGCGGGTGAACACCTGCCAGGACTGCACCAGCACCAGCCCGACCAGGGCGATGGCGGCG
>JAGOWL010000159.1 GCA_018060215.1 Pseudoxanthomonas sp.
CCGGCCAATGCCCAAACGGAGCGTGCGGTGAACCCGAACCCCCTGGCCCCCATCGCCGCCGGCGAGCGCATCGAAGCCCTGGATGTCCTGCGCGGTTTCGCCCTGATCGGCATCCTGCTGATGAACATGGAGGCCTTCGCCGGGCCACTGATGCGCGCGCTGACCGGGCTGGATCCGGCGCTGACCGGTGTCAACCGCCTCACCGACGGGCTGATCTACTTCTTCGTCCAGGGCAAGTTCTTCACCCTGTTCTCGCTGCTGTTCGGCATGGGCTTTGCGATGATGGTGATGCGCGCCCAGGCGGCCGGGCGGCCGTTCGCGGGCATGTACTGGCGGCGCAGCCTGTCGCTGCTGGCCATCGGCCTGGTGCACGCGCTGCTGATCTGGTCCGGCGACATCCTGGTGATCTATGCCCTGCTGTCGATCCCGCTGCTGGCTTTCCGCGATGTGCCGGCGCGCTGGCTGGCGTGGCTGGGGGTGGCGGTCTACCTGGCCGCGCCGGCGATGCTGATGGGCCTTGGCCTGATGTCGCTGTGGGTGCCGGGCTGGGATGAAATGATGGCGCCGGTGGCGGCGCAGTCGGTGGCGATGGACCAGGCCCAGGTGGCGGCCTACGGCTCGGGCAGCTACGGCATGGCGGTGGCCCAGCGTCTGCGCGATTTCAGCTTCATGCTCTCCGGGCTGATGGTGTTCGGAGCGATGGTGTTCGGCATGTTCCTGATCGGTGCGGCATTCATGCGCAGCGGCGCGATCCAGCACCCGCAGCAGCACCCGCGCCTGTACACGCAGTTGCGCTGGTCGGTGCTGGCGCTGGGGCTGCTGGCGATGCTGGCCTCGTTCCTGGTCCAGCCCACCGTTTCGCCGACCCTGTTCAACCTGCACACCGGCGTGGCGCAGTCGCTGGCCGCGGTGGCCGGGCTGCTGATGTGCCTGGGCTACCTGGCCTGGGTGATGCGCGGGCTGGAGGTGCCGAAGGTGGCCGGTTACCTGCACTGGCTGGCGCCGGCCGGGCGCATGGCCCTGACCAACTACCTGGTGCAGTCGATCGTGTGCACCCTGGTGTTCTACGGCTACGGGCTGGGCTTTTTCGAGCACCTGCCGCGGATGTGGCAGGTGCCCTTCGCGCTGGGCCTGTACACGGTGCAGGTGCTGTACAGCCACTGGTGGCTGCAGCGCTTCCGCTTCGGCCCGGCCGAGTGGCTGTGGCGCTCGATCACCTACTGGAAGTTGCAGCCGATGCGCCGCATCGCGGCCTGACCGGGGCAGGCGTGTCCCGTTCCCCGGTCGATGAGGTGCTGGTCCTCGGCGGCGGTGCGATCGGCCTGGCCACGGCGCTGGCGCTGCTGGAGGGCGGGCGCGGGGTGCGGGTGATCGAGGCCGGAACCGTCGGCGGGGCCACCTCGCATGGCAACTGCGGCACCATCACGCCCAGCCATGCGCCGCCGCTGGCCGCACCCGGGGTGCCGCTGCGGGCCTTGAAGTGGATGTTCACTCCGGATGCGCCGTTGTACCTGAAGCCGCGATGGGATCCGGCGCTGTGGCGCTGGCTGGCGCATTTCGCCGCGCGTTGCAACCGGCGCGACTGGCTGGCCAGCACGCGGGCACGGGCGGCGCTGCTGGACGATTCGATGCAGCGCCTGCAGGACTGGATCGGCCGCCACCGCCTGGACTGCGAGTTCAGCCAGCAGGGGCTGGACTACGTGTTCGCCGACCCGCGCAACTTCGAACGCTACCAGGCCGAGTGCGGCGCGCTGAACGAGCTGGGCATCGGGACCGAGGTGATCGACGGTGGCGCCTACCTGCGCCAGGAGCCGGCCTTGCGCGAGGGCGTCGTCGGTGCGATCCGCTTTGCACACGATGCGCACCTGCGCCCGGACCGTTACGTGGCCGAACTGGCGCGGGTGGTGCGCGCGCGAGGCGGGGTGATCGAGGAGGGCTGCCAGGTGCGTTCGCTGCAGCCCGATGAGGCCGGCGTGCGGGTGCAGGTGGTCGACGCGGACGGGTCCGAGGGTGAGCGCCACGGGCGTGATGCGGTGGTGGCCCTGGCGGCCTGGACGCCGCCGTTGCTGGCGCCGCTGGGGCTGCGATTGCCGATCCAGCCGGGCAAGGGCTATTCGATCACCTGGACGGCACAGGCGCAGGCGCCACGGCGTCCGCTGCTGCTCAAGGACCGTTCGGTGTGCGTCACTGCCTGGGGCAGTGGTTTCCGGCTGGGCAGCACGATGGAGTTCTCCGGTCACGATGCCACGCTCAACCCGTTGCGCCTGGCGGCGCTGGAGCGGGCGGCGCACGAGTACCTGCGCCAGCCGCCGCAAACCGGTGCCGCACTGGAGCGCTGGTACGGCTGGCGGCCGATGACCTGGGACGACCTGCCGGTGCTGGGGCGTTCACCGCGGCACCGGCACCTGTGGCTGGCGGCCGGGCACGGCATGCTCGGGATCAGCATGAGCGCGGCCAGTGGCCAGTTGCTGGCCGACCTGATGAGCGGACGCGCGCCGGCGATCGATCCGGCGCCGTACAGGGTGGAGCGGTTCCAATAGTCACGCGGTCCGGAAAGGAGTAGCGGCATGTCCGCGGATGCAGGCGCGAGGATGCGGTCGGACTTCGACCTGGTGGTGATCGGCGGCGGCTCCGGCGGCCTGGCCGGCGCGTTCGCGGCCGCCGGCCATGGCGCGCGCGTGGCCCTGCTGGAGCCGGGCGAGCTGGGGGGCACCTGCGTCAACCTGGGGTGCGTGCCGAAGAAGGCGATGTGGTTGGCGGCCGAACTGGCCGGCAGGATCGCGTTGGCCGGCGAAATGGGGTTCCCAGCGGCGTCGTCGGTGCCGGACTGGGAGCGATTGATCGCGCATCGCCAGCGCTACATCGCCGGCATCCATGCCGGCTATCACCAGCGCCTGGAGGCGGCGGGCGTGGTGGCGATGCCGTGCCGCGGCCGCCTGCTGGACGCGCATACCGTCGAAGCAGAGGACGGCACGCGCCTGCGCACCGATCGCATCCTGCTGGCCACCGGCGGCCGACCGAAGCGACCACGGATTCCCGGCGCGGAGCTGGGCGGGGTCTCGGACGATTTCTTCGGCCTGGAGCGGGCGCCGGCACGCGTGGCGATCGTCGGCGGCGGCTACATCGCGGTGGAACTGGCCGGCGTGTTGCAGGCGCTGGGTAGCGCGGTGGAAGTGTTCGCGCGCGGCCCGCGCCTGCTGCCGGCGATGGATGCCGAGGTGGTGACGCGGCTGCAGGAAGACCTGCGCCGGCACGGCGTGCGCCTGCACCTGCGGGCGCCGGTGCGCGCGCTGGCGACTGCGCAGGAACGGGTGCGCGTGCTGCTCGAGGGCGACGCGGAAGCCTTGCCGGAACCGTTCGACCGGGTGTTGTTCGCCACCGGTCGCCGGCCCAACAGCGGGGGACTGGGATTGGAGCGAGCGGGGGTGGCGATCGGCGAGCGCGGCCAGGTTCTGGTCGATGCCCGCGAAGACACCTCGGTAGCGGGCATCCACGCGGTGGGCGACGTCACTGGAAAGCTGGCGCTGACGCCGGTGGCGATCGCCGCCGCGCGCCGGCTGATGGACCGCCTGTTCGGCGGCCGGGCCGATGCGATGCTGGACTACGAGCAGGTCGCCACGGTGGTGTTCTCGCGTCCGCCGCTGGCCACCGTCGGCCTGAGCGAGGAGCGCGCGCGCGAACGCCACGGCGAGGCGGTGAAGGTGCACACCGCCGACTTCCGGCCGATGCTGCACGCGCTGGCCCGCTCGGAGCAGCGCAGCCTGTTCAAGCTGGTCTGCGTCGGCGAGGAGGAACGGGTGGTCGGCATCCACCTGCTCGGCGACGCCGCCGACGAGATCCTGCAGGGCTTCGCCGTGGCGCTGAAGCTGGGCGTGACCCGGCGCCAGCTGGAGGACACCGTGGCCATCCACCCGACCTCGGCCGAGGAAGTGGTCCTGATGCGCTGACCGCATCGCGGCAGGAACAGGCGGCGGCCGCGTGCGCGTGGGCTGGCGGCGCTGTGGGTGTGGAGCGTGCAGACTGCCGGCGTACAATCGGCGGATGGATAACGATCCCCATTCGTACCGCTTGCACCCGGGCAGCGCGCCGTTGCTGGTCAGCCTGCCGCACGACGGTACCGCGCTGCCGCAGGACATCGCCGCGCGACTGACCGATGCGGCACGCCGGGTGCCCGATACCGACTGGCACGTGGCGCGCCTGTACGACTTCGCCCGGCAACTGGGCGCCTCGATCCTGGTGCCGCGCTGGTCGCGTTATGTGGTCGATCTCAACCGGCCGCCGGACGACACCTCGCTGTACCCGGGGCAGAACACCACCGGCCTGTGCCCGGTGCTGCAATTCAGCGGCGAGCCGGTGTACCGCGAAGGGCAGGCGCCGGATGCGACGGAGATCGCCGCACGGGTACAGGCCTACTGGCGCCCGTACCACGACACGCTCGCCACCGAACTGGCGCGCCTCCGCAGCGAGCACGGACGCGCGGTGCTGTGGGAAGGGCACTCGATCCGCGGCACGCTGCCGTTCCTGTTCGACGGCGCACTGCCGGACCTCAACCTGGGCACCGCCGCCGGCGCCAGCTGCCGGCCGCAACTGCAGCAGCGCCTGGCCGCGGTGCTGGAAGGGCAGGGCCAGTACAGCCACGTGGTCAACGGGCGCTTCAAGGGGGGCTATATCACCCGCCACTACGGCGATCCGCAGGGCGGGGTGGATGCGGTGCAACTGGAGCTGGCCCAGCGCACC
>JAGOWL010000042.1 GCA_018060215.1 Pseudoxanthomonas sp.
CTTCGGGGGGAGCCGCGGCAGTGCGGGGATCGGGCGCATCGCCTGATTCCGCCGTCCATGGCTCCAACAGGCGAGCGCAGGCCATCCATGGCCTGCTTGCGCCCGATCCCCGCACTGCCGCGTCTTTCGCCAGGTGAATGTCCTCGGCTTCGTCGCGCCGGGACACTCGCGACGTGTCGGCGCCTGTGCTGTTGCCGTAGCCCAGCGAAACCAGGCCACCCATCGCGGCGAAGGACGTCGCTGCAAGGGGATTTCGTCCGAGCGGTACATGGATGTACCGCGCCCGCGTGTTGGAGCAGGACGCGGAACCACGCGGCGGACGAAATCCCCTTGTAGCGGCGGCCCCGGCCCGAAGCCGATGCTTTCGCTCTGGTCTTGCAGCGGCGGCCCCGCCCGAAGCGGATGCTGTTGCCCCTGCAGCGGCAGCCCCACCCGGAGTCGATGCTCCAGGTTTCGAATAGCTGAACCTGATCTCGTGACTCCCCGATACTCGGCGGCGAAAGCCGTAGAATGGTAGACGGCGGAGCCGGCCAGACAGTCGCGTCATGCGCAAGCATGCCGAGGAAAGTCCGGGCTCCACAGGGCACGGTGCCAGGTAACGCCTGGGCGGCGCGAGCCGACGGAAAGTGCAACAGAAAGATACCGCCGATGGCCCTCGCCACCCCGGTGCGGCCCCACACAGGGGGGACATGACGATGCGAAGCATCGGCCAAGTCCCTTCAGGGAAGGCCGCAGCGGGGTGGCGAGGGATCAGGCAAGGGTGAAATGGTGCGGTAAGAGCGCACCGCGAGCCTGGCAACAGGCCGGCACGGCAAACCCCACCGGGAGCAAGGCCAAATAGGGACCTCATGACGCGGCCCGCGTCGGGTCCGGGTAGGCTGCTCGAGCGCCGCGGTGACGCGTCGCCTAGAGGAATGACTGTCCACGACAGAACCCGGCTTATCGGCCGGCTCCGCCACTTTCCTTTCCCTGTACGGGCGCGACCCCCGATGGCCGCCGCTCGCGCATTGCTGCGTCGCAACAATGCTGGTGTGAAGGGCGCGTCAACCCGGTGGCCTCGACCTGAGTCAACTCGCAATCTCAAAATTTGAGACGAAACAGCGACTTGTGGACAACCCTTGAACTTGACTGTGAACATTGCCGCAAGCCATTGACGCAGCAGGTGATTCTTTCCTGCAAATCCTGTTGACAACCCTGTTGGTGAAACCTAAGGTGGGCCTACGGGGGAAAACCGGGTTATTAGTGGTTTTCTGTGGTTGAATGAACTTCGGCAAGGACAGGGTGGCAACAAGGTGTTCCAGGGCGAGACCGCCATCACTGTGGACGACAAGGGACGGCTGGCCATTCCCACGGCCTACCGCGACCAGGTCGCGCGCGAGTGCGGCAACTGCCTGGTCATCGCCTACAACCCCTTCGAGGCCGGGTCGCTGTACCTGTACCCCCGCCAGGAGTGGGAGCGGGTACGCGACTCGATCAATGCCTTGCCCAAGTCCCGTGGGGCCCACCGCAGCCTGCAGTTCAAGCTGGTCGGCGCCGCCGTCCCGGTCGAACTGGATGGCAATGGGCGCATTTCCATTCCGGCCAGCCACCGCAGCGCGGTGGGCATCGACCGCAAGGCGGTGCTGCTGGGCATGGGCGACAAATTCGAACTGTGGAGCGAGCAGGCGCACCACGCGCAGATCCAGCGGACGCTGTCCGACGATGATCTGAGCGAGGAAATGCTCGACCTGCGGTTGTGATGGCGGGGGGGCGGATGCGCGAGGCGCAGGCCGGCCACCCCGCGGATCCTTCGGCGCCGGCGGCGCACCTGCCGGTGCTGTACGCGCAGGTCATGGAAGGGCTGGGTGTGGTCGAGGACGGACGTTACCTGGACGGCACCTTCGGTCGCGGCGGCCACGCGCGCGGGGTGCTGGAGAAACTCGGCCCGGGAGGCCGGCTGCTGCTGATGGACAAGGACCCCGAAGCGATCGCGGAGGCCGAACGGAGTTTCGGCGCCGACGGCCGGGTGTCGATCCGGCGCGGCAGTTTCGCTGCGCTCGGTGGCTGGGACCAGGCGCGTGACCTGGACGGGGTGCTGTTCGACCTGGGCGTGTCCTCGCCGCAGCTGGACGTGGCCCAGCGCGGCTTCTCCTTCGGCAAGGACGGTCCGCTGGACATGCGCATGGACCCGGATGCCGGCGAGAGCGCCGCGCAGTGGCTGGCGCGCGCCGAAGAGCGTGAGATCGCCGACGTGCTGTGGACCTACGGTGAGGAAAAGCAGAGCCGGCGCATCGCCCGGGCGATCGTGGCCCTGCGCGGGCAGCAGCCGCTGGAGCGCACCGCGCAGCTGGCCGACCTGATCGGGTCGGTGGTGCCACGTGGCAAGTCCGGGTCCGACAAGGGCCGGATCCATCCGGCCACGCGCAGCTTCCAGGCCATCCGCATCCACATCAACGCCGAGCTGGCCGACCTGCAAGCCGGTCTGGACGCCGCCCTGGCCGCGCTCAAGCCCGGTGGCCGGCTGGCGGTGATCAGCTTCCACTCGCTGGAGGACCGCATCGTCAAGCAGTTCATCGCCCGCCATGCCAAGGCGCCGCCGGCCAACCGCCGCCTGCCGCAGGTGCAGGCCTTCGTGCCAGTGCTGGTGGACCGCGGTGGCGCCATCCGCGCCGATGCCGCCGAGCTGGCGGCCAACCCGCGTGCGCGCAGTGCGGTGCTGCGCGTGGCCGAGAAGCTCGATGGCCAGGGGAGGCTCGCGGCATGAGCCGGGTCCTGCTTGCCGTGCTGGTGCTGGCCATCGTCGGTACCGCCGTGGCGGTGGTCTACGAGCGCTACCGCCACCGCCAGCTGTTCGTCGAGCTGACCCGCGCCGAGCGCGAGCGCGATGAACTGAACATCGAGTTCGGCCGCCTGCAGCTGGAACAGGCGACCTGGGCACAGGCCAACCGGATCGACCAGGTGGCCCGGCAGAAGCTGGGGATGAAGTTCCCCGAAGCCGACGACATCGTGGTGGTGCGGCCATGAACCGCCCGGCGCGTGCCAACCGCAACCGCAGCGCATTCAACCTGCGCGGGCGCATGCTGCTGGTCGGCGTGACCCTGGGCGTGTGCGCCCTGGTCCTGGCCGGGCGCGCGGCCTGGGTGCAGCTGGTCAATTCCGATTTCTACCAGCGCCAGGGCGAGGCGCGTTTCGTACGCGAACTGCCGATCCCGACCTCGCGCGGCATGATCACCGACCGCAACGGCGAGCCGGTGGCGGTATCGACCCCGGTCGAATCGGTGTGGGGCAACCCGCAGGAGCTGCTGGCCCATCCCGAGCGCATCCCGGAGCTGGCGCGCGCGCTGGGGACGCCGGCCGACGAGCTGATGAGCCGGCTCTCGCAGCGTGCCGACAAGGAGTTCGTCTACCTCAAGCGCCGGATCAACCCCGACCAGGCCAAGGCCATCCTCGCCCTCAACGTGCCGGGCGTGTCCTCGCAGCGCGAGTTCCGCCGCTTCTACCCGCAGGGCGAGGCGATGGCGCACGTGCTGGGCTTCACCAACATCGACGACCGCGGCCAGGAAGGGCTGGAGCTGGCCTTCGACGAGTGGCTGCGCGGCAAGCCCGGCAGCAAGCGGGTGATCCGCGACCGCCACGGCCGCGTGGTGGAGAACATCGACCTGGTCCGTGCCGCCGAGCCGGGCAAGGACCTGACCTTGAGCATCGACCGCAGGATCCAGTTCCTGGCCTACCGCGAGCTGCGCGATGCGCTGGTCGCGCACAAGGCCAGCAGCGGTTCGGTGGTGGTGCTGGACGTGGCCAGCGGCGAGGTGCTGGCGATGGTCAACCTGCCCAGCTACAACCCCAACGCGGTCGGCGGCGACAAGCCGGACACCCACCGCAACCGCGCCGTGACCGACCTGGTCGAACCGGGTTCGACCATGAAGCCGATCACCGCCGCCGCTGCGCTCAACGCCGGCAAGGTCACCCCGGCCACGCGCTTCGACACCCATCCGGGCTACATGGCGCTGGGCAAGTACACCATCCGCGACCACCACAACTACGGCGTGCTCGATGTCACCGGCATCATCACCAAGAGCTCGAACCTGGGCGCGGTGAAGCTGGCCGAGCCGCTGCCATCGCAGTACTTCTACGAATTCATCAAGGGCTTCGGCTACGGCACCGCGCCCAACAGCGGCTTCCCCGGCGAGGCGGTCGGCTCGCTGCGCGAACCGGCGCGCTGGGACGGGCTGACCAAGGCCACCATGGCCTACGGCTACGGCCTGTCGGCCACCCCGCTGCAGATCGCCCAGGCCTACGCGACCCTGGGCAACCACGGCCGCCTGACCACGCCGACCTTCGTCAAGGGCCAGATCAACGAGCCGCGCCAGGCGGTCAAGCCGGAAGTGGCCGACCAGGTGCTGCGGATGATGCAGACGGTGACCGAGCCCGGCGGCACCGCCACCCAGGCCGCGATCCTGGGCTACCACGTGGCCGGCAAGACCGGCACCGCGCGCCAGGCCGCCGCCGGCGGCTACGCGCGCCGCTACACCACCACGTTCGCGGGGTTGGTTCCCGCGTCGAACCCGCGCTTCGCCACCGTGGTGGTGATCAACGATCCGCAGGCCGGCTCCTATTTCGCCGGCCTGGTCTCGGCTCCGGTGTTCCGCAACGTGATGGAAGATGCGCTGCGGCTGATGGACGTGGCGCCGGACGACATCGACACCTGGCTGGCCGCGCAGGCGCGCGGCGAGGCCAGGCGCCAGGCGGCGCTGCCGCAGCTGCCGGCCGCGCTGGACGATCCGGGCGGCGACGATCCGACCATTCCGGCGGCGATGGTCGAGACCGGGGGGGCGCGCCCATGAGCCGCGCCATGCCCTTGTCGCAGCTGTTGCCCGAGGTCGCGCTGACGCGCGACATCAGCGTTTCCGGGCTGGTGATGGACAGCCGCGAGCTGCAGCCGGGCGATGCCTTCGTGGCGATCGGCGGCTTCGGCACCCACGGTCTGGCCTTCGTGGAGCAGGCACGTGCGCAGGGTGCGGCGGCGATCCTGTTCGAGCCGCCGGCACCGGAGCAGTACCCGGCGCCGGCCGATGCGATCGCCGTGCCCGGGCTGCGCGCGCGCCTGGGCCAGATGGGCGACCTGTTCCACGACCATCCCTCGCATGCGATGACCATGGTCGGGGTCACCGGCACCAACGGCAAGACCTCCACCGTGCAGTTGCTGGCCCAGGCCTGGCAGCTGCGCGGGATCCAGGCGGGCAGCATCGGCACCCTGGGCGCCGGCCGTTACGGCCAGGTGCAGCCGACCGGCTTCACCACCCCGCTGGTGCTGCGCATGCACGCCCTGCTGGCCGGGCTGCGCGATGACGGCGTGCAGGCGGTGGCGATGGAGGTCAGTTCGCACGCCCTGGACCAGGGCCGGGTGGACGGGGTGCACTACGACGTGGCGGTGTTCACCAACCTCACCCGCGACCACCTGGACTACCACGGCGACATGGCCAGCTACGGCGGTGCCAAGGCGCGCCTGTTCGTGCGCCCGGGACTGAAGGCGGCGGTACTGAACCTGGACGACGCCTTCGGCCGAACCCTGCACGGCAACCTGGCGCCGACGCTGGAAGCGGTGGGCGTGAGTTCGCGTGGCCAGCCCGGTGCCGCGGTGCAGGCCCGGGCGCTGCGCCTGGACAACCACGGAATCGGCTTCGACCTGGTGATCGGCGATCGCGTGCAGGCGCTGCGTTCGCCGCTGCTGGGGCGCTTCAACGTGGACAACCTGCTGGCGGTGGCCGGGGTGCTGCATGCGCTGGGCGATGACCTGGCGCAGATCGCCGCGATCCTGCCGCAGCTGCAGCCCGTGCCCGGGCGCATGAACCGGCTCGGCGGCGATGGCCGCCTGCCGCTGGTGGTGATCGACTACGCGCACACCCCCGACGCCCTGGCCCAGGCCCTGACCAGCCTGCGCGCGCATGCGGCCGCACGGCTGCTGTGCGTGTTCGGCTGCGGTGGCGACCGCGACCGCGGCAAGCGCCCGCAGATGGCACAGATCGCCGAGGCCGAGGCCGATGTGGTGATCGTCACCGACGACAATCCGCGCGGCGAGGATGGCGATGCCATCGTCGCCGACATTCTGGCCGGCCTGGCCGCACCACAGGCGGTCACGGTCGAGCGCGACCGCGGCGCGGCCATCGCCCTGGCCATCGGCCAGGCCGGGCCGGACGACATCGTGCTGGTGGCCGGCAAGGGCCACGAGCCCTACCAGGAAGTGGCCGGCGTGCGCCATCCCTTCGACGACCGCCAGCAGGCGCGCCAGGTGCTGGAGGCGCGCGCATGAACCGGCTTCCACTCTCCCTGATCGCGCACTGGGCCGGCGGTGAACTGCATGGCGAGGACCTGGTGATCGAGGCGGTCACCCAGGACACCCGTGCCCTGGTGCCCGGCAGCCTGTACGTGGCCCTGCGTGGCGAACGCTTCGACGGCCACGATTTCGCCGCCGACGCGCTGGCGCGTGGTGCGGCGGCACTGCTGGTGGAGCGCCTGCTGGAGCTGCCCGGTGCCGCGCAGGTGCAGGTGGCCGACAGCGAGCGCGCCCTGGCCCGGATCGCCGCCGGGATCCAGCGCGAGCGCCGCGCCACGGTGGTGGCCATCACCGGCAGCAACGGCAAGACCAGCGTCAAGACCCTGGCCCTGGCAGTGCTGCAGCGCGCCGGCCTGGCCTATGCCAACCCGGGCAACCGCAACAACGAGATCGGCCTGCCGCTGGCGGTGATCGATGCGCCCGAAGACGCCGACTTCGCCATCTACGAGATGGGTGCCGGCAAGCCCGGCGACATCGCCTACCTGACCGACATCGTCCGGCCGGACGTGGCCCTGGTCAACAACATCGCCGCCGCGCACCTGGAGCGGATGGGCAGCCTGCTGGGCGTGGCCCAGACCAAGGGCGCGATCTACGCGGCCCTGGGCGCCGGCGGCACCGCGGTGGTCAACGCCGACGATGCCTTCGGTGAATGGTTCCAGCAGGAAGTCATCCGCGCCCGGGACAGCGGCCGCAGGGTGTTGCGCTTCGGCCTGGACGCCAGCGCCGAGGTCGGCGCCCGCGACATCCGCCCGGACGCGCGGGGTAGCCGCTTCGTGCTGCTCACCCCGCAGGGCGAGGTGGAGGTGCAGCTGGCGCTGCCGGGCCGGCACAACGTGCGCAACGCGCTGGCCGCCGCGGCGATCGGACTGGCCTGCGGGGTGGCGCTGGAGGATATCGCCGCCGGCCTGGCCGATGCGCGGCCGGTGACGGGCCGCCAGGTGGCGCATGCACTGGCCGCCGGGATCGAACTGGTGGACGACAGTTACAACGCCAACCCCGGCTCGCTGGAGGCGGCGATCCAGGCGCTGGCCGCGACCGGTGACGAGGCCTGGCTGGTGCTGGGCGACATGCGCGAGCTTGGCCCGGAGGCCGAGGCGCTGCACGCCGAGGCCGGTGCGCGTGCGCGCCAGGCGGGCATCGCCCGGCTCTATGCGCTGGGCCCGCTCAGCGCGGCGGCGGTGCGTGCGTTCGGGGACGGCGGCCGTCACTACGACAGCCATCCGGCGCTGGCCCAGGCACTGCGCGCGGACCTGCGCGCACGCGCGCCGGTGGCCGTGGCCGGTGGCGCCGGGCATGTGCTGCGGGTGCTGGTGAAGGGTTCGCGCGGCAGCGCGATGGACAGGATCGTGAGCGCGCTGTTGGCGCAGGGGGATACCACCGATGCTGCTTGAACTGGCGCGCTGGCTGCAGGGGCTGGAGGACTTCTTCGGCCTGTTCGGCTACCTGACCTTCCGCGGCATCCTGGCCGCGCTGACCTCGCTGTTCCTGTCGTTGTGGTGGGGACCGGCGGTGATCCGGCGCCTGGGCCAGCTCAAGGGCGGCCAGCCGATCCGCAAGGACGGGCCGCAGTCGCACTTCTCCAAGGCCGGCACCCCGACCATGGGCGGGGCGCTGATCCTGCTGACCATCCTGGCCTCGGTGCTGCTGTGGGGCGACCTGCGCAACAAGTACGTGTGGACGGTGCTGCTGGTGATGGTCGCCTTCGGTGCGATCGGCTGGTACGACGACTGGATCAAGATCGTCCGCCGCGATCCCAACGGGCTGAAGTCGCGCTGGAAGTACCTGCTGCAGTCGATCTTCGGCCTGGCCGCCGGCCTGTACCTGTGGTTCTTCGCCGACGTACCGGCGGCCACCACCTTCTACCTGCCACTGTTCAAGTCCATCGCCCTGCCGCTGGGCGGGATCGGCTTCGTGGCCATCGCCTACTTCTGGATCGTCGGCTTCTCCAATGCGGTCAACCTGACCGATGGCCTCGATGGCCTGGCGATCATGCCCACGGTGCTGGTCGCCGGCGGCCTGGCGGCGTTCGCCTATGCCTCCGGCCACGCCGAGTTCGCCCGCTACCTGCAGATCCCGCCGGTGCCCGGCGCCGGCGAGCTGATCATCATCTGCGCGGCCATCGGCGGCGCCGGCCTGGGCTTTCTGTGGTTCAACACCTATCCGGCGATGGTGTTCATGGGCGATATCGGAGCGCTGGCGCTGGGCGCGGTGCTGGGCACCATCGCGGTGATCGTGCGCCAGGAGCTGGTGCTGGTGGTGATGGGCGGCATCTTCGTGATCGAGACCCTGTCGGTGATGATCCAGGTGGCCTCGTTCAAGCTCACCGGCAAGCGCGTGTTCCGGATGGCGCCGATCCACCACCACTTCGAGCTGAAGGGCTGGCCGGAGCCGCGGGTGATCGTGCGCTTCTGGATCATCTCGGTGGTGCTGGTGCTGGTCGGCCTGGCCACGTTGAAGGTGCGCTGATGAACGACCTCTCGCGCCAGGCAACCCGGCTGGAGGCCATCGGCGGCCAGTACGACCCGTGGCTGATGGGAGCCGCCGTCGCGCTGGCCTGCCTGGGCGTGGTGATGGTCGGCTCGGCCTCGGTGGCCATCGGCGAGAACCTGGGCGTGGGTCCGTTCCATTACCTGGTCCGGCACGTGCTGTTCATCGGCGTGGGCCTGGTGCTGGCCGTGGTGGTGATGCGCACCGAGCTCAAGACGGTGGAGAAGTACAACCAGCTGCTGCTGCTGGGCTGCTTCGTGCTGCTGCTGCTGCCGTGGCTGCCGGGCCTGGGGGTGAGCGTCAACGGCGCCCGCCGCTGGATCAACCTGGGGGTGTCGCGCTTCCAGGTGGTCGAGGCGGTGAAGGTGATCTACATCGTCTGGCTGGCCAGCTACCTGGTGCGTTTCCGCGACGAGGTCAACGCGACCTGGCCGGCAATGCTCAAGCCGCTGGGCGTGGCGGTGCTGCTGGTGGGCATGCTGCTGGTCCAGCCGGATTTCGGTTCGGCCACCCTGCTGCTGGCCATCACCGCCGGGATGCTGGTGCTGGGCGGGGTGAACCTGCCGCGGATGACGCTGCCGGTGGTGCTGGGCCTGCCGCTGCTGGTGGCGGTGGCCATCATCGAGCCGTACCGGATGCGCCGCATCACCTCGTTCATGGATCCGTGGGCCGACCAGCTCGGCTCCGGTTACCAGCTCAGCAATGCGCTGATGGCCGTGGGCCGCGGCGAGTGGCTGGGGGTGGGCCTGGGGGCGTCGGTGCAGAAGCTCAACTACCTGCCCGAGGCCCATACCGATTTCATCTTCTCGGTGATCGCCGAGGAACTGGGCTTCCTGGGCGTGTGCGTGGTGATCGGCCTGTACGCGCTGCTGGTCGGCCGCGCCCTGTACCTGGGTTTGAAGTGCGTGGAGATGCGCCGCCACTTCGCCGGCTACATCGCCTTCGGTGTGGCCCTGTGGATCGGCATGCAGGCGCTGGTCTCGATCGGCGTCAACCTGGGCGTGCTGCCGACCAAGGGCCTGACCCTGCCGCTGGTGTCCTCCGGCGGCTCCAGCGTGATGATGACCTGCGTGGCCATCGGCCTGCTGCTGCGCGTGTCCTATGAACTGGACCGGGCCGAGCGCCAGCGGGCCCTGCACCAGGAGTCGATGCCGGCCGGCGAAGCGCCGGCCGCGCCGGTGTCCGCACCGCCCTCGCCGAGCGCGCCGGCCGTGCGCCCGCAGCCGGGCAGGGTGGCGGCCGCTGCGCCCGCGCCGGCCACGGCCTTGCGCGGGCGCGGTACCTCGCGCATCGAACCGACCTTCGGGGGCTTCTGATGGCCGCCCCGCGACCCGTCATGGTGATGGCCGGCGGCACCGGCGGCCATATCTTCCCGGCGCTGGCGCTGGCCCAGGTGCTGCGCGGGCGTGGCGTGCCGGTGGTGTGGCTGGGCGCGGACGGCGCGATGGAGACCCGGCTGGTGCCCGGGCACGGCATCGAGATCGACACGCTGCCGGTGGCCGGTGTACGCGGCAAGGGCGCGTTGACCCTGCTGGCGGCGCCGTGGCGGCTGCTGCGTGCGGTCAATGCGGCGCGTGCGGTGCTGCGCCGGCGCCGGCCGCGCGCGGCGATCGGCTTTGGCGGCTTCGCCTCCGGGCCGGGCGGGGTGGCGGCCTGGCTGGCCGGCGTCCCGCTGCTGGTGCATGAGCAGAATCGCGCCCCCGGGATGACCAACCGGGTGCTGTCGAAGCTGGCCAGGCGCACGCTGAGCGGCTTCCCCGGCAGCTTCGGACACGAGGAAGTGGTCGGCAACCCGGTACGCGAAGCGATTGCCGCGCTGGCGCCGCCACGGCAGCGCCTGGCCGGGCGCGAAGGCCCCCTGCGGCTGCTGGTGCTCGGTGGCAGCCAGGGTGCGCGCGCGCTCAACGATTCGGTGCCGGTGGCGCTGGCCGCGCTGTCGGGCCTGGCCATCCAGGTGCGCCACCAGTGCGGCGAGAAGCTGCGCGCCGAAGCCGAGCGCGCCTACGCCCAGGCCGGCGTGGTTGCGCAGGTGGAAGCCTTCATCGACGACATGGCCGCCGCCTATGCCTGGGCCGATCTGGTGGTGTGCCGCGCCGGTGCCTCGACCCTGGCCGAACTGTGCGCGGCCGGCGTGGGCAGCGTGCTGGTGCCGTTTGCCGCCGCGGTCGACGACCACCAGACCCGCAACGCCGAGTACCTGGTCGAGCACGGCGCGGCGCTGTTGTTGAAGCAGGACGCCGGCCTGGCCGCCAACCTGCAGGGCGCGCTGCGCGCCCTGGCCACCGCGCCGCAACGCCGGCTGGCCATGGCCGAAGCCGCGCGCACGCTGGCGCGCACCGATGCGGCCGAGCGCATCGCCGACCGCGTGCTGGAACTGTCCCTTCCCCAAGCCTCCACCGGAGAATCCGCATGATCCGCCGCCTGCACGACACCGATGACCTGGTGCGCGCCTTCCCCCGCGTGCACTTCGTCGGCATCGGCGGTACCGGCATGAGCGGCATCGCCGAGGTGATGCTGACCCTGGGCTACGAAGTGTCCGGTTCGGACGCGGCCGACAACGCCGCCACCCGCCGGCTGGCGCGGCTGGGCGCGCGCGTGGTCCAGGGCCACTCGGCGGCCAACGTGCTGGGCACCGACTGCGTGGTGGTGTCCAGCGCGATCCGCGACGACAACCCGGAATTGATGGAGGCACGCAGCCAGCGCATCCCGATCGTGCCGCGGGCGGCGATGCTGGCCGAACTGATGCGCTTCCGCCGCGGTATTGCTGTTGCCGGCACCCACGGCAAGACCACCACCACCAGCCTGGCCGCCGCGGTGCTCAGCGAAGGCGGCCTGGACCCGACCTTCGTCATCGGTGGCCAGCTGCTCGCCGCTGGCGCCAATGCCAGGCTCGGCGGCGGCCAGTGGCTGGTGGCCGAAGCCGACGAAAGCGACGGCAGCTTCCTGCGCCTGAACCCGCTGGTGGCGGTGATCACCAACATCGATGCCGACCACCTGGAGAACTACGGCAACGATTTTGCCCGCCTGCAGTCGGCCTTCGCCGAGTTCCTGCAGCGCCTGCCGTTCTATGGCCTGGCGGTGCTGTGCATCGATGATCCGGAGGTGGCGGCGCTGGCCGCGCACACGCCGCGCCACGTGATGACCTACGGCATCGCCGAAGCTGCCGATGTGCGCGCCGAGGACATCGTCCAGGACGGGCCGCGCATGCGCTTCACCCTGCGCCTGCCCGAAGGCGCATCGGTGCCGGTGACCCTGGCCCTGCCGGGTCGGCACAACGTGCTCAATGCGCTGGCCGCCGCCGCGGTGGGCTGGCAGCTGGGCGTGTCGCCGCCGGCCATCGCCGCGGCGCTGGAGAAGTTCGCCGGCATCGGCCGGCGCTTCAACGACCTGGGTGAAGTGGCCACCGCCACCGGTGCCCGGGTGCGGGTGGTCGATGACTACGGCCACCATCCGAAGGAATTGGCCGCGGTGTTCTCCGCCGCCCGCGGCGGGTGGCCGGACCGGCGCCTGGTGGTGGCCTTCCAGCCGCACCGCTACAGCCGCACCCGCGACCAGTTCGACGCCTTCGCCGCGGTGCTGTCGGAGGCCGACGCACTGGTGCTCAGCGAGGTGTACCCGGCCGGCGAGGCGCCGATCCCCGGAGCCGATTCGCGCGCCCTGGCCCGGGCCATCCGTGCCCGCGGCCGCAGCGAACCGGTGGTGGTGGGGCAGGTGGCCGACCTGGCCCACGTGCTTCCGGACGTGCTCCACGACGGCGACCTGCTGCTGATGATGGGCGCCGGCGACATCAGCTACGTGGCCCACCGCATTGCCAGCGAGGGCTTCGCCGACGCCGAGGGAGGCCAGCCATGAACGCGACCGCAGCCGCTGCCGCGCGCTACACCGATCCGGCCGTGTTCGGCCGGGTGGCCGTGCTCATGGGCGGCAGCAGCTCCGAGCGCGAAGTGTCGCTGGATTCCGGGCGCAACGTGCTCGAGGCGCTGCGCGCGCGCGGCGTCGATGCGCATGCCGTCGACGGCATCCCGGCGCTGGTCCAGGCGCTGGTGGCCAGGCAGTTCGACCGGGTGTTCAACGTCCTCCACGGCCAGCGTGGCGGTGGCGAGGACGGCGTGGTCCAGGGACTGATGGAGGCCCTGGGCGTGCCCTGCACCGGCTCGGGCGTGCTCGGCTCGGCGCTGGCCATGGACAAGATCCGCACCAAGCAGGTGTGGCTGGCGCTGGACCTGCCGACGCCGCGCTACGTGCGCCTTGCGCGCGGGGTGGATGCCGCCACCGTGCACCAGGCCGCCCGCGGCCTGGGCCTGCCGGTGATCGTCAAGCCGTCCTCGGAAGGTTCCAGCGTGGGCGTGTCGCGGGTGCTGTCCGAATCGGACCTGGACCAGGCCGTGGCCCTGGCCGCGCGCTATCCGGGCGAGCTGCTGATGGAACAGATGGTGATCGGCGACGAGCTGACGGTGGGCATCCTGGGCGACGCCGCGTTGCCCTCGATCCGGATCGTGCCCAAGGGCCAGTGGTACGACTACCACGCCAAGTACGTGGCCGAGGACACCCAGTACCTGTGTCCGGGCCTGGAGGGCGAGGACGAGGCACGCATCGGCGCCCTGGCGCTGGCCGCCTTCCGTGCTGCCGGCTGCAGCGGCTGGGGCCGGGTGGACGTGATGCGTGATCGCGCCAGCGGCGCGCTGTACCTGCTGGAGGTCAACACCGCGCCGGGCATGACCAGCCACTCGCTGGTGCCCAAGGCCGCGCGCCAGGTCGGGATCGGCTTCGAGCAGCTGTGCTGGAAGATCCTGGAGCAGACCCTGGACAGGGACATCGCCGGAGGTGCCGCCGCGTGAACGCGCTGCTGCGGATCCTGGCCTGGTTGCTGGCGGTGGCGCTGGTCGCGCTGCCGGTGGTGGCCGTGCTCAACGGCTGGGTCGGTGCCGGCCACTGGCCGCTGTCGCGCCTGCGCGCGAACGGGCAGTTCGAACGGGTCCCGGCCGAGCAGCTGCAGCAGGCACTGGCACCGCACGCGGCCCGTGGCTTCTTCGCCGTGGACCTGGATGCGGCCCAGCACGCGGTCGAGCAACTGCCCTGGGTCGAGCATGCCCGGGTGCGCAAGCAGTGGCCCGACACCCTGGAGGTCCAGCTCCAGGAGCACGAGCCGTTCGCGTTCTGGGGCCAGGACCGGCTGCTGTCGGTGCGCGGCAAGCTGTTCCCGCTGCCGGCGGACCTGGCCCGTGAGCGCATGCCGCGGCTGGACGGTCCGGATGCGCGCAGCGCCGAGGTGGTGGAGATGTACCAGCAGGCGCGCGAGCTGTTCGCGCCGCTGGGCTACGGGGTGGAGCAGCTGGCCATGGATGCGCGTGGCAGCTGGTCGCTGACCCTGGACAACGGCATGGAAGTGGTGGTCGGCCGCGACGATGCGCGCGCCCGCCTGCAGCGCTTCACCCGGATGCTGCCGACCCTGCTGGCCGGCCAGGCGCGTCCGCTGGCGCGCGCCGACCTGCGCTACACCAATGGTTTCACCCTGGCCTGGGGCACGCCCGGCGCCGGAGCCACCCATCCCTCCCCCGCGCCGGCGCACACGGCAGGCGCGGCGCGGACGCAACCCATGCAGGCGAGCAGTACATGAACCGCAAAGGCGACAAATCCCTCATCGTCGGACTCGACATCGGCACCTCCAAGGTGGTGGCGCTGGTGGGCGAGTACTCGCCGGGCAACCCGATCGAGGTGATCGGCGTGGGTTCGCACGAATCGCGCGGACTGAAGAAGGGCGTGGTGGTGGACATCGAATCGACCGTGCAGTCGATCCAGCGTGCGATCGAGGAGGCCGAGATGATGGCCGGCTGCGAGATCCGCTCGGTGTACGCCTCCATCTCCGGCAACCACGTGCAGTGCAAGAACTCGCCGGGCATCGTCCCGATCCGCGAAGGCGAGGTCACCTGGGCCGACCTGGACCGGGTGCTGGACGCGGCCAAGGCGGTGGCGATCCCGGCCGACCAGCGCATCCTGCACGCGATCCCGCGCGAGTACGTGCTGGATGATTCGCAGGAAGGCATCCGCAACCCGGTCGGCATGACCGGCGTGCGCCTGGAGGTGCACGCGCACCTGGTCACCTGCGCGCAGTCGGCCGCGCAGAACATCACCAAGTGCGTGCAGCGCTGCGGCCTGCAGGTGGACGACCTGATCCTGTCCTCGCTGGCCTCCTCGGTGGCGGTGCTGACCGCCGACGAGCGCGAGCTGGGCGTGGTCCTGGTCGA
>JAGOWL010000043.1:0-8462 GCA_018060215.1 Pseudoxanthomonas sp.
TCGCCGGACTGGCTGAAGGCGACCTCCACGCCGGCGGCCTGCAGCAGGGCCGCGTTGCGCAGGGTCGCGCCGATCTGGTCGAAGCTGGAGGGCAGGTCCACCAGCGCATCGACGAACACCGGGATCCGCGCCTGCGCCAGTTGCGGCGCCAGTTGCCAGGCCTCGGCGCCGCCGGCAATGGCCACGCGCACGTTCTGGCGCGCGGCCCAGCGCAGCAGCTGGCGGATGTCGGCGGCGCGGTCGACCCGGGCCACCAGCCGGCCTTGGCCGTCCAGGTAGCGGGCCAGGGTGGTGCGCCCTGCGGGAGTCAGCAGGGCATGCGGTGAATCGGCGGCCACCCGGCCCCGGGCCTCGGCCACCAGCTGGTCCAGCAGCATCCACTGGGCCGCGCGCGACTTGCCGCTCAGTTCCGAACCGGCCGCCCCCAGCTGCACGAACAGCGCGCGCGGACCGATCGGGTCGGCGCTGCCATCCAGCCGCACCACCCCGCCCTGGCCGGCGACGAAGGCCTTGCCCGGATCGGCCGCCAGCAGGGTGAAGCCCAGGCCTTCCACCCGCGCCACCGGCACCAGTACCGAGGCCGGGTTGTAGGCCAGGGTCACGTCGAATTCCGGGCGCAGCGGCTGCTCGGGCAGCGACAGCGCCTGGTCCACCGTCGGCGGTTCGCCGGAGACTTCCTCCAGGCCGATGCCGGTGATGCCGGCGAACAGGGCCGGCGTCAGCGGCTTGCCGGCCGCTTCCACCACCTGCGCGCCGGCCGGTGCGACCAGCGCCTTGCCGATCGCGCGGATGGTGCCGCCCTGGACCAGAACGTCGCTGCCTTCCAGCGTGCCCTGCGGGCCGGCGGTGTGGACGGTGGCGTTGCGGATCAGCAGGGCCTGGCCGCCCTCCTGGGCCACGGCCCGGGGGGGCGGCGCGCACAGGCCGGCGGCCAGCAGGGCGGCGCCGAGCAGGCTGGCGCCGCGATGGGTGCGGGTGCCGCGCTTCACAGGCCACCCCCGTTCGCGGCGGACGGTTGCCCGAGCATGAAGTCCGACTTCGGCTGCCGTGACGGATCGTGGCGGTCGTACACGCGGGCGCCGTCGATGTAGACCTGTTCGGCCTGCGCGTAGACGCTGAACGGATCGCGGTTCCACACCACCACGTCGGCCAGCTTGCCCGCTTCCAGCGAACCGGTGCGCTCGGCCACGCCCAGCGAGCGGGCCGCGTTGGAGGTCAGCCAGGCGATCGCGCGCTCGGGCGCGATCTCCATGCCGGCGCGGCGCGCGTTGGCGATCACCTTGGCCGCCTCCTGGTTGAGCCGCTGGATGCCCTCGTCCGAATCCGAATGCACGATCGCGCAGCCGTTCTTCGGCCGGTCGACCAGGGCGATGTTCTCCTGGATGCCATCGAAGGCCTCCATCTTGAAGCCCCACCAGTCGGCCCACAGTGCGCCACAGATGCCCTCGGCGGCCAGCCGGTCGGCGACCTTGTAGGCCTCCACGCCGTGGTGGAAGGCGGCGATCCTGAAGCCGAACTCGCGGGCCAGGTCGATCATGGTGGTGATCTCGTCGGCGCGGTAGCAGTGGATATGGACCAGGATGTCGCCATTGATCGCGCCGGCCAGGGTGTCCAGCTTGAGGTCGCGCTTGCCGCCGGTGTCGCCGGCGCTGTCGCCCTTGCCGGCCTCGCCGGACTGCCACCACTTGCGCTTGGCCGGCTCCGGCGCGGGCTTGCCGCCACCGTTCCTGCGCCGGTACTCGCTGGCATCGATGAACGCGGCGCGGTAGCCGGCGACGTTGCCCATGCGCGTGGATGGCGCGGTGCCCTTGCCGCCGTAGACGCGCTTGGGGTTCTCGCCGCAGGCCATCTTCAGGCCCCAGGGCGCACCGGGGAACTTCATCGCCTGGGTGCTGGTGGCCGGCACGTTGCGCAGGGTCACCCCGCGACCGCCGACCAGGTTGGCCGAGCCGGGCAGGATCTGCAGGGTGGTGACGCCGCCGGCCAGGGCCGCGGCGAAGCCCGGATCCTGCGGCCACACCGAATGTTCTGCCCAGACATTGGCGGTGACCGGCGCGATGGCCTCGTTGCCGTCGCTGTGCGCCCTCACGCCCGGACTCGGGTAGACGCCCAGGTGCGAATGCACGTCGATGATGCCTGGAGTGATCCACTTGCCGCTGGCGTCGACCACGCGCACGCCTGCCTCGGCCTGCACGCCGCTGCCGACCTGGACGATCCTGCCGTCACGCATCAGCACGTCGGCCCCGTCCAGGCGCTGGCCGGTGCCGGTGAGCACGGTGGCATTGCGCAGCAGCACCGGTTCGGAGGGCAGCGGCTTGTAGGTGCTCGGATAGGGGTCGTCGGCGAAGCGCGAGGCGGCCGAAGCGGGCGGCGCGGCAACGCAGGCGACGGTGCCGATGATGGCCAGGCACGCCGCAGCGAGCGTCAGGTGGCGCATGGATTCTCCCCGGGTGGAACGAAACCCCGAAGCTAGCCTGCACGGGCCCGTCGTGCAACGTGCGCGTCACCGGCCCTTCGCACACCGTGCACGTGCAGGAGCCCGGGTGACCGGACATGCGTCCGTGGAAAGCGCGTGCGACCCGCCACCCAACAGGGCACCGGAAATGCGGCATGCTGGCCGGTGACGGCATCCAGGAGGAAAACACGATGACGACCACGGCGGCGGAAGTGGTGCGGTTCTGGCGACTGGCGGGAATGCGTGCCTGGTTCAACGGCGGCGAGGCCTTCGACCGCCAGTGCGAGGCGCTGTTCCTCGCTGCGCACCTGGCGGCGGCGCGGCGCGAACATGAGGATTGGCTGGACAGTGCCGAGGGCGCGCTGGCCCTGCTGCTGCTGCTCGACCAGATCCCGCGCAACGTGTTCCGTGGCAGCGGCCACGCCTTCGCCAGCGACGGACTGGCCCGCCACTACGCCGAACGCGCGCTGGCCACCGGCCACGACGCGGCCTTCGAGCCGGAGCTGCGCGCGTTTTTCTACCTGCCGTTCGAGCATTCGGAGGAACTGGCCGACCAGCAGCGTTCGGTCGCCCTGTTCGAAGCGCTCGGCAACCAGACCTACACGCAATATGCGGTCGAGCACCGGCGGGTGATCGAGCGCTTCGGCCGCTTCCCGCACCGCAACCGCGCCCTGGGCCGGACCAGCACCGCCGACGAACAGGCCTGGCTGGACGCCGGCGGCGGCTTCTGACGGGATCAGTAGCGCGGGATACTGGCGTCCACGTCCTGCGACCAGCGGTCGATGCCGCCTTCGACGTTGAACAGTCGGGTGAAGCCCTTGGCCCGGAACTCCTCGGCCGCGCGCCCGCTGCGGCCGCCGCGGTGGCACAGGAAGGCCAGGGCGGTGTCCCTGGGCAGTGCCTCCAGTTCGGCGCGGCCGTCGCCGTCGAAAGTGCGGTGGGCCACGGCGACCGCGGCGATGGCGCGCTCGTCGGGCTCGCGTACGTCCACCAGGATCAGTTCGCTGGCGCGGACCTGGCGGACGACCTCGGCCGGGGTGATCGACTGGACCGCCTTGGGTGCGTTCGGATTGTCGATGGCCAGGCCCTGGCCGCGGACATCGTCCACCCAGTCGATGGTGATGCCGTTGGCGCGGCGCGCGCTGGCCGGATCGAACTGGATGCGCAGGCCGGCCGTTTCCACCGCGATGGCCGAGTCACTGCGCGGGGCGATCTGGAAGCGCGGCTGGAAGCGGGCGTCGATCGACAGCGACAGCGCGGCGTTGCCGGCGTCGGCCAGCGCGCCGCGCAGCTTCTCGGCAGCCGCTTCGGTTACGGTGACCTGGGGCGGGGTGCGGTCGGGCGCCGGCAGCCCCAGCACCTGGGACAGCTCGCCGCTGGTGGCCATCTGCTCGATGATGTCGCTGCCGCCGACCAGTTCGCCTTCGATGTACAGCTGCGGGATGGTCGGCCAGTTGCCGAAGGCCTTGATGCCTTCGCGGATCTCCGCATCGGCCAGCACGTTGACGTGGGCATAGTCCACGCCCAGGTCCTCCAGCACGCCGCTGGCCTTGGCCGAGAAGCCGCACTGGGGCGCGCCGGGCTGGCCCTTCATGAACAGGACGACGCGGTTGGCCTGGAGCAGCGATTCGATGCGCGAACGCAGGGCGGGATCGAGGGACATGGGGGGTCTCGGCAAAGGGGATTCCAGACCGCTCATTGTACGCCCCCCTGCGCACGCCGGCGCCCGGCCCCTGCGGTCACGCCGGTCGTGCATGGTTTCCCCACGGTTCCGGCATGCAGGTCGCGGGTGCCTTTCCACGGGCGCATGTCCAGTTTCCCCGGCTCCTACGGTGGCGCTGGCGGGAGCGACAGGGCGGTGCGTGCCGCCGGCAGTGCCAGTGCTGCCCACAGCGCGTACATCGCCGCCGAGGGATGCAGGCCGTCTTCGGCCAGCATCTCCGGCTCGCCGCCGCGTTCGCGGCTGACCGGGGCGATGTCGATCCAGTGCGCACCGGCCCGCAACGCCTCGGCGCGGCAGACCGCATTGAAGGCGTCGATCTGCGCGGCCACCTGCGCCGGGTTGCGCGATTGGGCGATGGCGAACGGAGTCATGCCCCAGTCCGGGATCGCCAGCACCAGCACCCGTCGCGGCTCGTTGCCGGCAAAGGCGATGGCCCGCTGCAGCAGCGCGGCGAACTGTACGCGGAATTCATCCAGCGGTCGGCCGCGGTACTGGTTGTTGACGCCGATGAGCAGGCTCACCAGCACGTGCTCGCCCGCGATGGGCGATTGCGCCTGCGCCGCGTCGATGCCCGCGTCCAGTTCGTCGGTGGTCCAGCCGGTGGTGGCCACGATCCGTGGCTCGCCGAGGTCGCGGCCTTCCAGGCGCAAGGCCCGGGCCAGCTGTACCGGCCAGCGGCCGCCGGCTTCGACGCCTTCGCCGATGCTGTAGGAATCGCCCAGCGCCAGGAACGCCGGCAGCGTCGTCGCCGGAGAGCCGGCCACAGGGGTATCGCCCAGGTCGCCGGTCATCCCCCGTGCCTGCCTGCGTTCAGGCCGCCGCGTGGCGGGCCTTGGCCTGGATCGGCACGACCTTGCCGGCGGCCTCGGCCCGGCGCCCCAGCGCCCGGTCGATGCGCGTGAACACCTCGCCCATGACCTGCGCCTGCGGCAGCAGGGTGACCCGGAAGTGGTCGCGATAGGGCACGTTGAAGCTCGAACCCGGCACGATCAGCACGTTCTCGGTTTCCAGCAGTTCCAGCGCGAACTGGTGGTCATCGAAGCCGCGCGCGGCCGCCCCGACCACCGACGGGAACGCATACAGCGCACCCTGCGGCACGACCAGGCGCAGGTGTTCGCTGGCCGCACAGGCCTCGACCACCGCGCGCCGGGTCTCGTACAGGCGTCCGCCCGGCGAACACAGTTCGCTGATCGTATCCGGGCCGTTCACTGCCGCGGCGATCGCGTACTGGCCGGCGACATTGGCGCACAGGCGCAGGCCCGAAAGCAGGTCCAGCGCATTGCGATAGTCGGCGGTGCGCGCCGGCGCGCCGGTGAGGATCGCCCAGCCCACCCGCCAGCCGCAGGCGCGGTGCACCTTGCTCAGGCCGGAAAACGTGATGCACGGGTGGTCGTCGGCGATCGGCGCCAGTGGCTCGAACTTCGCGCCGTCGTACAGCACCTGATCGTAGATTTCGTCCACCAGCAGCAACAGGTTGTGGCGGCGGGCGATGGCAACGAGTTTTTCCAGCAGCTCGCGCGGATACACCGCGCCGGTGGGATTGTTGGGATTGATCAGCACGATCGCGCGGGTGCGCGAGGACACCAGACCCTCGACCTCGACCGGGTCGGGCAGGAAGCCGTTCTCCGGCGCGCAGCGGTAATACACCGGGCGGCCGTCGTTGAGGATGGTGGCTGCCGACCACAGCGGGTAGTCGGGCGAGGGCACCAGCACTTCGTCGCCCGGGTTGAGCAGGGCGCGCAAGGTCATGTCGATCAACTCGGACACGCCGTTGCCGACGAACACCCGGTCGGTGGACACGTACGGCACGTTGCGGGCGCGATAGGCCGCGGCCAGCGCCTCGCGCGCGGCTGGCAGGCCGAGCTGGTGGGTGTAGGGGTCGGTGTGGTCGATGTCCTCGACGATGGCGCGCTGCAGGTGCGCCGGTGCGCGGAATCCGAAGGCGCCGGGATTGCCGATGTTGAGCTTGATCAGCGTGCGTCCTTCCGCCTCCAGCGCGTGCGCTCGCCGGGCCAGTTCGCCGCGGATCTCGTAGCGGACTTCTGACAGGCGCTCGCGGATGCGCAGCGGATTTTCGGTGGACGACATGGCTCAGGCCCGAAGGGCAGGGTGGGGACTGGCATGTTATCGGAAAAAGGCCCCGTAAGTGCCTGTCCCGGCAGGGTTCGGGCAGGGAGCCTGCGTCGCCCTGGATCGTAGGACCCGGGGAGACCGGACATGCGTTCGTGGAAAAGCGCCCGCAAGCGGGGCTCCTGCACCGGGGGGCTGTCCGGGGAGCGAACCGCGGCGGCTGGAGGGTGTCCGAATACAATGCCGGCCATGGACCCGACCGCACCCGACTATGCCCCCCTGCACCGGATCGGCTGGCCCTGGGCCGGCGCGGCGGAGGACCCCGCCTGGCAGGCGCTGGCAGCGGCCCATCCGGGATCGCGCCCGGCCCGGGTCAGCGAGCAGCACCGCAGCGGCTACGTGCTCGCCGAGGGCCCGGACTCGGGCTTTCGCGCCGAGTCGCCGCCGGAGTGGCAGCGGCGCCCGGTATTCAGCGCCGACGGGGTGCCGCTGCATGAGCGCGCCGCCGTGGGCGACTGGGTCCTGCACGACGGTCGCCGGATCCTGGCCCTGCTGCCCCGGCGCAGCGCGATCAAGCGTGCCGCCGCCGGCGAGCACTACCAGCAGCAGGTGATCGCGGCCAACGTCGATACCGCCCTGGTGGTGTGTGGCCTGGACGCGGACTTCAACCCGCGCCGGATCGAGCGCTACCTGCTGCTGGTGGGCGGTGGCGGGGTGCAGCCGGTGATCGTGCTGACCAAGGCCGACCGTGAGGGTGCCGACGCCGATGCCGCCCTGGCCGCACTGGCCGACCTGCGCGCCCAGGGGGTGCCGGTGCTGGCGCTCAACGCCAGGGATGCCGATGCGGTGGCGGCGTTGCTGCCGTGGTTGGGACCGGGCATGAGCGCGGTGCTGGTCGGCTCCTCCGGCGCGGGCAAGTCGACCCTGACCAACAGCCTGCTGGGCGAGCAGCGGATGAAGACCGCGCAGGTGCGCGAGCACGATTCCCGTGGCCGCCACACCACCACCCACCGCGCCCTGATCGCACTGCCGGCCGGTGCCTGCCTGATCGACACCCCGGGCATGCGCGAGCTCAAGCCCACCGGCGAGGAGGAACTGGCCGATGGCGGTTTCGCCGACATCGAGGCGATCGCCGCGCAATGCCGTTTCAACGATTGCGCGCACCACAGCGAGCCGGGCTGCGCGATCGGCGCAGCGATCGAAGCGGGCACGCTGGACCCGGCACGCGTGGCCAACTACCTCAAGCTGCGCGACGAGGTCGCCGGCGCCGCCGACCGCCTGGCCACGCGCCTGGCGCAGAAGTCCGATGCCCGCGTGCAGAACAAGGCGCTGCGCAAGCGCCTGGACGAGAAATACCCTCGGCGATGACGGGCGCGGCAGCCCAGCTCACCCGCCACGCCGCGCTTGATGCGCGCCTGGTCAAGGCCGTGCGCGGGATCCGGCTGTTGCATCTGGCCAGCTGGCCGGCCACGGTGCAGGCACGGTTCCTGGAGCAGTGGCGGCGCGGCCAGGCGGCCTTGCCGGTGGTGGACTACCCGCAGCTGGATTTCAGCGACGCCCGCACCGAGCTGGCTGCCATCGCCGCCGCCGCCGATCCGCAGCACCCGCTGGGCGCCTACCTGCGTGAATCGGTGGACAGCTGGGATCGGGCTGCATGCCTGCTGCAGTCGCTGGGCACGGCCGCTGCCGGCACCGAATCGATCGCGCTGTACGGGCACCCGGGCCAGGCGCTGCCCGGGCAGGCGCCGGTCACCCGCGAGGCGGCCCGCCACTTCATCCAGATCGCCGGGGAGCTGGACCACGAACTGCTGGCGCCGGAGGAACAGGTGCCGGTCTCGGCCACCGCGCTGGCGCTGCAGCTGCAGGGTGATCTGGACGGGTTCTTCGGCGACCGGGTGGTGGCGGTCGAACTGGATCCGGACCTGATCGCCAAGGCCGCCGCCGGCGCCACCCGCATCCGCCTGCGCGCCGGTTCCGAGTTCAGCGACTACGACCGTCGCCAGTTGTTCCACCACGAAGCCCTGGTGCACTCGCTGACCGCGCTCAACGGCCGCCAGCAACCCAACCTGCCCAGCCTGGCGCTGGCCTCGCCGCGGGTCACCGCCGTGCAGGAAGGCCTGGCCACCTTCGCCGAGCAGATCACCGGCAGCATCGACATCGAGCGGCTCAAGCGCATCAGCCTGCGCATCGAGGCCATCGCCATGGCGCTGGAGG
>JAGOWL010000043.1:8562-11528 GCA_018060215.1 Pseudoxanthomonas sp.
CTGGAGGACGTGGTCCGGTTCGAGCCGCTGTTCGCCGACGGCAGCCTGGCCGCGCCGCGCTGGCTGCCGCCGTGGATCGAGCGCGCCAGTGGCCTGGCCGGGATGCTGGCGTTCTCGCTGTTCGCCAACCGCATCCGTCTGGACACCATCGTCGACTGCCCGCTGGACTGAGCGGGTCGTGCGGCGGGCGCGACGGCGCGCGACCGGAGTGCGCCGCGGCACCCTACAATGGGGCATGGAAACCGCCACCCGCTCCCTGCGCCCCTACCTGGACCAGTCCCCGCGCCTGGGCCAGCGCGTCTATGTCGATCCTGCCGCCACCGTGATCGGCGATGTGGAGCTGGCCGACGATGTATCGGTGTGGCCCGGCACCATCATCCGTGGCGACGTCAACCACATCCGCATCGGTGCGCGCAGCAACGTGCAGGACGGCACCATCATCCACGTCAGCCACCACAGTCCCTACAACAAGGCCGGGTATCCGACCCTGGTGGGTGCGGACGTGACCATCGGCCACGGCACCATCATCCACGCCTGCACCATCGAGGACGCCTGCCTGATCGGCATGGGCGCCTGCATCCTCGATGGCGCCACGGTGAAGCAGCATGGCTTCGTCGGCGCCGGCGCGGTGGTCGGCCCGGGCAAGGTGGTGGGCGAGGGCGAGTTGTGGGTAGGCAACCCGGCGCGCCTGGTGCGCCGGCTCAGCGACAAGGAAATCGAGAGCCTGCACTACTCGGCCGCCCACTACGTGCGCCTGAAGGACCGCTACCTGGGCATTGCCGTGGAGTGATCGCCGCAGCCGTCTGCGGTAGCCTATGGGCACTTCCCCGACATGGCGGTGGCGACGATGGCCCAGGGTTCGACCGGCAACGTGATTGCCGCATTGTGCAGTTTCTTCGCGCCCGGCCTGGGCCAGTTGCTGCAGGGGCGGCTGCTGGGGGCGATCCTGTGGTTCCTGGCCGCCTGCCTGGCATTTGCCTTCACCTGGTTGATCACCCTGTCGCTGTGGCCGTTCGGCTGGTTCGTGGTCAGCGTGTTCGCCTGCATCGACGCGGCCGTCTACAAGGGCCGGCCGGCCGCCTGAACGGGTTAGCAGGCGGCAGGCGGCAGCCGGATCAGTCCGCCGTGACCAGGGTCTTGTCGCGGTTGCGCAGCCCGGCGTAGACCTCGTCGGTCTGCGGGCGCACGCCGTGCCACAGTTCGAACGCCTCGGCCGCCTGTTCCACCAGCATGCCCAGGCCATCGACCGCCTCCAGGCAGCCGGCCGCGCGCGCCCAGGCCAGGAACGCGATGGCGGCCTCGCCATAGTTCAGGTCCACCGCCACGGAGCGGCTGTTGACCAGCGACAGCGGTGCGCTGAAACCGTCCGGGCCGCGACCGGCCGAGGTGGCGTTGACGATCAGTTCGAAGTCGCCCAGGTCGCGCAGGTCCTGCCAGTAGCGGGTATGGGCGCGGCCGGGCTCGCCCAGGGCATCGACCAGAGCGTCGGCGCGTTCGGGCGTGCGGTTGACCACCACCAGTTCGTCGATGCCCGCGTCCAGCAGGGCCGGGGCCACGCCGCGGGCAGCGCCACCGGCGCCGATCAGCAGCACCCGGCGCGCGCGCAGGTCCAGGCCATGGCGACTGGTGAGGTCGTGGACCAGGCCGGCTCCGTCGGTGTTGTCGCCCTGCCAGTGGCCATCGACCCGGGTCAGGGTATTGCAGGCGCCGGCACGGCGCGCGCGGTCGCTGACCTGGGCGCACAGGGCGAAGGCGGCTTCCTTCAATGGCAGGGTGATATTGCAGCCACGCCCGCCGGCGGCGGCGAAGCGTTCCAGCGCGGCGCTGAAATCATCCGGCGTCGCGTCGATGGCGGTGTATTCCAGGGAGATGCCGCGCAGCCTGGCGAAGGCCGCGTGGATCTGCGGCGAAAGCGAGTGCGCGATCGGATGGCCGAAAACGGCGTAACGGGCGGTGCTCATGTCAGTCAGTCCTCGCGGAGCCAGCGCGCCGCATCCAGCGCGAAATAGGTGAGTACGCCGTCGGCGCCGGCGCGCTTGAAGGCCAGCAGCGCTTCCAGCGCGCAGGCCTTCTCGTCCAGCCAGCCGTTGGCGGCGGCGGCCTTGAGCATGGCGTATTCGCCGCTGACCTGGTAGGCGAAGGTCGGCACGCCGAAGGCGTCCTTGACCCGCCGGATCACGTCCAGGTAGGGCAGGCCGGGCTTGACCATGACCATGTCGGCGCCTTCGGCGATGTCCAGTTCGACCTCGCGCAGGGCCTCGTCGGAATTGGCCGGATCCATCTGGTAGGTGTACTTGTTGCCCTTGCCCAGGTTGCCGGCGCTGCCGACCGCGCTGCGGAACGGACCGTAGAACGCGCTGGCGTACTTGGCCGCGTAGGACAGGATCCGGGTGTTGATGAAGCCGGCCGCTTCCAGTGCTTCGCGGATCTCGCCGATGCGTCCGTCCATCATGTCCGACGGCGAGAGGATGTCGGCGCCGGCGGCGGCATGGGCCAGCGACTGCTTTACCAGCGCCTCGATGGTGGCGTCGTTGAGGATGTAGCCGGACTCGTCGATCAGGCCGTCCTGGCCGTGGGTGGTGTAGGGGTCCAGGGCCTGGTCGGTCATCACGCCCAGTTCGGGGAAGCGCGACTTCAGTGCGCGCACCGCGCGCGGGATGATGCCGTCCTCGTCCCAGGCGATGCGCCCGTCGGCGGTCTTGGCCGCCGGGTCGGGCACGCCGAACAGGTCCAGCACCGGCACCCCCAGTTCCAGTGCCTGCTCGGCCACGCGCAGCAGCTCTTCGATCGACAGCCGCTCGACCCCGGGCATGGACGCCACCGGCGCGCGGCCGGCGGCCTCGTGCACGAACACCGGGTAGATCAGGTCGTTGGCGGTGAGCACGTGCTCGCGCATCAGCCGGCGTGAGAACTCGTCGTGGCGCATGCGCCGCAGGCGGACATGGGGGAAGCTCATGGCGACTCCG
>JAGOWL010000043.1:11628-14921 GCA_018060215.1 Pseudoxanthomonas sp.
CTCGTGCACGAACACCGGGTAGATCAGGTCGTTGGCGGTGAGCACGTGCTCGCGCATCAGCCGGCGTGAGAACTCGTCGTGGCGCATGCGCCGCAGGCGGACATGGGGGAAGCTCATGGCGACTCCGTTGGATCCAAGGCTCCATGATACGCCCGTGCCGATGGTGGCTGGCCTGGCAGTACCGGGCCGGGCGCGAGGGCACGCCCCGGGTTCCTTGTCGATTCACTCGCCCGGCAGGATGATGCCGGTAGTCGTTCCATTCCACGCAGAGGGACAGCCATGCACCTGCGTATCGTTCTGGCCACCCTGGTCCTGGCCCTGGCCGGCTGTGCCGGCTCGTCAAAAGTGATGGTTGGCCAGGCGCGCCCGCCGATTGATCCGGCCCAGGTCCAGGTCTACACCGCGGTGCCGCCGGGCTCGCAGGAGATCGCCCAGCTGGAGGCTTCCAGCGCGATCGGCTTTGGCACCCAGGGCCAGACCGACGCGGCGGTGGAACGGCTCAAGCGCGAGGCCGCCGCACTGGGGGCCAATGGCGTGGTCCTGATCGGCGTCGGCTCGGCGGCCGGGCCGGCGAACATGTCCGTGGGTGCCGGCAGCTGGGGCAGCAGCTCCTTCGGCGGAGTCGGCATCGGCATCCCGACCCAGCAGAAGAAGGCCGCCGGCGTGGCGATCTGGGTGCCGCCGACGCCGTAGCGCGCCACCGGCACGGTACCTGTGGCAGGTGCCCGCTGCGGGCCCAGGCGCTAGCATCACCGGTTGCACCCGCATGGCGCGGGGACGGAAACCGGGAATGAGGCAAGGCGATGGGACCTGGATGCGGCGTGGGCTGGGGGTGGCGCTGATGGCCGGCATGGGCGTGGCCGCTGCGGCAATGGGCCAGGAAGCGGCGCAGGTGACGGCGGCCGACTACGAGCGCGCGGTGTCCATGCTCGGCGAGCGCACGCTGCCGCTGGTGGACGGACTGGTGCGGGTGGTCGATTGGCTCGATGACGGCAGCGTGCTGTACCAGCTGTCCGGCGCCGACGGCATCCAGTACCTGCGGTTGCAACCGGGGCAGGGCGCGCCGGTGACGGCGTTCACGGCCCAGGCCCTGGCCACGGCGATGGACCGCGCCGCCGGCGGCAAGGGCCGGCCGGCCGATCCCCGGCGCCTGCCGGTGACCGGCGTACGCCTGGACGGGGGCAGCCTGCGGGTGTCCACCGGCAGTGGCGACTATCGCTGCGAGGCCGGCGGCTGCCAGGTGATCGAGCGGGTCGAAAGCGGCCGCGAGCCGGGCGCGGCCTCGCCCGACGGCAGTCGCGAGGCCTTCGTCCGCGACTGGAACCTGTGGTTGCGCGAGCGTGCCACCGGCAAGGAGACCCAGCTCACCTTCGATGGCGCGCCGGACTACGGCTATGCCACCGACAACGCCGGCTGGAAGCACACCGACAAGGCGGTGGTGGCCTGGTCGCCAGACGGCGACCGGATCGCCACCTTCCAGCAGGACCAGCGCCGCACCAGCACCATGACCATGGTCGGCACGAACGTTGGCGCGCCGCGGGTCGAGCAGTGGAAGTATCCGTTCGCCGGTGACGAGCACGTCACCCTGATCGAACGGGTGGTGATCGACCTGTCGGGCGCCGCGCCGCGCACGATCCGCCTGCAGATGCCGCCGGACCAGCACCGTTCCACCTGCAGCGACGACCTGGTCTGCGACGATGGCTGGGAAGACGTGCAATGGGCCGCCGACGGCTCCACCCTGGCCTTCGTCAGCACCGATCGCGGCCACAAGTCGGCGCGGCTGCTGGTGGCCGACGCGGCCAGCGGGCAGGTGCGGCAAGTGTTCGAGGAGACCGTGGCCACCCAGTACCAGAGTGCGCCGGCGCTGTCCTCGGTGAACTGGCGCTACCTGCCCGAGAGCGGCGAGTTCCTGTGGTTCAGCCAGAAATCCGACTGGGGCCACCTGTACCTGCACGATCTGGCCAGCGGCAAGCTGAAGCGCCAGGTCACCAGCGGCGAATGGAACGTGGCCAACATCTTCCGCTTCGATCCAGACACGCGCACGCTCTGGGTGAGCGGCGTGGGCCGCGAGCCCGGGCGCGACCCGTACTTCGTCCACTACTACAAGGTTGGCCTCGACGATGGCGAGGTGCAGTTGCTGACCCCCGAGGACGCCAACCACGAGGCGAAGTTCTCCAGGGACGGCAGGCATTTCCTCGACGTCCACTCGACGGTGGACAGCGCACCGGTGGCGGTGCTGCGCGACAGCGATGGCAAAGCGGTCGCGCAGATCGCGCGCGCCGACCTGACGCGGCTGCAGGCCGCCGGCTGGGTGCCGCCGCAGCGGTTCACGGTCAAGGCGCGTGATGGCAAGACCGATCTGTATGGCCTCATGTTCAAGCCCTCCAACTTCGATCCGGCGAAGAAGTACCCGATCGTCACCTACATCTATCCCGGCCCGCAGGTCGGTTCGGTGCGCTCGCGCAGCTTCGTGCCCGCCCACAGCGACCACCAGGCGCTGGCCGAACTGGGGTTCATCGTGGTGGCCATCGATGGCATGGGCACGCCGATGCGCAGCAAGTCGTTCCAGGACGCCTGGTATGGCGACATGGCCGACAACACCCTGCCCGACCAGGTGGCCGCGCTGGAGCAGCTGGGCCAGCGCCATCCGTGGATCGACACCACCCGCGCCGGGATGTGGGGCCATTCCGGCGGCGGCAACGCCACCACCGCGGCGATGCTGCGCTACCCGCAGGTGTACAAGGTCGGCGTCGCCCAGGCCGGCAACCACGACAACCTCACCTACGAGGACGACTGGGCCGAGCGCTACCATGGCCTGCTGGAGAAGAACGACGACGGCAGCAGCAACTACACCGGCCAGGACAACGCCTCGCAGGCGAAGAACCTGCAGGGCAAGCTGTTGCTGGTCCACGGGATGATGGACGACAACGTGCCGGTGCAGTCCACCTTGCAGGTGGTCGATGCGCTGATGAAGGCCAACAAGGATTTCGACCTGCTGCTGCTGCCGCACGGGCGCCACAGTTTCGGGGCGGACACCAGCTACGTCATGCGCCGGCGCTGGGACTACTTCGTGCGCAACCTGCTCGGCGCGCAGCCGCCGAAGGAATTCGAGCTCAAGCCACAACCCTGAACCGGCCGGGTTCGGGGTCATTCCGCTTGGCAACCTCGCAACCAGCGGCTAACCTGCGCGCCCCACGAACCCGGCCCCTCCGATGACCGACCCCACCCCCCGTCCCCTGCGGCCGTTGCCGGCGCTGATCTTCGCCTCGCGCTGGCTGCAGCTGCCGCTGTAC
>JAGOWL010000160.1 GCA_018060215.1 Pseudoxanthomonas sp.
CTGTACTGGAACTACATCAGCTACAACAGCCAGGGCCGGCCGCCGTTCCAGCAGCCGCAGGCCCCCGACGGGGTGCCGCTGTGGGCGTTCCGCCAGCTCCAGGACCTCCAGCATGTGCGCCGCTTCGTGGACTGGTGGATCGACCACCGCCAGGTCGAGTACGGCGATTTCGGTGGTGGCCTGTCCGACGATTCGGACCTGGTCCAGCAATGGCCGGGACTGGCCCTGATGGGCGTTCAGCCGGACCGGCTCAATGCCTCGCTGACTGCACTGTCCGATGCGATCCGCCGCAACGGCATGGTCAGCAACGGCCTGAGCACGATCGAAACCGACGAGCTGCACGCCTACGAGGAAGGCATCAACGCCGACAGCGCCATGCTCTACCTCAACTGGGGCGATCCGTTGACCGTCGAACGGCTGATGGCCACGGTCAAGGCCTTCGACGAACGCATCATCCTGCCCAACCCGCAGGGCCACCTGCTGTTCTCCAGCAACTGGTATGGCGGCAACAAGGTCTATCGAGAGCCGAACTGGCAGTGGCAGAAGCCGTACTCGTTCCCGGCCCTGCATCCGGCCTTCCTGCTCGGCGACTTCAATGCCGATCCAACGGGCCGCAAGCTGGTCACCGGCCTGGCTGACAGCTACCTGGCGCATGCCTACACCGACGACGACGGCAAGTGGACACTGCCCAACGAGATCCACTGGGCCAGCGGCAAGACCCGTGGCGGCGAACTGGTCAAAGGCTCCGGCGGCGGCGACACCATGCACCTGTTCTGGAGCGCCTGGCGCTGGACCGGCGACGAGCGCTACTTACGTGCACTGGACTACCGCGCCGACCGCAGCGGCCCGGCCAGCCTGGGCAACCTGGGCGAAAACGTGATCGGCGTGCTCGGCCGCCAGGACGACTGGGGCCGGGCGCTGGTGGCGGCCGCCGACAGCGGCACCACCGGCTTCCCCAGCCTGGTGGCCTGGCAGCAGACGGGCGACAAGAAGTATCTGGAAGCGCTGCACGCCGAAGGCATCCAGGCCAAGGCCCAGCGCGAGTACATGAACACCGAAGGCCACTGGTGGTCGGACCGGGTCGAGGCGCCGAGCGAGTTCCTGCAGCGCGCGCGGCTGGGCGGGATCGCACTCAAGCGCAACCAGTCCTGGCCCGGGCACACGGTGAGCTGGCGCTTTGAACACGACGACGGCGCCGAACAGGTGGCGATCCTGCTGCCCGATCCCCGCCGCGAACGCTTCAAGGTGATCGGTTTCAACACCAGCAAGACACCGCAGGCGGCGAGCATGACCGGTTGGAACATTGCGCCGGGCACCTGGCGGATGACCTCGGGCATCGACCATGACGGCGACGACCGCATCGACGGCAAGCCCGACGTGCGCGAATTCAAGCTGGAGAAGGGCGCCTCGGTGGACCTGGTGTTTCCGCCGATGCAGACGGTGGTGATGGAGTTCGAGCTGATCGAATCGGGATCGCCGGTGGAAACCCGTGCCGACCTGGGCATCGGCCGCGGCGATGTGCGCCTGGCCGGCGACGCGGTGGAAGTGACGGTACACAGCCTGGGCCATGTCGGCACCGGCGCCGGCCATGCATTGCTGGAGGATGCACGTGGCCGCGAACTGGCCCGCGTGGCGATCCCGGCCCTGGACGCACCGACCAACCTGCTGCCCAGGACCACGGTTGTTTCGCTGCCGTTGTCCGGCCGCAAGCCCGAGGGCCTGTTCGTGCGGGTGGCCCTGGACGACGGCGCCGAAGAGCTTACCGGCGCCAACAACCGTCGAGCCCTGTGATGGACAGGGTCACCGCCTACACCTCCGCAACCCGTGCGTCCTGAGTATCCGCATGAAACTGCACACCGTATTTGTTGCCCTGTTGATGCTGCCGATGGCGGCCGCTGCGGCCGATCCCGTCGCCATCCCCTGGAAGCGCGGCATCGAGCACCAGCGCCAGGCCGACCTGGGCGACGGCACCTTCCTCAACCCGGTGTTCGCCGGCGACCGGCCCGATCCGTCGGTGCTCAGGGACGGCGAGGACTACTACCTGACCTCGTCCTCGTTCGACGCCTATCCGGGCCTGCCGATCTGGCACTCGCGCGACCTGGTCAACTGGCAGCCGCTGGGCCATGCGATCACGACCAACGTCGGCTCGATCTGGGCGCCGGACATCGTCAAACACAATGATCGCTACTACATCTATTTCCCGGCCCGCACCGGCGGCACCGAAGGCAGCACCCGCAGCAACTACGTGGTCTGGGCCGACGACATCCGCGGCCCCTGGAGCGAGCCGATCAACCTCGGCCTGGGCAAGTACATCGATCCAGGCCATGCGGTGGGCGAGGACGGCAAGCGCTACCTGTTCCTGTCCGGCGGCGATTACGTGCAGCTGTCCGACGACGGCCTGAGCGTGGTCGGCGAACCCAGGCACGTCTACGATGGCTGGCAGTACCCGCAGGACTGGGACGTGGAGAGCTACGCCCAGGAAGGCCCGAAGATCCACAAGCGAGGTGACTGGTACTACATGACCACCGCGGTGGGAGGCACGGCCGGCCCGCCCACCGGGCACATGGTGATCAGCGCACGTTCGAAGTCGATCCACGGCCCGTGGGAGAACTCGCCGCACAATCCGATCACCCGCACCGTCGACCGCAGCGAACCGTGGTGGTCGCGCGGCCACGCCACCGTGGTCGAAGGCAGCGACAGTCGCTGGTGGATGATCCACCACGGCTACGAGAACGGCTACTGGACGCTGGGCCGCCAAGCCCTGCTCGATCCGGTCGAATGGACCGACGACGGCTGGTTCATCGCCCAGGGCGGTGACCTCTCCCAGCCGCTGGCCAAGCCCAGCGGCGAGCCAGTCGGCCCGCACGGCATGGCCTTGTCCGACAGCTTCAACGGCAAGCGCCTGGGCCAGCAGTGGTCGTTCTTCGATCCGGCACAGGACGAATACCAGCGCCTGTCCTTCGGTGATGGCGCGATGAGCGTGCAGGGCAAGGGCCGCACCCCGGCCGACAGCTCGCCGCTGACGGTGATCGCTGGCGACAAGGCCTACCAGTTCGAAGTGGAGATGGAGATCGAACCCGGCGCCATCGGCGGTGCACTGCTGTTCTACAACGATCGCCTGTACGCCGGCGTGGGCAGCAACGGCGACCGGTTCGTCATGCACCGCTACGGCCAGGAGCGCCCGGTCAATGGCCTGACAGCGGGCAAGGGCGGCCGGCTGTGGTTGCGGGTGACCAACAACCAGCACATCGTCACCGTCCACACCAGCAGCGACGGCAAGACCTGGGACAAGTACCCGGTGCAGATGGAAGTGTCCGGCTACCACCACAACGTGGCCGGCCAGTTCCTGGCGCTGAAGCCGGCGATCTACGCCGCCGGCGAGGGCAAGGTGCACTTCCGCGACTTCCGCTACCGCGCGCTCGATTACTGAAGCCAACGGCGGCTACATCGTCCCGCGCTGCACGAACGGCGCCTGCTGCCAGAAGCGGCGCTCGCCACCGCGCGGATCGTCGGCCAAGGTCGCCGGCACGTCGAACAGCAGGGTCTGCCGCCGCGCGATCGAATACGGCTCCCAGCGCGCGATGCCGCGGTGGTTGGGGTCTCCGTGCCGGGCCAGGGCGAGCAGCGCCTCACTCATCGCGTCGGCCATCGCCTGCGCGTCGGCGCCATCACCGGTACGCGAACCGGGCTGTCCGATGTTGTCGAACACCAGCGGGATATCCAGGGTGTGGAACGCGCGCAGCTTGCCGCCATCCAGTGGCGAGCCCCAGTCCAGCTGGTAGGCCCAGGTCGGCGCCGCGCCTGGTGACTGCCGCGCGCGCACCTCCAGTTCCTCCACCGCTCCGCGCCAGGAGCGCCCGGCGGTGGTCGCGGCGAAGAACACCTCGCTCGGCGTGTACAGGGGATACATGCGGCGATATTCAGCCACCACCCGATCCACGTGGATGTCGACGAACTGCGCCTTCTCCAGCCGCGCCGGCAACTCGTCCCAGCCCAGGGTGAAGTTGTTCGGGTCGTTGCCGAGGAAGGCGCGGGTTTCGTCGCGGGTATTGCCGATCACCATCGGGATCGCCGCCGACTGCGCCGGTGCATCCGGCCAGAACGGATGCCGCGGCAGCACCTGCCCGTCCATCACCGGGCCGAAGTACAGGCGCGTGTCCTCCACCCGCGAGAAATCGCGCACGCTGGTCGCTTCCAGCAGCGCGGCGATCGGCAGGGCACGCAGGCGTGCGATCGCGTCGGGCGCGGCCGGGTCGATGTCCAGCGTGCGCAGGTACAGCTGCGCGCGCTGCGTCGCCGCACGCGGACCGGCGGCAGTGACCTGCTGGCCACTCATGGTCCAGACCTTGTGGAACAGCCCGCGTGCGGCCGGCATCGCCATCAGGGTGGCGATCTTGGCGCCGCCGCCGGACTGGCCGAACACGGTGACGTTGCCCGGGTCGCCGCCGAAGCGGCCGATGTTGTCACGCACCCACTGCAGCGCCAGCACCAGGTCCAGTTGGCCCGCGTTGCCGGAAGCCAACAGTTCCGGGCCGCCGATCTGGCCCAGGTGCAGGTAGCCGAAGGCATTGAGCCGATGGTTCACCGTGACCACCACCACGTCGCCACGCCGGCACAGGCGGGTGCCGTCGTAAAGCGGATCGCTGCCCGAACCGTTGTCGTAGCC
>JAGOWL010000161.1 GCA_018060215.1 Pseudoxanthomonas sp.
CCTATACCCCGGCTGGCTGCCGGGCACCTCGACCCTGTGGTTCCAGTCCGAGGAATCCGGCTACGGCCACATCTACCTTAGCGATGGCGGCGCGGCGCGCGCAGTGACCGCCGGCAAATGGGAAGCCTCGGACGTGGAGGTGGGCCGCGATGGCCGCAGCTTCTGGTTCCTGTGCAACCGCAACTGGCCCGGCGATTACGAGGTCTGCACCGTGCCGGCGGCCGGCGGCACCGTGCGCGAGGTGACCGCGCTGGACGGGGTGGAATCCTTCGCGCTCTCGCCGGCCGGCGACCGGGTGGCGGTGCGCCATTCGGGCAGCTACCTGCCGCCGCAGCTGGCGGTGCTCGATGCCAGCGGCGAGCGCCTGCGCGAGCTCACCGACACCCGCACGCCGGAGTTCAAGGCGCGCCAGTGGATCGCCCCGCAGTACGTGCAGGTGCCGAGCCGGCATGGCGCCGGCATCGTGTGGGGCAAGTTCTATGCGCCGGCGACCCTGGAGCCGGGCCGCAAGTACCCGCTGGTGTTGTTCGTGCACGGCGCGGGCTACCTGCAGAACGTGCACGACCGCTATCCCAACTACTTCCGCGAGCAGATGTTCCACAACCTGCTGGTGCAGCACGCCTACATCGTCCTGGACCTCGACTTCCGGGCCTCGCAGGGCTACGGCCGCGACTGGCGCACCGCGATCTACCGGCACATGGGCGAGCCGGAACTGCAGGACTACCTGGACGGCATCGACTGGGCGGTCGCCAACCGGCAGGCCGACCGCGACCGCGTGGGCATCTACGGCGGCAGCTACGGCGGCTTCATGAGCCTGATGGCGCTGTTCAAGAAGCCGGGCGTGTTCAAGGCCGGCGCCGCGCTGCGCCCGGTCACCGACTGGTCGCAGTACAACCACGAGTACACCGCCAACATCCTCAACACGCCCGAGCTGGACCCGGAGGCCTACCTGCGCTCCTCGCCGGTCGAGCTTGCGGCCGGCCTGGAGGACCACCTGCTGATCGCGCACGGGATGATCGACGACAACGTGTTCTACCGGGATTCGGTGATGCTGGCGCAGAAGCTGATCGAGTTGCGCAAGGACAAGTGGGAACTGGCCGGCTACCCGATGGAGCGCCACGGCTTCGTGCACAGCGACAGCTGGTACGACGAGTACCGCCGGATCTTCGAGTTGTTCGAGGAGGCGCTGAAGTAGGCGCTCAGCGCGCGCTGAACTTGTTGCCGGCGATGCGCAGGCCCCAGGCCAGGTCCACCAGCGCACGGTTGTTGAGCAGCGGTTCGCCGCCGAGGATCAGCCAGTAACCGATGCCATCGACCCAGAACTGCACGATCGAGCAGGCCGGCATCAGCATGTCGATGGATTCGTGGAAGGCGACCGCGCGGCCGGTGCCGGTCCAGCCACGGGCGTGCTGCCTGCGCGCGAAGTCCGAGAAATCCGCGGCCATCACGCACAGGGTGTCGGCCTCGGCCTGGGAATAGCCCACGCGCGCCAGGCAGAAGCCGTCGTCGGAGGCGATCGCCGCGGTGCGGGTGCCGGACAGCCCGGCGATCGCGCGCGGCAGGTAATCGTCCAGCTGCACGTCCGGCGCGATCAGGCGGCGCGTGGCCTCCTGGACCCAGCCGGCGGCCATCGCCTCCGCCAGCAGCGCGTCGCGGTCCTCGCCCGCGGCCAGCCAGGCCGAGCGGCGCGGCGCCACGGCCCCGTCCATCAGCGACTGCAGCTGCAGGCAGGTGGCATCCGGCTCGCGCTGGGCGTAGGCGCGCAACACGCCCGCCGGCGTGAGCACCAGGTACGGTTCGGTGGGCGCAGGCGCCGCGTAGGTCATCGCGCAGTCCCGGCCAGCGGATCGATCGAATAGATCAGCGAACGCACCAGCATCGCCATGTGCGCGCGGTCGCGGGCGTCGGTGTCCATCACCGTGGTCGGCAGGCCCAGCTGCACCAGCTCGCGCGCGATCGCCGGGCGCACGTCGACCTCGGCGAGGTCGGCATGGGTAATGCCCACCACCAGCGCGGTGGAATCGATGAACTGGCGGAAGTGCTCTACGTAGGTGCGCAGGTCCGCCACCGGGTCCTCGGCGCTGGCGCTGATCATCAGCACCAGCCCCAGCGCGTTGTAGGTGAGGATGTCCCACATGAAGTCGAAGCGCTTCTGCCCGGGCGTGCCGTACAGCCGGACCTGGTCGCCGTTATCCAGCCGCATCAGACCGTAGTCCATCGCCACCGTAGTGGTCGCCTTCATCAGCTTGACGTCGTCGGTGGCGCTCGCGTCGGTGCTGACCACCTCGATGTCCGACAACGACTTGATGGCCGTTGTCTTGCCTGCCCCGACTGGGCCGGCGAACACGATCTTGTAGATGTTGGCCATCGTCTGCGGGTCCTCAGAACAGTTTGTCGAGCAGCGAGCGGAAGAAGCCGCGACGCAATTCGTCCGACTTGCGCACGGAGGCCACCGCCTGGCCGCCGCCGTCGGGCTTGACCACCGCCAAGCCCGACAACACCGACTGCAGGAAGAAGCGCTTCACGTCGTGGTGGTGCGCCGGGAACAGACTCAGCAGCTGCTCCAGCGAGCGCGGCGCGCTGGAGGTGATCGAGGCGAGCTGCACGTCCAGCGGCCCCACGCGATGCAGCTGGTTGAAGTTGGGGAAGTTGCGCAACTGCATCAACAGGCTGGTGCCGCCCGGGGCGGGATGCGCCCCGCGGGCATCGAAGGCGTCCCCGACCATGTCCCAGATCATCGCATCCAGCGACATCCGCACCGGCCGCGAGGCCGCCGGGAAGCGCTTGGTCATGACATTGATGCGGTACTCCTCGGCGACCGGTTCGACCACGACCCTGGTATGCAGGTCGGTGGTGTTGAGGACCTTGACCAGGGTCGAGGCCGGCGCGCTGCTGGTGACGCGCCCGGACACGCGGTCGAACAGGAACGCCAGCTGCCCGGCGCTCATCAGCTGCACGCGATGCGGCGCGTTGAGCACCGTGCGCAGCACGCGCCACACGGGGGAATCGGGGATCAGCGGATCGAGCAGGGCGAACGCCCCGTCCTCGATGCCGCAGGCGCCCGCGGACAACGCCAGGTGCGGCACGACCTTGCGCGGGGGCAGCACCACAGGCGGGGCGGGCGGCTTCGGCAGGGGCGGAGGGGGCGCCGGCTTCTCGGCCTGGCTGCGGATCACGCTGCCACGCGCGGCCACGAAGGCAGCGGCCGCGGCGGCGCCACCCGCGGCCTTGGCCTGCGGTTCCGATGCCTCGTGACCGTTGGCCACGGTCGCATCGTCCGGTGCCTTCGCCGTGGAGGCTTCCGGCGCAGGCGTCGGAGCAGGTGCCGAAGCAGGTGCCGAAGCAGGCGTCGGTGCATGCGTCGGTGCATGCGTCGGTGCAGGGGTGGGCACGCTGCCGCGACCGCGTTGCAGGCGCTCGGCCAGTTGCAGGGCGCGCTTCCAGGCCGGCATCGGCGCTTCGGCGGGCGGTGGCGCGGCAGGAACGGGCTTGGGCGCGGGCGGTGGCGGCGGCGGGGCCGGGGCCGGGGCCGGGTTGTCCGCAGCGTGGGCCAGCAGCCGCAGGGCCGCGGTCATGGCCTGGCTGGAATAGGGTCCGTCGAGCCATTGCAGCTGCCGCGACAGCGGATCATCGGGGCCGCCGTCGCGCCAGCCGCCGCCATCGCCCCAGACGATCGCGATGCCCGGACGCTCGCCGACGAAGTCCTGGAGCCTGGCCTCGTTCTGCGGCGTGCGCCGGCGCAGGCCCACGCCGTGCAGGTCGACCACCACGCCCTCGCAGGCGCGCGCGACCAGGCCCTGTTGCGGCAGCTCGAAGTCGGCGCTGCGACCGAGGTCCACGATCTCCATGTCGCGCCATTGCATGCGCAGCATGATCCCCATCGCGGCGGCTTCGTGCGGCCCCAGACCGGCCAGCAACAGTCGCTTCATGCCATCGCCCCTTGTCCGATCGCGTCCATCGCCTTGTCCCAGCCGGTGCCCAGCGGATGTCCGGCCTTCATCAGCGCGCGCCGCGCGAGCATGAAGGCCAGCGAATCGTGGGTGGCCACGCAATGGGCGAGGAACTCGCGTTCCATCTCGTCATCGCCGGCGAGGATGCCCGGGACCGCGGTGGCCGCCGCCGCGCGCGCATCGTCCACCCCGGACAGCAAGGCGCGCCTGGGCATGTCCATCGACGGCGAGACCAGCACGCTCCAGCGGGTGGCCAGGGTGCTGACCGGACCCATCGGGCGGGTGTCGCTGCAGGCGGCCTGCAATTGCTCCAGCACGTACGGCCCCAGGCGCGCGCCGATGGCGGGCTCGGCCAGCAGCCCGGCCACGTCCTGCCGGCACGCGCTGAGCATGTCAGCCAGCGCGCCCTGCACGGGTTCGCTGCCGTCCATGTCGATCGCCGCGCGCACGCGTTCGGCATGCGCGGACGACTCGCCGGGCTGGCGCAGCACGCGCCGCCCGGCCTCGCGGAACCGTTCCCTTGCCGTCGCGCCGGTCACCGGGTCAATCCTGCAGCGTGTCTATCAGGTCGATCATGAACTCGGCGTCTTCCTGCGTCATCGGCTCGAAGCCGCCGGCGATGCCCAGCTCGTCCAGCACCGGCTGGCCGTCGGGCGTGCCCGTCAGGCCGACCAGCGCCTCTTTCACGC
>JAGOWL010000163.1 GCA_018060215.1 Pseudoxanthomonas sp.
CCAGCTCGCGGGTGCCGCGGGCGACGTCGTCGGTGCCCAGCAGGCCGACCACCGTGGTCACCCCGCTGCGGGTATAGCGCGACAGCATCGGCGCCGGCACCCGGCTGGCGAAACCGGCCTCGCCGCCGCCGCCGGTGACGTGGACGTGGCCGTCGACCAGGCCCGGCAGCAGCCGGCGACCGCCCAGGTCCAGCACCTGCGCGCCGAAGGCGGCGGGCAGGTCGGGCGCAGCGCTGCCGATCCACAACAGCTTGCCAGCGCCCAGCAGCAGGTCGCGTTGCCCCAGCGGTTCGGGCGCGTAGACCTGCGCGTTGCGGATCAGGATCATCGTCATCGGCGCAGGTTGGCCAGCGCCGTCGATGGCGTCAAGCCGGTCGTGCTCAACCATCCACGGTCTCATCGGCGTCCCCGGCCAGCTCGGCCCGGCGGCGGTCGTCGAGGAAGCGGCGCAGGCGATCGAGTTCCTGCGGCGACCAGTCGCCCGGGCCGGCGGCCTCGATCCAGGCATCGAGGTAGTCCGAGGGTGCGTAGACGTGGCCGAAGCCCATCGGCGCGCTCATCGACAGCGAGGTGTCCAGGCCGATCTGCAGGTTGGTCACCACCGGGTACCAGGTCATGTGCGCCGATACGTCCGGCGGTCGCGGGCCGCGCAGCAGCTCCGGCTCGCGCAGGAAGCCGTCGCGATCGAAGAAGGTCACCGCGTCGCTGCCGTACTGCAGGTAGACCGCGCGCAGCGGCCCCCACGGCGTGCCGGCCGGCGTGGAGCTGCCGTCCTGGTTCATGAAGCGCACCAGCGAACCATCCTGGAATTGCGGCCGCCAGATCGGCGTGCCGGGATTGCGCGCGCGGGTGGCGGCCGCCCACTGGCTGGAGGCGAACGGCGGGCCGGCCCAGACCGCGCCATCGAACGGATCTTCCAGCAAATCGAACATCTGGAACGAGCGCTCGGAATTGAGCGCACCCAGGCTCAGGCCGTGCAGGTACAGCTTCGGGCGCTGGTCCTTGGGCAGGCTGCGCCAGTAGCCGTAGATCTGCCGGAACACCGCGCGTGCGGTGACCCCCCCGGTTTCCGGATCCAGGAACAGGGTCAGCGGGCTGGACAGGTAGGAATACTGCACCGCCACGCTGGCCACGTCGCCGCGGAACAGGTATTCCACGCCCTCGATGCTGGACGGATCGACCCAGCCGGTGCCGGTGGGGGTGATCAGGACCAGCGCCTTGCGATCGAAGCCGCCGACCCGTTTGAGTTCTTCCAGCGCCAGCCGCGCCCGTTCCTGCGGCGTCTCGCCGGCGGGCAGGCCGGCATATACGCGCAGCGGTGATTTGGCCTGCGGACCGGCGAAATCGGCCAGATCCGCGGCACTGGGCCGGCCATCGACGTAGCGCCGGCCCATGCGCCCGAGCTGGTTCCAGGCCACCAGCGATTGCGGGCTGCCGGGGCTGTCCCACGCGGTCGGTGGCGGCATGTCCGGCGGGATCAGGGCATCGCGCTGGCGGTAGGACTCGTCGAGCATGTCCAGGATCGAGGACACGACCACGCCGTTGACCAGGCCCACCAGCAGCAGCACGCCGGCGATGAAGCCGGCCACGTGGGCGATGCGCCGCGGCACCCAGCCCACCACCAGACGCTTCACCGCCTGGATCAGCATCAGCGCCGCGCGGCCGAGCACCAGCAGCACTGCGGCGAGCACGACGGCAACGACCAGCAGGGTCACCGCCCGCCAATGGTCGGCCGGGGGCAGGTGCATCAGTTCGCGGACCAGGTTGTCCCAGTGCTGGCTGCGCCACAGGGCGAAGGCCGCGATCGCGCCGCCACCCAGGACCACCAGTTTGCGCCGCAGCGGCTCTCCGGCCGTGCCGGGCAGGGGCAGTTCCATGTAGCGCCAGGTCCAGTAAAGCAGCACGCCCAGGCCGTAGCCGATGGCCAGGCACAGGCCTGACAGCACGCCCTGGGCGATGGCGAAGCGCGGGGTCATGCTGGGGGTGAGCGAGGCGGCGAAGAACAGCAACGCCAGCAACAGCCCGGGGTTGCACAGGCGCGCGAACAGGTGCTGGCGCAGATGCCGCATCCAGGCCTTGAAGCCGCCGGCCTGGCCGGCCGTGGCGTTTGCTGCTTCGTTCATGCTTCCAACCCCTGGCATCCCCGGCGCGGGATCCGCGCAATGGGCCAGTTTACCCGGGACCACCCGCGCCAGGCATGGCCGGCGGCCACTGGAGTGGGGGCGGTAGAATGGCCGCACTCCCCGTGCCCGGTGCCCAACCGTCCATGTCCCAGCGCGCCTGGGTGGCTGCCGCCATCCGCATGATCGAGGCCGACTTCAACCGCTCGGCCGACACCCACCTGATCCGGCTGCCATTGCCCGGCTACCCCGGCATCCACGCCTATCTCAAGGACGAGTCCAGCCACCCCACCGGCAGCCTCAAGCACCGGCTGGCGCGCTCGCTGTTCCTGTACGCGCTGGCCAACGGCTGGCTGGGCGAAGGCAGCACGGTGATCGAGGCTTCCAGCGGTTCGACCGCGGTGTCCGAAGCCTACTTCGCCCGGCTGCTGGGCCTGCCCTTCATCGCGGTGATGCCGGCCTCGACCTCGCCGGAAAAGATCGCCGCGATCGAGTTCCAGGGCGGGCGCTGCCATCTGGTCGAAAGTGCCTGCATGATCAATGTGGTCTCCACGCAACTGGCCTGCGAGACCGGCGGCCACTTCATGGACCAGTTCACTTACGCCGAACGGGCCACCGACTGGCGCGCCAACAACAATATCGCCGAGTCGATCTTCAAGCAGATGGCGCAGGAGCCGCATCCGGTGCCGGAGTGGATCGTGTGCGGGCCGGGCACCGGCGGCACCAGCGCCACCCTGGGCCGCTACGTGCGCTACGGACGCCACCACACCCGGGTGCTGTGCGCGGACCCGGAAAACTCGGTGTTCTACGACTACTTCGCCTCCAGCCTGGACGGCTGCGCCGATGCGTCGATGGAACTGTCCGGTGGCTCGCGGATCGAGGGCATCGGCCGGCCGCGGGTGGAGGCCAGCTTCATTCCCAGCTGCGTCGATGCGATGGCCAAGGTGCCCGATGCGCTGAGCCTGGCAGCCATGCGCCACGTCAGCGCGGTGCTGGGCCGGCGCGTGGGCGGTTCGACCGGCACCAACTTCGTTGGCGTGCTGCGCGCCGCCCAGGCGATGGCTGAAGCTGGCGCTGGCGGTTCGATCGTCAGCATCCTGTGTGACAGCGGCGACCGCTACGCGCACAGCTATTACAACCCGGACTGGTATGCCGACCATGGCATCGACGTGGCCGATGCCGACCGCACCATCGCCGAAGCGGTGGCCGGCGGCGCGCTGCCCGACCTGCCGGTCTGCGGAGATCTCTGAACCCGATGGATGCCATGCGCGACAACCCGCTGCTCGATTTTTCCGGCCTGCCGCGCTTCGATGCGATCAGCCCCGAACACATCGGCCCGGCCATCGACGCCCTGCTGGCCCAGGCCGAAGCAGCGGTGAAGGCGGCCGAAGCCGTCGTTCCGGTCACCTGGGAGGGTTTCGTGGCGCCGCTGGAAGACGCCACCGAGCGCCTGTGGCGCGCCTGGGGCCAGGTCGGCCACCTGCAGGCGGTGGTCAACACTCCGCAGCTGCGCCAGGCCTACAACGACAACCTGCCCAGGGTGACCCGTTTCGGCAGCGCACTGGGCCAGAACCTGGCGCTGTTCGCCCAGTACCGGGCGCTGGCCGCCTCGCCGGAGTTCGCCGGATCCGATCCGGTCCGGCGCAAGGTTGTGGACAACGCGCTGCGCGATTTCCGCCTGGGCGGCGCCGAGCTGGATGAGGCGGCCAAGGCGAGCTTTTCCGCCGTGCAGGAGGAACTGGCGGCGCTGTCGGCGAAGTTCTCGCAGAACGTGCTCGATGCCACCGATGCGTTCGCCCTGTATCTGGAGGACGAAGCGCGCCTGTCCGGCCTGCCGGCCGATGTGGTCGCCACCGCGCGCGCGGCGGCACAGAGCGAGGGCAAGCCCGGCTGGAAGCTGAGTCTGCAGATGCCGTGCTACCTGCCGGTGCAGACCTACGCCGACGACCGCGCGCTGCGCCAGGCCTTGTACCGCGCCAACGGCGTGCGTGCCTCCGAATCAGGCCCGGCCGAACTGGACAACAGCGGCCTGATCGGGCGCATCCTGGCCCTGCGCGCCGAGCAGGCTGCGCTGCTGGGTTTTTCCGGTTACGCGCAGTACTCGCTGGTGACCAAGATGGCGCAATCGGCGGACGAGGTGCTGGAGTTCCTGCGCGACCTGGCCGGCCGCGCGCTGCCGTTCGCGCGCCGTGATCGCGCCGAACTGGAGGCCTTCGCCCGCGACGAACTGGGCCTGGACGAGCTGCAGCCCTGGGACCTGGCCTACGCGGCCGAAAAGCTCAAGCAGGCCCGCTACAGCTATTCGGGACAGGAGGTGAAACGCTATTTCACCGAAGCGCGGGTGCTGGCTGGCCTGTTCGATGTGATCGGGTCGCTGTACCGGGTGCAGGTGCGCGAGGATCGCGCGCCGGTCTGGCATCCGGATGTGCGCTTCTACCGGGTGGAAGACGCCGACGGCCAGCTGCTCGGCCAGTTCT
>JAGOWL010000162.1 GCA_018060215.1 Pseudoxanthomonas sp.
TGGCCAGCGCACCGGTCGAGGCCGCTCCAGCACCGACGCTGCCGCCTCCAGCCGCCACCCCGGCGCCACCTTCGTCGCGTGCACGGGCGACGCCGGCCGGCACCCGGGTACTGGTGGTGGCCATCGACGCCGGCCATGGTGGCCAGGATCCCGGTGCGATCGGTCCCACCGGCAAGCGCGAGAAGGACGTGAACCTGGCCATGGCGCGCGAGATGGCGCGGCAGATCAACGCGACCCCAGGGCTCAAGGCCTTCCTGGTGCGCGATGCCGACGTGTTCATCCCGCTGCCGACGCGCGCCCAGATCGCGCGCAAGGCCAAGGCCGACATCTTCGTGTCGCTGCACGCCGACGCGGCCGAGAACCGCAACGCGAGCGGTTCCTCGGTATACGTGCTGTCGACCAAGGGCGCTTCGTCGCAGCGTGCGCGCTGGCTGGCCGACAAGGAAAACGCGGCCGACCTGGTGGGCGGCGTGCGCCTGCAGCAGACCGAGAACGTCCTGGCCGGCGTGCTGCTGGACCTGGCCCAGAGCGGGCACATGCGCGCCTCGGAAGATGCGGCCAACCACGTGCTCGGTGGCCTCAAGCGCGTGGGCAACAACCACAAGCCCAACATCGAGCGCGCCAATTTCGCGGTGCTGCGTACCTCGGACATGCCGGCCATGCTGGTGGAGACCGCGTTCATCTCCAATGTCGAGGAAGAGAAGCGGCTGGTCGATCCGGCCTACCAGCGCAAGGTGGCCGGCGCGGTGGTGGACGGCATTTCCACCTACTTCACCCGCCAGCCGCCGCCGGGCACGCTGTTCGCCGCGCGCGCCGAGGCCGGCAGCCTGGCGATGGCAGGCGCCGGCGGCACGCCCTGAGCGTCGCCGTAGCCGGGCAAGCCCGACTCCTACACGTGAAGCGCGTGACGGCTATCATCTGTACATCTCCTCCGTCCGCCACCCGCCTGTGCCGATCCGACCGCTTCCGGACACCCTGATCAACCAGATCGCCGCCGGCGAAGTCGTCGAACGCCCTGCATCGGTGGTCAAGGAGCTGGTCGAGAACGCGCTTGATGCCGGTGCGCACCGGGTCGACATCGAGCTGGAGGAAGGCGGTGTGCGCCTGATCCGGATCCGCGATGACGGCGGCGGCATCGATGCGGCCGAACTGCCGCTGGCGGTCAGCCGCCATGCCACCAGCAAGATCGCCTCGCTCGACGACCTGGAGGCGGTGGCCACGCTGGGATTCCGCGGCGAAGCCCTGCCTTCGATCGCCTCGGTCAGCCGTTTCCGGCTGGCCTCGCGCCGCCCCGAGGCCGAGCATGGCAGCGAGTTGCAGGTCGACGGTGGCCGGGTGGGCGAGGTGCTGCCCAAGGCGCACGCGGCCGGTACCACGGTGGAGGTGCGCGACCTGTTCTACAACGTGCCGGCGCGGCGCAAGTTCCTGCGCGCCGAACGCACCGAGATGGGCCACATCGAGGAATGGCTGCGCTCGCTGGCGCTGGCCCGTCCGGACGTGGAGTTGCGGGTCAGCCACAACGGCAAGCCCGCGCGCCGCTACCGGCCCGGTGGCGGTGACCAGGATGCGGGCCTGCGCCTGGGCGAAACCCTGGGCGAGGATTTCGTCCGCGCCGCCTTGCGCGTGGACCACGCCGGTGCCGGTTTGCGGCTGCAGGGCTGGATCGCCCAGCCGCACTATTCGCGTTCCAGTGCCGACCAGCAGTACCTGTACATCAACGGCCGCGCGGTGCGCGATCGCAGCGTCGCCCATGCGGTGAAGCTGGCCTATCAGGACGTGCTGTTCCATGGCCGCCAGCCGGCCTACGTGCTGTTCCTGGAACTGGATCCGCTGCGGGTGGACGTGAACGTGCACCCGGCCAAGCACGAAGTGCGCCTGCGCGACGGCCGCCTGGTGCACGACTTCGTCTACCGCACCCTGCAGGAGGCGCTGGCGCAGACGCGCGCCGGTGCCGAAGCTCGCGGCGTGGTGGAGCAGAAAAGGGGTCAGAGGGATTTTTCTCCTGAGAAAAATCCCTCTGACCCCTTTTCTGCTGGGTGGAGCCCGCAACCGCAACCGCTGGGCCTGCGCCTGGACGAGGCGGCAGGCGCCTATGCTTCCCTGTACGGGCCGGGCCTGGGCACGACACCTGCGCCGCTGCCTCGGCAGGACACGGCATTTCCGCCCGGCGACGGCCAGGTGCCGCCGCTGGGTTTCGCCATCGCCCAGCTGCACGGCATCTACATCCTGGCCGAGAGCGCCGAAGGCCTGGTGGTGGTGGACATGCACGCCGCGCACGAGCGCATCGGCTACGAGCGCCTGAAGTCCGCCCACGACGGCATCGGCCTGCGTGCGCAGCCGCTGCTGGTGCCGCTGGCGCTGGCGCTGGGCGAGCGCGATGCCGACGTCGCCGAGCGCGAGGCGCAGACCCTGGCCGACCTGGGGTTCGACGTCACCCGCAGCGGCCCGCAGACCCTGGCCGTGCGCAGCGTGCCGGCGCTGCTGGCCCAGGCCGATCCGGAAGCGTTGCTGCGCGACGTGCTGGCCGACCTTCGCGAACATGGGGCCAGCCGGCGGGTGGCCGCCGCACGCGACGAACTGCTGGCGACCATGGCCTGCCACGGCGCGGTGCGCGCGAACCGTCGGCTGACCCTGCCGGAAATGAACGCGCTGCTGCGCGACATGGAAGCCACCGAGCGATCGGGGCAATGCAACCACGGCCGCCCGACCTGGGCGCGCTTCAGCCTGGGGGAGATCGACCGATGGTTCCTGAGGGGAAGGTGAGCCGGGCCCGCGTGGCCCTGGTGGCGGGATGGCTGGCCTGTGCCGGGTTGCTGGTCGCCTGCGGCGGTGCCGGCGACCAGGCCCCGTCCGTCGCGCCGGCACTCGATCCGGTGTTCCTCGCCGACCAGCAGGCCTGGCGCCAGCAGCGCGAACAGGACCTGCTGCGCCCGGATGGCTGGACCAGCCTGGCCGGCCTGCACTGGCTGGAACTGAAGGCCCATTACGTGGGCAGCGGAGAACGCATCGGCAATGGCGTGCGCTTCGCCTTCGGTCCCGAACGCATGGGCATGGTCGCGCGCGACAACGCCGGCCGCTGGTGGCTCACACCGGAGCGCGGCGCGGCGCTCACCGTCGGCGACCAGCCGTTGAAGGGTCGGGTTGCGTTGCACAGCGATCACGATCCGGAGCCGACGGTGATCGGCTTCGATGAAGGCAAGGGCCTGCTGACCCTGCTGCGCCGTGGCGACCGCGATGCACTGCGGATCCGCCACGCCGATGCGCCCACCCGGCTGCAGTTCGCCGGCCTGCAGTACTGGCCGGCCGATCCGTCCTGGCGGATCGAAGCGCGCTTCCTGCCACATCCGCCGGGCCGGACCCTGCCGATCGGCGACATCGTCGGCACCCAAAGCGATTCGCCCAACCCCGGCGTGGTGGAGTTCGAGCGCGACGGCCGCAGCTTCCGCCTGGAAGCGCTGGGCGAGCCGGGGCGCGAACTGTTCTTCGTGCTGGCCGACCGCACCAGCGGCCATGGCAGCTATCCGGCCGGGCGCTTCCTGGATGCGCAATGGCCAGGCGCCGACGGCAAGGTGGTGCTGGACTTCAATCGCGCCTACAACCCGCCGTGCGCGTTCACCCTGTACGCGACCTGCCCGCTGCCGCCGCCGGAGAACCGGCTGGACCTGGCGATCGAAGCGGGCGAGAAGACCTATGTTTCGCCGGTGCGTTGAGGGTGTGGCGAGCGCGGCGGTGAGCACAGCTTTCAGCAGGCCCGTGTCGAAGTCCGTCGTGCGCGTGGCCACCGGCGCGGTGGCCGCCGTGCTGGCCCTGCTGCTGGCGTGGACGGCACGCGCCGAGCCGCCGGTGCCCCTGCTGTGGAAGGTCTCCGACGCCGACAGTTCACTCTACCTGCTCGGTTCCTTCCACCTGCTGTCGGCGGCCGACTATCCCCTGTCCGGCGATGTCGATGCGGCCTTCGCCGACGCCCCGACGGTGTTGTTCGAACTGTCCCCGGAGGAGATGGAATCACCGGCCCTGGCCGCACTGATGGCGCAGGCGGCCACCCGCACGCGCCCGGGCAGCCTGGAGCAAGACCTGGGGCCGGCCTTGTGGGCGCAGTTGCGCGGCTATGCCCAGGCCAATGGCCTGGCGCTGGATCAGCTGGCGCGACTGGAACCCTGGTTTGTCGGCCTGAGCGTGGGCCTGCTGGAGATGGGCAAGCTGGGCCTGGATCCGGCGCTGGGCCTGGACCGGCATTTCATGCAGGCCGCCGCACGGGCCGGCAAGGCGACCGCGGGACTGGAGTTGGCGCGGGAGCAGATTGCAGTGCTGGCCGGAATGGATCTGGACGAACAGCGCCAGTTGCTGGCCGATGCGCTGGAACACGCCGGCCAGGGCCCGGCCCGCTCGCGTGCCCTGCACGGCGCCTGGCGTGCCGGTGACGCCGAAGGCCTGTGGGACGGGATGGCCGCGGAAATGAAGCGCGACTATCCGGCGCTGTACCGGCGCATCAACATCGAGCGCAACGATGCCTGGCTGGCCCGGCTGGAGCGGTCGCTGGCCGGCACCGACAACGTGCTGGTGGTGGTCGGCGCGCTGCACCTGCTGGGTGAGGACG
>JAGOWL010000044.1:0-12917 GCA_018060215.1 Pseudoxanthomonas sp.
CAGGTCGGCATCGACACCGATTTCGTCGACTGGTCGGGCAACTGCGGCAACCTGTCCACCGCCGCCGGTGCGTTCGCACTGCATGCCGGCTACGTCGACCCGGCGCGCGTGCCCGCCGATGGCGTGTGCACGGTGCGGATCTGGCAGGCCAACATCGGCAAGACCATCCTCGCCCATGTGCCGGTGACGGCCGGCCAGGTGCAGGAATCCGGCGATTTCGAGTTGGACGGGGTGACCTTCCCGGCCGCCGAGATCGTGCTGGAGTTCCTCGATCCGGCCGACGAGGGCGAGGGTGAAGACGGCGGGGCGATGTTCCCCACCGGCAACCTGGTCGATGCGCTGGACGTGCCCGGCGTCGGCACCCTGCAGGCGACGATGATCACCGCCGGCATCCCCACCGTGTTCGTCAACGCCGCCGATCTCGGCTACGACGGCACGGAGCTGCAGGCGGCGATCAACGAAGACAGGGCGGCGCTGGCGAAGCTGGAAGCGATCCGCGTGGCCGGCGCGCTGCGCATGGGCCTGATCCAGGCGCCGGAAGAGGCGCTCAAGCGCCAGCACACGCCGAAGGTGGCGTTCGTCGCCCCAGCGCAGGATTACGTGTCCTCCAGCGGCAAGGCCATCGCTGCCGGCGACATCGACCTCAACGTGCGTGCGCTGTCGATGGGCAAGTTGCACCACGCGATGATGGGTACTGCCTCGGTGGCTATTGCGACGGCCGCGGCCGTGCCCGGCACGCTGGTCAACCTGGCCGCCGGTGGCGGCGCACGCGAGTCGGTGCGCTTCGGCCATCCCTCCGGCACCTTGCGGGTGGGCGCGGCGGTGGCGCAGGTGGACGGCCAGTGGACGGTCACCCGTGCGGTGATGAGTCGCAGCGCGCGGATCCTGATGGAAGGCGCGGTGCGGGTGCCCGCAGACACGCTGCTCACGTAGGACCCGGGCCGACCTCCAGGGTCACGTCCATCACCGCCGGGTCGTCCTTGTCCGGGCGCACCCTGAAGCCCAGGTGCCGGCACATCGCCAGCATGGTCACGTTCTCGCGCAGCACCTGGCCTTCGACCCGCTTCAGGCCGATGCTGCCGGCGTACTCGATCATGATCTGCATCAGCCGCCAGCCGATGCCATGGCCCTTCAGGTCCGAGCGCACCAGGATCCCGTACTCGCCGCTCTCGTAGTTGGCATCGGCCAGCAGCCGCACCGCGCCGAGCATGCTGCCATCGTCCGGGTCCAGCGCCACCAGCGCGATCGAGCGTGCGTAGTCGAGCTGGGTCAGGCGGGCGATGAACTCATGGCTGAAATGACGCACCGCCGAGAAAAAGCGCAGGCGCAGGTCTTCCTCGGTGACCTGGTTGAAGAACTCCAGGAACAGCGCCTCGTCCTCCGGGCGCACCGGGCGCACGAACATGTGGCGCCCGTGCGGCAACTGCTCGTCGCGCTCCCATTCCTTCGGATACGGGCGCACCACGAAGCGCGAATGCCACGGCCCCCCGTGCAGCGGGCCGTCCCAGGGCGCGATGGCCACCCGCGCGTCCACCGCCACCACGCCATCGGCGTCGGCCAGCAGCGGATTGATGTCCAGCTCGCGCACCTGCGGGATGTCGGCGGCCAGCTGCGCCAGCTTCACCAGCACCAGGGCCACGGCGCGCTCGTCGGCCGCCGGCACGTCGCGATAGGCCTTGAGGATGCGCGATACCCGCGTGCGTGCAATCAGTTCGTGGGCCAGGCGCAGGTCCAGCGGAGGCAATGCCAGCGACTTGTCATCGATCACCTCCACCGCGGTGCCGCCGCGGCCGAACACCACCACCGGGCCGAAGGTGGGGTCGTCGGCCAGGCCGCAGATCAGTTCGCGCGCCTTGGGCTTGACGATCATCGGCTGCACCAGCACGCCGTCGATGCGCGCGTCCGGCCGCGCCTGGCGTGCACGCTCCAGGATCCCGGCGGCCGCTTCGCGCACCGCCGCGGCGCTGGCCAGGTTCAGGTGCACGCCGCCCACGTCGGACTTGTGCACGATGTCCTGCGACAGGATCTTCAGGGCCACCGGCTGGCCCCCGGCCAGCAGCGGCTCGGCCGCGGCCACTGCCGCATCGGCATCGGCGGCGCACACCGCCGGGGTCATCGGGATGCCATAGGCCTGCAGCAGCGCGGTGACTTCGATCGGGTCCAGCCAGTCACGCCCCTGCGCCAGTGCCGCCGCCACCACCGCCTGGGCGGCAGCGGTATCGACCGCGAAGTCGTCCGGCAGGCTGGGCGGGGTTTCCATCAGCAGCCGCTGGGCCTGCTGGTGGCGCACCAGGTAGGTATAGCCGCGCACCGCGTCGACCTCGGTGGCGTAGGTCGGCACCCCGGCCGCGTCCAGACGGGCCTGGGCCGCCGGCTCGGCGCCCAGCCACACGCCCAGCACCGGCTTGCCGGCCCCTGGGCGCGGCCTGCGCGCCAGCACCGAGGCCACCGCCTCGGCGGCCTCCTCGGAGGAGGACAGCGCGGTGGGCACGTTCATCACCAGCACCGCGTCGCTGCCCGGATCCTGCAGCAGCGTTTCCAGGGCGACGCCGTAACGGGCCGCGTCGGCATCGCCGATGATGTCCACCGGATTGGCGCCCGACCAGGTCGGCGGCAGCACCGCGTCCAGGCGCTGCACCGTGGCCGGGTCCAGCACCGCCAGGGTGCCGCCCAGGTCGACCAGCCGGTCCACCGCCAGCACGCCGATGCCGCCGCCATTGGTCAGGATCGCCAGCCGCTCGCCGGGGGCCTGGCGCAGATGGCCCAGGGTCTCGGCGGCGGCAAACAGTTCGTCCAGCGCCAGCACCCGCAGCAGGCCGGCGCGGCGGAAGGCGGCGTCGTAGACCGCGTCGGCGCCGGCCAGCGCACCGGTATGGGTGGCCGCGGCCCTGGCGCCCTGCGCGTGGCGCCCGGACTTGACCACCACCACCGGCTTGGCGCGTGCGGCCGCACGGGCGGCGGACATGAACTTGCGCGCGTCGCCGATCGACTCGATGTAGAGCAGGATCGCCCGGGTACGGGAATCCTGCGCGAACCAGTCCAGCAGGTCGCCGAAGTCCACGTCCAGCGCGTCGCCCAGCGACACCACCGCCGAGAACCCGATCGAACGTGCCCGGCCCCACTCCACCAGCCCTGCGGCGATCGCGCCGGACTGTGAGACCAGGGCCAGGTCGCCGGGCAAGGGGCTGTGCGCGGCGAAACTGACATTGAGCCCCACGTGCGGGGCCATCAGCCCCAGGCCGTTGGGGCCGACGATGCGCAGGCCATGCTGCCGTGAGATCTCGCGCAGCTGCTCCAGCAACGAGCCCGGCCCCTGGCCGAGTCCGGCGGTGATCACCACCGCCGCGCGCGCACCGGCCTTGCAGGCCTGGGCGATCACCGCGGGCACCGTCTCGGCCGGCGTTGAGACAACCACCAGGTCCGGCCTGAACGGCAGGTCGGCCAGCCGCGCCACCGCCGCGACGCCATCGATCCGGCGGTGTTTCGGGTTCACCAGGCCGACCGGCCCGGCGAAGCCGGCCTGCCGCAGGTTGCGCACCACCGCCCGGCCGACCGAACGTTCACGCGGGCTGGCACCGACCACGGCGACCGATTCGGGCCGGAATACGGCATCCAGGGCGTAGGTGCTCATGGGCGGGGGCCTGCGGCTGCGGGGCCTTCCACGATACAGGCCTGCGGTGGCCGATAGCCCCCGCGGAGGGCCTGTTTTCCGGCTTTCCGCACACAACCGCGCATGAACGGCCTATCCTATGCAACACGGGTCAACCCATCGCAGGCGGACAGGCGACCCCTCTCCAGTCTGCGCGGATCGGACGCATCCAGCGTACGGGTAACCCGGTACGACCGGCAGGGCATTGATCCCGATCAATGTCCAGGACACCCCCGGGGCGGACAATCGCCCCCGTTCAGACTGAGGAACACACCGCATGCAAAGCGTGCAGGCAACTTACAACGACAAGGTGGTGCGCCAGTTCGCGGTGATGACCGTGGTCTGGGGCATCGTGGGCATGCTGGTGGGGGTGATCATCGCCGCCCAGCTGTACTGGCCGACCCTGGGCGAGGGCATCCCGTGGTTGAGCTACGGCCGGTTGCGGCCGTTGCACACCAACGCGGTGATCTTCGCCTTCGGTGGCAGCGCGCTGTTTGCCACCAGCCTGCACGTGGTCCAGCGCACCTGCCATGTGCGCCTGATCTCCGATGGCCTGGCCGCGTTCGTGTTCTGGGGCTGGCAGCTGGTCATCGTGGCCGCCGCCATCACCCTGCCGCTGGGCCTGAGCCAGGGCAAGGAATACGCCGAGCTGGAATGGCCGATCGACATCCTGATCGCCGCGGTCTGGGTGGCCTACGCGGTGCTGTTCATCGGCACCATCGCCAAGCGCCGGGTCAAGCACATCTACGTGGCCAACTGGTTCTACGCCAGCTACATCCTGGCCATCGCCCTGCTGCACATCGTCAACAACATCTCCATCCCCGCCGGCCTGACCAAGTCCTACCCGGTCTACAGCGGCGCGGTCGATGCGATGGTGCAGTGGTGGTACGGCCACAACGCGGTCGGCTTCTTCCTGACCGCCGGCTTCCTGGGCATGATGTACTACTTCGTGCCCAAGCAGGCCGGGCGCCCGATCTACTCCTACCGCCTGTCGATCGTGCACTTCTGGGCGCTGATCGCCGTGTACATGTGGGCCGGCCCGCACCACCTGCTGTACACCTCGCTGCCGGACTGGGCGCAGTCGCTGGGCATGGTGTTCTCGCTGATCCTGCTGGCCCCGTCCTGGGGTGGCGCGATCAACGGCATCATGACCCTGTCGGGGGTCTGGTACAAACTGCGCACCGACCCGATCCTGAAGTTCCTGATCGTCTCGCTGTCGTTCTACATGATCGCCACCTTCGAGGGGCCGATGATGTCGATCAAGACGGTCAACTCGCTGTCCCACTACACCGACTGGACCGTGGGCCACGTCCACGCCGGCGCCCTTGGCTGGGTGGCGATGATCTCCATCGGCGCGATCTACGCCCTGATGCCCAAGCTGCTGGGCCGCGAGCACATGTTCTCGACCAAGGCCATCGACGTGCACTTCTGGATGCACACCATCGGCGTGGTGTTCTACATCGCCTCGATGTGGATCGCCGGGGTGATGCAGGGCCTGATGTGGCGCGCCACCAATGACGACGGCACCCTGACCTACACCTTCGTCGAGTCGCTGATCTTCACCTACCCCTACTACCTGATCCGCCTGCTGGGTGGACTGCTGGTGCTGGCGGGCATGCTGGTGATGGCATGGAACCTGGTGCGCACCTACCGCGCCGCCCCAGCCATCGCACCGCAGCCGCTGCTGCCGGTCGATCCCTCCCAAGTGCGCGCCTGAGGACCTTCCATGAGCGAACACAACAGCAATGCCCACGAGAAGGTCGAGAAGAACGTCGGCCTGATGGCAGTCCTGATCGCGGTGGCGATCTCCTTCGGCGGCCTGGCGCAGATCGTGCCGCTGATGTTCCAGGCCGAGGCGATCGAACCACTCGAAGGCGTGGAGCCGTGGCCGGCGCTGCAGCTGGCCGGGCGCGACATCTACGTGCGCGAGGGCTGCTACAACTGCCACTCCCAGCAGGTGCGCACCCTGCGCTTCGAGACCGAGCGCTACGGCCACTATTCGCTGGCCGGCGAGTCGGTCTACGACCGCCCGTTCCAGTGGGGCAGCAAGCGCACCGGCCCGGACCTGGCCCGCCTGGGCGGTCGCTACTCCGACGACTGGCACCGCGTGCACCTGATCAACCCGCGTGACGTGGTGCCCGAGTCGAACATGCCCAGCTTCCCGTGGCTGGCCGAGAACGCCGTCGACGGTGCCCGCATCACCGCCCACATGAAGGCGCTCAGGAAGCTCGGCGACCCCTACACCGACGAGCAGATCGCCCAGGCCGCCGAGGATGTGGCCGGCAAGACCGAACTGGACGCGATGGTGGCCTATCTGCAGGCCCTGGGCCTGCATGCACCGCGCGGGGGCCAGCCGTGATCGCCGGGATCATCACCGGGGCGCTGCTGGTGCTGTTCGTCGGCGCATGGATCTGGGCCTGGAGCCCGAAACGCAAGCAGGCCTTCGACGAGGCCGCGCGACTGCCGCTGGCCGATGGCGACATCGCCGCCAACGGCAGCCGTGATGACAAGGGGAACGTGGCATGACGAGCGGATGGACCTGGTACATCATCTTCCTGGTGGTGCTCAACATCGGCGGCTGTGCCTGGCTGCTGTGGTGGACCTCGCGCCGCCGCCCGGGCGATCCCAAGCCCGAGGACACCTCCCACGTGTGGGACGGCGACATCACCGAGTACAACAAGCCGCTGCCCAAGTGGTGGATCAACCTGTTCTACCTGACCATCCTGTTCGCCATCGGCTACCTGTTCTGGTACGGCGGCCTGGGCGCGGTCAAGGCCTACAGCGGCTGGACCTCCACCGGCCAGCACGACCGTGCCAAGGCCGTCTCCGACGCCCGGCTGGAACAGACCTTCGCCCCTTACGCCGGCCAGGCGATCGACGTGCTGGCGCAGGATCCCAAGGCGCTGGCGCTGGGCCGCTCGATCTTCGGCAATACCTGCGCCACCTGCCACGGCTCCTCCGGCCAGGGCGCCAGGGGCTATCCGAACCTGACCGACGACGTGTGGCACTGGGGCAGTTCGCCCGACCAGGTGCTGGCCTCGGTGCTGGACGGCCGCGAAGGCATCATGCCCGAGTGGGGCACGGTGCTGACCGGCATGGGCGGCCCGGAAGCGGTGGACTACACCGTGGCCTACGTGCGTGCGCTGTCGGATCCGGCCATGCTGCAGAACGACTTCATGGCCACCCAGGGCCGCAAGCTGTACGAAGGCGTGTGTGCGGCCTGCCACGGCGTGGACGGCACCGGCAACCAGGATCTGGGCGCGCCGGACCTGACCGACGACTACTGGATGTACGGTGCCAGCCGCGAGAGCCTGCGCCAGACCATCATGCAGGGTCGCCACGGCTCGATGCCCGCGCACCGGGAACTGCTGGGCGAAACCCGTGCCCGCCTGGCTGCAGCATATGCGTGGTCGCTGTCGCATAATGAGGCCCGGACCGCGGCCCAGTAGAGCGTGCAGTGCCAGACTTCAGCGAACCCCGCTTCGACCACCCGCCCCGACCGCTGGCACAGCGGATCGGGGCGATCGCCTGGCCCAGTTTCTTCGCCGCCGGCGTGGCGACGATGGTGTTCTTCGCCTTCGTCGACCCGCTGGCGCTGCGCGACCTGACCTTCCCGGACCTGCCGCTGACCCGCGAACTGGGCTACACGGTGGGTTTTTTCATGTTCTGGGCGGCCACCGCCTCATCCAGCCTGTTCACCTGGATCCTGTTGCGCCCCGCCAGCCGCTACAACCGGGCGCTGCCACCGGAGTAACCCGGTCGGCCCGCGCAATGAACACCTTCGAACACCCCAGCACCGATCCGTCCGCATCGCAGCGGACGGGCGCCGAGCCAGGACGAAAACCATGAGCAAGCGCATCCCCCTGGACGTCGTCGACGGCCAGGGCAATTCGCTCTACGTCAGCGAACGCAAGGTCTACCCGCGCGACGTATCCGGCCGCTTCAACCGGCTGCGGGTGGCGGCGGTGGTCTGGCTGCTGGGCATGTTCTACGTGTTCCCCTGGCTGCGCTGGGATGGCCGCCAGGCGGTGCTGTTCGACCTGCCGGCGCGCAAGTTCTACGTGTTCGGGCTGGTGTTCTGGCCGCAGGACTTCCTGTTCCTGGCGCTGCTGCTGATCATCGCGGCGCTGGCGCTGTTCTTCTTCACCGCCCTGGCCGGGCGGCTGTTCTGCGGCTATGCCTGCCCGCAGACGGTGTGGACCGAGGTGTTCCTGTGGATGGAGCGCTGGACCGAGGGCGACCGTTCCAGGCGAATGAAGCTGGACGCCGGCCCCTGGAACCGCGAGAAGATCCTGCGCAAGGGCGCCAAGCATGCCTTGTGGCTGGCGTTCGCGCTGTGGACCGGCTTCACCTTCGTCGGTTTCTTCACCCCGATCACCGACCTGACCTCGCGCCTGGTGCCGTTCGCCTGGGGCGGCTGGGAAACCTTCTGGGTGCTGTTCTACGCCTTGGCCACCTGGGGCAACGCCGGCTTCCTGCGCGAGCAGGTGTGCAAGTACATGTGCCCCTACGCACGTTTCCAGAGCGCGATGTTCGACCGCAACACCCTGATCATCGCCTACGACCCGATGCGCGGCGAACCGCGCGGCCCGCGCAAGCGCGGCCTCGGCAGCGTGCTGGAACGCGCCCGCGGCCTGATCGAATCGACCACCGCCTACGATTACCTGTTCCGCGCCAGCAAGCACCCCTCGGCGGCCACCCAGGCCGCCCACGCCAAGGGCACCATCACCTGGGACGGCGACCTGGGCGAGGTGCAGCCGCTGCCGAAGTTCGCACCCGAGGAACTGGGCGACTGCATCGACTGCACCATCTGCGTGCAGGTGTGCCCGACCGGCATCGACATCCGCAACGGCCTGCAATACGAGTGCATCGCCTGCGGCCTGTGCATCGACGCTTGCGACGAGGTCATGGACAAGGTCGGCTACCCGCACGGCCTGATCCGCTATTCCACCCAGAATGCGATCGACGGCAAGTCCACCCGGGTGCTGCGCCCGCGCATCTTCGTCTACGGCACACTCCTGCTGGGCCTGTGCATCGCCTGGGGCTGGGGCGTGACCCACCGCAGCGAACTGATCGCCGAGGTGCTGCGCGACCGCAACGCGCTGTACCGGGAAACCTTCGACACGGTGGAGAACGACTACACCCTCAAGCTGATCAACAAGAGCCAGGAAACCCGGCGCTTCCGCATCAGCCTGGAGCAGGAGGGCAGCGGTTTGCGGCTGGCCGGCAATGAACTGGTCGAGGCCGGGCCCGAGCAGGTGCTGCCGGTGACCCTGAGCGTGATCGCCAGCGACGGGATCGGTGGCCGCCGCGAGGTGAGCTTCGTGGTCGAAAGCGAGGACGGACGTGAGCGGCGCGTGATCAAGAGCAGTTTCTTCGGACCCAGGCAATGAACGACCCCACAAGCCCCGACACCCCCGTTTCCATCTGGCGCAAGAATCCGGTGATGTGGCTGGTGATCGGCCTGCCCCTGCTGTCGATCGTGGCGGGCGTGGGCCTGGTGGTGATCGCCTCCAGCGCCGGTGGCAGCGATGCGGTGTCCGACCCGGTGCGACGCGTGTCGCAGATCCAGACCACCGACCTGGCGCCGGACCAGGCCGCACTCAAGCTTGGCCTGAGCGCGGTGTTGCGGGTGGAGGACGGAATCGTGGAAGTGCTGCCGGCCACCGGCCAGTTCCGCCTGGACGCACCACTGCAGTTGACCCTGGAGCACCCGACCCGCCGCGCCGAGGACCTGGCGCTGGAACTGCCGGCGCAGGGCCAGGGCTGGCGCATCGAACAGGCGGTGGACCCGGATCACGACTGGGTGGTGCAGTTGCGCCCGGCCGATGGCGGCTGGCGCCTGCAGGGACGCCTGCCCAGGCAGCAGCACGCCGCGCGCCTGGCGCCCACCCTGGGCGGCGGCAGCAACTGAGGCGATGATCGCCGAACCGGCCTCGCGCGACCCTTCCACCGCCACCACGGGCACCTGCCACCACTGCGGCGAGCCGCTGGCCACGCCACCGGTGCTGCAGGCACGGGACGGGGTTGTTCAGGCGTACTGCTGCCATGGCTGCGCCGCCGCGGCCGAATGGATCGCCGGTGCCGAACTCGAGGGCTACTACCGCCTGCGCAGCGCCGGTGGCACCCGGGTCGGCGACGAGCTGCCCGACCTGGCCGTCTGGGACCGCGCCGACGTGCAGGCCGAGCACAGCCGCCCGGTCGAAGGCGGACGCGAAATCACCCTGCTCACCGATGGCATGCGCTGCGCGGCCTGCGCCTGGCTGATCGACCGCGCCCTGCGCCGTGAACCGGGCGTGCTGGACTGCGGCGCCAACGCGGTGACCGGCCGCATCCACATCAGCTGGGACCCGGCGCGCACGGCACTGTCGGCGCCCCTGCAGCGACTGGCCATGCTCGGCTACCGGCCCTACCTGGCCGGCAGCGTGGAAGCCGAGCGCGAACGCACCCGCGAGCGCCGCCGCTGGCTGCTGCGGCTGGGCGTCGCCGGGCTGGGCACGCTGCAGGCGATGATGCTGGCCGAGGCGCTGTACCTGGATTTCGACAGCACCATGCCGGTGGCCACGCGCGACTTCTTCCGCTGGCTGACCTTCCTGCTGAGCACCCCGGTGGTGTTCTACTCGGGCTGGCCGTTCCTGTCCGGGGCGATGCGCGAACTGCGCGAACGCCGCCTGGGCATGGACGTGCTGATCTCAAGCTCGGTCCTGCTGGCCTACTTCGCCAGCCTGTGGGAAACCATCCGCGGCGGCGAACACGTGTGGTACGACGCGGCGGTGATGTTCGTGTTCCTGCTGCTGGCCGCGCGCATGCTTGAACAGCGCGCGCGCGCCGTAGCCAGCGCCCAGGTCGATGCGCTGGCGCGCGCCCGCCCGGCCTTCGCCACCCGCGAACGGGCCGATGGCAGCCGCGAAACCGTGCCGCTGGCCGCGCTGCAGGCCGGCGACCTGGCCTGCGTGGCCGCCGGCGAGTCGGTGCCGGCCGACGGCACCCTGCTCGATGCCGAGGCCTGGTTCGAAGAAGCGCTGCTGACCGGTGAATCGGCGCCGGTGCGCAAGCTCGCCGGCGACCCGGTCTACGCCGGCACGGTCTGCCGCGAGCGCCCGGCGCGGCTGCAGGTGACCTGTACCGGCGCGGCTACCCGCATCTCGCAGCTGGCACGGCTGGTCGAACAGGCCCAGGCCCACCGTCCCGCACTGGCGCGCACCGCCGACCGCATCGGCAGCCGCTTCGTGCTGCTGCTGCTGCCGGTGGCCGCGGCGGTGTTTGCCTGGTGGTGGCAGCACGAACCTGCGCGCGCGCTGGAAGTCACCCTGGCCCTGCTGGTGATCAGCTGCCCCTGCGCGCTGTCGCTGGCGGTGCCGGCCGCGCTGGCGGCCGCGCATGGCGCACTGGCCAGGATCGGCCTGCTGGCACTGCGTCCGGACGCGCTGGACAGCCTGGCCCGCGCCACGGACATCGTGTTCGACAAGACCGGCACCCTCAGCGACGGCCGGCCGGTGCTGGCCACGGTGGAGGTGTTCGACGGCCTCGACCGCGAACAGGCGCTGCGCATCGCCGCCGCACTGGAGCGCGACAGCGGCCATCCGCTGGCCACCGCCTTCACTGCCGGCGACCTGCCCGCCGTCCCGGCACAGCAGGTCCAGGCCGTGCCCGGGCGCGGGGTGCAGGGCGTGGTCGACGGCCAGGCCTGGCGCCTGGGCCGTGCCGACTTTGCCGCCGGCGCCGCCGACGATGGCGCGCTGTGGCTGGGCGATGGACAGTGCGCCCGGGCCCGGTTCGTGCTGGAGGAACGGCCGCGCGCCGATGCCGCGCAGGCGCTGCACGAGCTGCGCGGCCTGGGCCTGGCGTTGCACCTGGCCAGTGGCGACGGCGAGGCCGCAGTGCGCCGCATGGGCCAGGCACTGGGCCTGGACCAGCTGCATGCGCGGCAGTCGCCGGAAGACAAGCTGGCGCTGGTGCATGGCCTGCAGGCGAAGGGCCGGATCGTGGCGATGGTCGGCGACGGCCTCAACGATGCACCGGTGCTGGCCGGGGCGGACGTGTCCATCGCCCTGGGCAGCGGCGCCTCGCTGGCCCACCGCGCCGCCGACCTGGTCACCACCGGCCCGGGCCTGCAGCGGATCCCCGCCGCGCTGGCGCTGGCGCGGCGCACCGACCGCGTCATCCGCCAGAACCTGGCCTGGGCGGCGATCTACAATCTGCTGGCCCTGCCGCTGGCCGCCGCCGGCCTGGTCACGCCCTGGCTGGCCGCGCTGGGCATGGCCGCCTCCTCGCTGCTGGTCACCCTCAACGCGCTGCGCCTGGCCGCGGGCGGCGGCATCGACTCATCCCCCGGAGCCACCGCTCCCGTCGCCGTGGAGGCGCATCCTTGAACATCCTGCTGATGCTGATCCCGTTGAGCCTGGGGCTGCTGGTGCTTGCCGTGGGGGCCTTCGTCTGGGCGGTCAAGCGCGGCCAGTTCGACGACCTGGACACCCCGGCACTGGACATCCTGGAAGACGACGATCGTCCCTTGCCGCCGGCCCGCCCGGCGGTGCCGGCCTCGCCGCCCGGGCCGGACGCCTGAGATGCCGCTGGACCTGCCGGTGCTGCTGGCCGCCGCCCTTGCCGGCCTGCTCGGCGGCATGCACTGCGCGGTGATGTGCGGCGGCATCGCCGCCAGCTTCCCGGCCATGGCCCCGCGCAGCCGCCCGCTGGGGGTGGCCTGGCAGGCCAATCTTGGCCGGGTCGGTGGTTACGTGATCGCCGGCGCCCTGGCCGGCGGGATCGGCGGCGCCTTCCTGCGGGTGGCGCGGATCGACGCACTGGCGGTGGGCCTGCGCATGGCCGCCGGGCTGGCCCTGGTCCTGGTCGCCTTGCGCCTGCTCGATCGCGGCGGCCGCCTGGACGTGCTGGCCGGACCCGGCGTACGCGCCTGGCGCTGGCTGCAGCCCCTGCACCGGCACGTGCTGCCGGCCAACACCGCCTGGCGCCGGATCGCGCTGGGCGCGCTCTGGGGCTGGATGCCCTGCGGCCTCAGCCTGGGCCTGCTGACCGTGGCCTGGCTGCAGGCCAGTGCCCTGGGCGGCGCCCTGGTGATGGCCGCCTTCGGCCTGGCCACCCTGCCGGTGATGCTGCCACTGACCTGGTCGGGCGCGCGCATGCATCGCTGGCTGCAGCGCCCCCGCCTGCGTGTCGCCCTGGGCGGGGTGATCCTGGCGGCCGGCCTGCTGACCATGGCCGCGCCCTGGCTGATGCAGATCCCGGTCCTGCACGGGCCGCTGGCCGC
>JAGOWL010000044.1:13017-14573 GCA_018060215.1 Pseudoxanthomonas sp.
ATGGCCAGCAGCGTGGCCCACATCATGCGCCAGCCTCCGATCATGGTGCGGTCCATCACCAGTGCCGACACCAGCATCGTCGAAGGCATCAGGTCCAGGCCGATGATCCCGATCCACATGCCGGCAATGAGCCCGTCGACCAGCAGGTTGCGTCGTTCCAGCTTCAGCGGGGCCGGCTTGCCTTCGGTCAGCCGCCAGGCCAGCCACGGCCAGCCCAGCGCGGTGGCCAGCAGCAGCGGCCACCACGTGCCCAGGCTGCCGGTGGCGTGCAAGGATGCGGCCAGCGCCAGCGACCCGGAACTGAATCCGAGCAGGCGCATCGCCGCACCCTGGCGGACAAAGCGGAATCCGCGGGGAATCGCGGCTTGGGTCAGATCGGGCATCGGGGGCAGGGCGGAAATCCGTAATTGCCGTAACAGACGCAACTACCGTGCCAAGCCTGGCGAGGAACCGTGAGCACGGTCGCGGAAACGAAAAAACCCGGCCTTTCGACCGGGTTTTTCCTGGATTGGCAGCCCCGGAAGGATTCGAACCTCCGAATGCCTGAGTCAGAGTCAGGTGCCTTACCGCTTGGCGACGGGGCTGTGGAAACTGTGCCGGAATTATAGTCCCGGCCGCGGAGGGATGCATCCTGCCGGCGCATCCCACCGCCTGGACGAAGCCGGGCACGGGCCCGGTCCGCCGCGCCCGCAACGCCCAGGGGCGATGCGGGCCACCAGGCGCATCAGCGCTTGGAGAACTGGGTGGCGCGACGGGCCTTGTGCAGGCCGACCTTCTTGCGCTCGACCTCGCGCGCGTCGCGGGTCATGAACCCGGCCTTGCGCAGGTCGCTCTTGAGCGACTCGTCGTACTCGACCAGGGCGCGGGCGATGCCCAGACGGATCGCACCGGCCTGGCCGGTGGTGCCGCCGCCGCTGGCGGTGACGAAGATGTCGAACTTGTCGCTGCTCTGGGTCAGTTCCAGCGGCTGGCGCACGATCATGCGCGCGGTCTCGCGGCCGAAGAACTCGTCCAGCGGACGGTCGTTGACGGTGATGTTGCCGCTGCCCTTGCGCAGGAACACGCGGGCGGTGGAGGACTTGCGACGGCCGGTGCCGTAATTCTGAGTGGTAGCCATCGTTGTGCCTTAGATGTCCAGCGGCTGCGGCTGCTGCGCCGCGTGCGGGTGTTCGGAACCGGAATAGACCTTGAGCTTGCGGTACATCGCACGGCCCAGCGGACCCTTCGGCAGCATGCCCTTGACCGCGATCTCGAGCACGCGCTCGGGATGGCGCTCCAGCGCCTGGCCCAGGGTCTCGCTCTTGAGGTTGCCGATGTAGCCGGTGAAACGGTGGTACATCTTGTCCTGCAGCTTCTTGCCGGTCACCGCGATCTTCTCGGCATTGACCACCACCAGGTAGTCGCCGGTGTCGACGTGCGGGGTGTAGACGGGCTTGTGCTTGCCGCGGAGGCGATGGGCCAGCTCGGCGGCCAGGCGGCCGAGGGTCTTGCCGGAGGCGTCGACGAGATACCAGTCGCGCTGGACGGTCTCGGACTTGGCGATGTAAGTCTTCATG
>JAGOWL010000045.1 GCA_018060215.1 Pseudoxanthomonas sp.
GGCACCCCGGCGATGGTCAGCTGGCCGCCGAAGTTGCTCTGCACCAGCACGCCGATCGTGTATCCACCTTCGCCCGCCACAAGCCTGCGCGAACTGGTGCCGATGCCGCCCTTCCAGCCGAACGCGACCGTGCCGGCGCCGGCGCCGACGCCGCCTTCTTCCACCTCGCCATGCGAGAGCGTGGTCAACGCCTGCTCCACCAGCGCCGGGGTCAGCGGCCGGGCGCGGATGTCGCTGAGGTAGCCGTCGTTGGTCTCGCCGACCACCGGGTTGATCGAGCGCACGTTGTCCATGCCCGGCTGTCGCAACAGCCAGTCCACGGCCGCGTCGGCGACCTTCCAGGTGCTCAGGGTGCCGGTCAGCAGGACCGGCGTCTCCAGTTCGCCCAGCTCCCGCACCTGGGTGATCCCGGCCAGCTTGCCGTAGCCGTTGCCGACCACGATCGCCGCCGGCACCCGCTGCCGGTACAGGTTGCCCGGATGCGGCACGATCGCGGTGACGCCGGTATGCAGGCGCGTGCCTTCGACCAGGGTGGCATGGCCGACGCCGACCCCGTCCACGTCGGTGATCGCGTTGCGCGGCCCCGGTGCCATCGTGCCGATCACCACCCCGGCCTCGCGCGCGCGTGGACGCGGTTCGTCGGCCCGGGCCGGTGGCAGCGCCGCGGACGCGACCAGGGCGAACACCAGCAGGAAACTGCGATTGATCGGCATCAGCGGCACCTTCGGGGCATCGGTGCGGACGATGCCATGCGCCCGGCCCGGCGTCACCCGCCGCGGGCTAGGGCGCCCTGCGCCGCCCGCGCCACAGGCCTTCACCGGCGAAGATCGCCAGGCCCAGCCAGATCGCGCCGAAGCCCAGCGCGTGCACGGCGGTGAACGGTTCGCGGAAGAACCATACCCCCAGCAGCAGCTGCAGGGTCGGGCCGATGTACTGCAGCAGGCCGACCACCGACAGCGGGATCCGGCGCACGCCATAGGCGAAGGCCACCAGCGGCACCGCCGAAACCACGCCGCTGAACACCAGCAGCAGCTGCGTGCCCAGGCTCCAGCCGCCGATGAAGCCACCACCGTGGCCGGCCTCGGCCCACAGCACGTAGGCCAGCGCCGGCAGGAACATGAAAAGACTTTCCACCCCGAGCCCGGCCACCGCGTCGACCGGCACCAGCTTGCGCACCAGCCCGTACAGGGCGAACGAACCGGCCAGGCCCAGGGCGATCCACGGCGGCGAGCCGGCGCTCCAGGTCAGCCAGGCCACGCCGGCGGCCGCGCAGGCCACCGCGATCCACTGCGGCCGGCGCAGGCGTTCGCGCAACACCACCACGCCCAGGGCCACGGTGACCAGCGGATTGATGAAATAGCCCAGGCTGGTCTCGACCACGTGGCCGGCATTGACCGCCCAGATGTACAGGCCCCAGTTGAACGCGATCACCGCCCCGCTCAGGGCCAGCGCGGCCAGCATGCGTGGCCGTGCGGCGATCGTGCGCCACCAGTCCCAGCCCTGGCGCCAGAGCAGCCAGCCCACCACCAGCACCGCGCTCCAGACCACCCGGTGGGCCATGATCTGCATCGACGGCACCGCCTTGAGCAGGTGCCAGTAGGCCGGGAACACGCCCCAGATGGTGAAGGCGGTGGCGGCGGCAAGCAGGCCGCGACGGTCGATGGCCGCCTCACGCGGCGTGGCCAGGTTCGCGTTCACGTCGTTCATCGGCGCAGCACCTTGGCCACGGTGATGGTGATCACGCCGGCCAGGATCACCGCCATCGCGCCCAGGTCGTGGCCGCTGAAGCGTTCGCCGGCCAGCCAGGCCCCCAGGGCCACGGCGATCACCGGATTGACGTAGGCATAGCTGCTGACCAGGGTCGGGCGCACGTGGTGCAGCAGCCAGACGAAGGCGCTGAAGGCGATGATCGAGCCGAACACGGCCAGGTACAGCACCGCCAGGCTGCCGCGCAGGGTCGGCATCGCCGCGAAGCTTTCGCCGCGCAGCAGGCCCATGGCCACCAGCAGCACCCCGCCGCACAGCATCTGCGCGGCGGCGGTCATGAACGGCGATGGCAGGTCGCGCCCGCGCGACCAGATCGAGCCATAGGCCCAGGCCACCGGCGCCAGCAGCAGCATCACCAGCCCGAACGGGCTGGCGGTGAGGCTGCTGCCGGCATTGAGCCAGAGCACGCCGGCAAAACCGATGGCGATGCCCAGCCATTCCACCCGGCTCGGGCGCAGCCCCGCCAGCATGCCGAACACCCCCATCCACAACGGCATCGAGGCCACCGCGATGGCGGCCAGGCCGGAGGAGACGTGCTGCTGGGCCAGTACCACACAGCCGTTGCCCAGGCCCAGCAGCAGCGCGCCCATCACCGCCAGGTTGCGCCACTGCGCCGCACTGGGCGCGGCCACCCCGCGCCAGCGCAGGACCGCGTACATCACCCCGCCGGCCAGCACGAAGCGGGTGCCGGACACGCCCATCAGCGGCGGCCACCCGCCCTCCAGGGCCAGGCGGATCGCCAGATAGGTCGAACCCCAGACCACGTAGACGATGGCCAGGGCAACGACGACGGCCAGGCCGGCGGTACGGACCGTGGCCTGTGCGGGAGCGGACATGGGGGAAGCACCGCGGGGGTTCGGGCGGGAATTCTATCGCGCACAACACCACCCCCGCGCCTCCATCGCTGGCGACCGGGTGTTGCAGTACTGGAATGATCGACCTGAAGCGGTGCCAACGGCGGCGTTTGCATGCCTTCCACCCCCACCGGTGGCAGCGCAGAATCAGGGCCATACATGTACGGAGCCCCGCCATGCGACCGATCCTGCCGCTGATCCTGATTGCCGTCCTGGCCGCCGCACCCGGCGCCCAGGCGCGTCCGCCGCTGGTCACCGACGCGTCGGTGCCACGCGAGCTTCCCGGCGATGGCCCGGTCCAGGTCCGCTGGACCGACCCGGCGGAGTTCACCGAACTGCGCCAGAGCCGCAACCGCTGGGAGGCCGCGCGTGGCAACTGGGTCGTGACCCTGGCCGAACACCTGCAGAAAAGCGCCGCCGCGCGCCTGCCCGAAGGCCAGCACATGGACATCACCATCACCGACATCCAGCGTGCCGGCAGCTTCGAGCCCTGGCTGATGCCGGACATGCAGCACGTGCGCATGATGCGAGACATCTATCCGCCGCGGATGAACCTGGACGTGCGCATCACCGGGCAGGACGGCCAGCTGGTGTCCGAAGGACAGTACCGGCTGTCGGACATGAACTACCTGCACAGCACGCCGCCGACCATCAACAGCTCCGACCCGCTGCGGCACGAGAAGCACATGATCGACACCTGGGTGCGGCGCGAACTGCCCGGCCCGACCACCGCCCACGCCACGCGCTGAACCGCCACCGCGGCCGCACCCACGATGACCCGGTTCGACCTCGCCCCGCCGCTGCCCGCGCAACGTGACGCGCGGATCGCCGGCCTGTCGGCCGACGAACGCCGGGTGCTGCTCCAGCACGGCACCGAGGCGCCGTTCTGCGGCGCATTCCTGGACAACAAGCGCGATGGCGTCTACTGCTGCCGCCTGTGCGGGCTGCCGCTGTTCCGCTCCAGCGCCAAGTTCGAGTCCGGCACCGGCTGGCCCAGCTTCTTCGAACCGTACGACCCGGCCCACATCGGCCGCATCCGCGATGCCAGCCACGGCATGTTCCGCATCGAGATCGTGTGCGCGCGCTGCGACAGCCACCTGGGCCATGTCTTTCCCGACGGCCCTCCACCGACCGGCGAGCGCCACTGCCTGAATTCGGTGTCCCTGGGTTTCGTCGACGCCGGCCAGCCACTGCCCGATCCGCTGCAGCGCGGTGGCGCCGAGGCCGGCCCGGCCTGATCAGCGCCGGCCGCGCTCACATCCCCCGGAACAGGGCCATGTAGGGGGCGCTGACCGGCAAGGTCGCGTCGCCGCCCCTGAGCCGCAGCTCGCCCTTGCCACTGTCATCGCGCACCACCGAGGCCACCGCCTTGAGGTTGACGATGACCGAGCGGTGGACCTGGCGGAACTGGCGCGGATCAAGCACCGCCAGCAGTTCCTTGAGCGGCGTGCGCAGCAGCGACTCGCCCTCGGCGGTCACCACCACCGTGTATTTGCTGTCGGCGCGGAAGTAGGCCACGTCGTCGAGCATGATCAGCCGGGTTTCGCGGCCGCTGCTGGCGGTGATCCAGGCCAGCGGTGGCGTCGGCGCCGTTTCCACCGGGCGCCGTGCCAGCTGCTGCAGCAGCGCATCCAGGGCGGCCGGGTCCGGGCGGCCGCCGGCCGCGCGTGCCTGCAGCCGCTGCACGGTGGCCTGCAGGCGGTCGGCGGCCACCGGCTTGAGCAGGTAGTCGACCGCGCCCTGCTCGAACGCATCGATCGCATACTGGTCGTAGGCGGTGACGAACACCACCTGGGTCCACGGGCTGACCTGGGCCAGTGCGGCGGCGACCTCGATCCCGGTCAGGCCGGGCATGCGGATGTCCAGGAAGGCCACGTCCGGCCGGCATTCGGCGATGGCCTCCAGCGCGCTGGCCCCATCCTCGCACTGGGCGACCACCCGCAGCTCCGGCCAGGCCTGGCCCAGCTGCTGCGCCAGCGCAGTACGCAGCAGTTCCTCGTCTTCGGCGATGACGCACTCAACCATGCGCGTGCTCCGCTGGCAGGCCCGCGGCGGCCGGCGACGGCGCCGCCGGCAGGGGCAGGGTCAGCGTCGCCGCCACGCCACTGGGGAAGTTGGAGACGAGCGCGAAGCTGGCGCGCCCGCCATAGGTCAGCTGCAACCGTTCGCGCAGGTTCTTCAGGCCGATGCCGGTGCCGCCGGTGGCACTGCCAAATCCCTGGCCATCGTCGGCCACGGTCACGGTGGCGTGGTCGTCGATGCAACGCGCCAGGATCCACACCGTGCCGCCACCGGGCTTGGGCTCCAGGCCGTGCTTGATCGCGTTCTCGACCAGGGTCTGCAGCATCATCGATGGCAGTTGCAGCGCCTTCAGTTCCTCGGGCACCTCGACCTTCAGCTCCAGGCGTGCGCCCATGCGGATCTTCAGGATCTCCAGGTAGGCACCGGCGCGCTCGAGCTCTTCGCCCAGGGTGGACAGGCTGCCGTGCTCGCGTGGCAGCGAATGGCGCAGGTACTGGATCAGGTGGCCAAGCATCTGGTCAGCACGCGGCGGGTCGGTGCGTGCCAGCACCTGGGCATTGGCCAGGGTGTTGTAGAGGAAATGCGGCTCGACCTGGGCCTGCAGCAGGTTCAACCGGGCCACGGTCAGGGCGTTGTCGGTGGCGCTGCGTTCGGCCTGGGCCTGCTCGTCGCGGCGCTGCTCGGCCACCCGGCGGCTGACCGAGCGTTGCAACGCCTCGGCGTTCTCGTAGCTGGTGCCTTCGTCCAGCGCGAACAGGTCCACCCAGTGCGGCGCGTCCGGTTCGCACAGCACGGTCGCGCTGCTGGTGCCTTCACCGGGCAGCACCGTGGCCAGCACCCGGTCGCGGGTGATGGCAAAGCGCGCCAGCAGGTTCCAGCGCGAGGGCTGGGGGCCACCGAACGGATCGCTGCGGCGCACCTTGGCCCTCACCTGCAGGCTGCCGCGCGAAGCCTCGATGTCCTCCACCCGCGGCAGTTCGCGCACCGCCGCCTCGATCAGGTCGAACGCGGCGCCGGCATCGAGCGGCAGTTCGATCCGGCGCTGCTGGTGGTTGCTCAGCACCGCCGCATCCAGTCGGCCGGCGGCCAGGCGCACCCGGCGCAGGTGGGTGACCGCGCCGACCAGGGCCAGCGCGATCGCACCCCAGGCCAGCAGCCAGAACAGGGCCTGGGGCCCGCCGAACAGGACCGACCAGACGATGCCGGCCAGCAGGATCGCGACCGCCCAGGCGAACAGGATGCGCAGGATGAGGAAAAGGCTGGAGGACACGTGGATATCCATGGCTTGGGTTGCCGCGGAGCATAGCCGCGTACCGGCGGAGGGGAAGCGGGCATGCGACGAAACCGCCGATGCGCCGACCGGACACCGATGTCCGGCGATGTGCGCCGGCGGCCGATCCGGACCGCGGCATGATCGCGACCGCGGCCGACGCGCCAGCGCCCGTTCCGGCGTCCGCTTCAGGCCGCCAGCGCGGTGCCGGCGGCGTGGCCCGAGGCCCAGGCCCACTGGAAGTTGTAGCCGCCCAGCCAGCCGGTCACGTCCAGCACCTCGCCGATGAAGTACAGGCCCGGCACGTGGCGCGACTGCATCGTGCTGGACGACACACCCTCGGTATCCACCCCGCCCAGGGTGACCTCGGCGGTGCGGTAGCCCTCGGTGCCACTGGCCACCAGCGGCCAGTCGGCCAGCAGCGCGGCGGCCTGGCGCAGCTGCGGCGGGTCGTACTGGCGCATCGGCCGGTTCGGCAGCCACCGCTCGCACAGGCGCTGGGCGAAGCGGCGCGGCAGCACCTCGGCCAGCACCGTCTTCAGTTCCGCATCCGGGCGCTGCCTGCGCTGCGCGCACAACCAGTCGTGCGCATCGCGGCCGGGCAGCAGGTCCAGGCGCAGCTCGTCACCGGGCTGCCAGTACGAGGAAATCTGCAGGATCGCCGGGCCACTCACGCCGCGATGGGTGAACAGCAGCGCCTCGCGGAAGCTGTGGCCGTTGCATCGTGCCTCCACCTCCAGCGACACCCCGGACAGGTCGGCCAGGCGCTGCTGGTGGCTGCCGCTCAGGGTCAACGGCACCAGCCCGGCGCGGGTGGGCCGCAGCGCATGGCCGAAGCGGCGCGCCAGTTCGTAGCCGAAGCCGCTGGCCCCCAGGCTGGGGATCGACAGCCCGCCGCTGGCCACCACCAGCGCCGGCGCGGCGAACCGGCCCTGGGGGGTGCGCAGTTCGAACGCGCCATCGTCGCCGCGTCCGACCCGCTCGATCGTGCAGTGGGTGCGTACCTCCACCCCTGTCGCGGCGCATTCGTCCAGCAGCATCTTCACGATCAGTTTGGATGACACGTCGCAGAACAGCTGGCCCAGGGTCTTCTCGTGCCAGCCGATGCGGTGCCGGTCGACCATTTCGATGAAATGCGCGGGCGTGTAGCGGGCCAGTGCCGACTTGCAGAAGTGCGGGTTGGCCGACAGGTAGTTGGCCGGACCGGTTCCGGTGTTGGTGAAGTTGCAGCGGCCGCCCCCGGACATCAGGATCTTCTTGCCGACCTTGTTGGCGTGCTCGACCACCAGCACGCGCAGGCCGCGACCGCCGGCGGTGAGCGCGCACATCAGCCCGGCGGCACCGGCACCGATCACGATCGCGTCGTAGCGCCCGCCGTCCATGCGCGCTCAGGCGGCCTGGGCGCCCATGCGCGTCACCGGCTGCAGCACCGTTTCGCTGCCGTCGGCCTGGAGCAGCCTCACCTCGCCATCCTGGATCATCACCGTCAGGCGCAAGCCGCCTGCGCGCAGCGCGACCAGGGCCTGGAGCTGGTCGGCTGGCAGGTCCAGCACCACCAGGTTGGCGTGACGCGCCAGCGCGGTGGCGTTCTTCTCCCACCACAGGTCGGCCGCACGACCGCCGTAGTTGAGCACCACCACTTCGCGCGCGCGCCCGCAGGCCTTGCGGATGCGCGACTCGTCCGGCTGCCCGACCTCGATCCAGCGCTCGACCTGGCCGCTGTAGTCGCGCTGCCACAGGTCCGGATCCTCGTCGGTGCTCAGGCCGCGGCCGAACTCCAGGCGCTCGTGCGCGTACAGCGCGAATGCCAGCAGCCGCACCAGCAGCCGCTCGTCGGTCTCCGAGGGATGCTGGGCCAGGGTCAGCGGATGGGTGGCGTAGTAGTGCCGATCCATGTCGCTGAGCTGCAACTCGGCGCGGACCACGGTGGACTTGAGGGCCATGGGGTATCCAGTGGCGCCCGTGCGGGCCGGCATTCGGCGGGCCGGCACCGGCGGGTGAACGGGGGCATCGCATCATACGCGCCGGCCTGCGGCGCGTATGCAGGCGCGCGCGCCGCCGCGTGCCCGGCTCCGGCGTGTTGGCCGGCACCGCGGTGGCGGCGGTATCCTTGTGCATCCGTCGGCGCCGCCGGCCCGAATCCAGGATCCTGCCATGACCGACACCCTTCCCGACCGCCTGTCCATGGACCCGGCCAGCCCGTATCACGACGCGGCCCTGCTCGACCGCGGCGTCGGCATCCGCTTCAACGGCCAGGAACGCGACAACGTCGAGGAATACTCGGTCAGCGAGGGCTGGATCCGGGTCCAGGTGGGGCGCTCGCGCGACCGCCGCGGCAATCCGATGACGATCAAGGTCAAGGGTACGGTCGAGCCGTACTTCATCGAAGCGGCCTGAACCCGGCGCAGCGGCGCGGCATTCACCCGCCGCAGCCGGCCATTTTCGAATCGGCGTACCACAGCGCGCGCCGGGCCATGTCCCAGGCGTTGTTGGCGACGTTGGGCAGCCGGTGCTGGGCATGCACCGGGTCGGCGCCACGGGCATGGGCGGTCTCGGCCTTCTGCAGCTCGTCCAGGTGCAGCAGCAGCGGCTGCATCAGCGCGCGCAGGCGCGCACGGTCGCAGCCTGCATAGGCCGTCTCCAGCGCGGCCACCTGTTCGCGGATGCGACGGCTGGCCTGGCCGTCCAGGCCCGGGGCCGGTTCGTAGCTGATCGGCGCGGCCTTGTAGGCGTCACCGGTGGCCTCGCTGCCCAGGTCGGCACCGCGTTCGTGGCGGCCCGGATGGAACCGCACCTGCGGCGAGGGCCGCGCGCGCGCATGTTCGATCTCCTTGCCGAACAGGAACTCGGCGATCTTGTTCTGCGCCCGGATGATTTCCTGCGCCACCACGTCGGCCGCGTCGCCGTCGGTCCGCCAGGTCCCGGCGAAGCGGGTGCCCTGGACCTGGACCGGATTGCGCCGCTCCAGCAGCCGGCGCCGGGCTTCAGTGTCGGCGGACCCGGCGCTGGTGCTGCCCGGCACCGCGGCCGCGGGCCGGTTCCAGCGATCGGAGCGTCCGTCCGGCAGACGCGGGCGGCCGTCTTCGTCGAACAGCCCCGGCGCACCGGGCGCCGCCGGTGTCGCGACCACCGCCGTTGTCGCCGGCGGCAGCGCCTGCGCATCGGAAGGCGCGGGCAAGGCCGGCGTCCTCCCGCCGGGAACCGATGCCTGGGCCGGCGGCAAGCTGACCGGCGGCGGCACGACCGGATCGGCCGGGCGGGTGACAAAGCCCACCCGCATGCGCTGTGGCTGGGCACCGGCGTCCACCTGGACGCGCGAAAGCCCACCGGCCAGATGCCAGGCCAATGCCAGCATCAACACCGCGCCAGCGGCCGCCGCCGCACGCGGCAGCAGCTCATCACGCCACGGAAGTTTGCTCAGGCTGGTCAAGCTGGAACGATGCGATGCGTTGCCGGAACCGGAAGTGACCCTCGCCGATGACGCAAGTTCCCGCACCGACGGCGCCATCCCCCGGCCCGTTCAGCGCCCATGGACGCCGCCACCGGCGCCAGCTGCGGACCGGTGGCGCCCGCACGGCGTCGTGCCGGCCTACTCGCCGGTCAGGTCGACCACGTCGAACGGGGTGACCGGATCGACCTCGGCGTCGTAGTCCACGTCGTCGCGCTCGAAGCCGAACAGGCTGAGGAAGTCATGCTTGTAGCTGGCGTAGTCGGTCAGCTCGAACAGGTTCTCGCTGGTCACCGTCGGCCACAGCGCGCGGCAGGCCTGCTGCACGTCGTCGCGCAGTTCGCGGTCGTCCAGGCGCAGGCGGTTGCTGTCGTCGGCCGGCGGCGGATGGGCCGCGTACAGGTGCTCGCCGAAAGTGCGTTCGAGCTGCTCGATGGTGCCCTCGTGCAGCCCCTTCTCCTTCATGATCCGGTAGACGATGGCGATGTACAGCGGCATCACCGGGATCGCGGCACTGGCCTGGGTGACCACCGACTTGAGCACGGCCACGTTGGCCTGGCCACCGCCGGGCTTGAGCGCCGCATCGATCGCGTGCGCGGCGCGGTCCAGGTCTTCCTTGGCCTTGCCCAGCGCACCGTGCCAGTAGATCGGCCAGGTGATCTCGGTGCCGATGTAGCTGAAGGCCACGGTCTTGGCGTCGGCGGCCAGCACGCCCGCTTTCGACAGCGCGTCGATCCACAGCTCCCAGTCCTGGCCACCCATCACGGTGATGGTGTCGGCGATCTCCTCCTCGGTGGCCGGCTCGACCGTGGCCTGGATGATCTGGTCGCGGTTGGTGTCCACCGCGGTGGCCTGGTAGGGCTGGCCGATCGGCTTGAGCGCCGAGCGCTTGAGTTCGCCGGTGTCGGGCAGGCGCCGCACCGGCGAGGCCAGCGAATACACCACCAGGTCGATCGGGCCGCCCATCTCGCGCGCCAGTTCAATCGCCTTGGCGCGCACTTCATTGGAGAACGCGTCACCGTTGATCGAACGGCTCCACAGGCCGGCCTCCTTGGCGTAGCGGTCGAAGGCGGCCGAGTTGTACCAGCCGGCGTTGCCGGTCTTCTTCTCCGTGCCCGGCTTTTCGAAGAACACCCCCAGGGTGGCGGCACCGTAGCCGAAGGCGGCGGTGATGCGCGCGGCCAGGCCGTAGCCGGTGGACGAGCCGATCACCAGCACCCGCCTGGGGCCATCGCTGCGCACGCCCTGCGCCTGCACGTGCTGGATCTGGTCGAGCACGTTCTTCGCGCAGCCCACGGGGTGGGCGGTGGTGCAGATGAAGCCTCGGACTTTGGGATGGATGACCACGACGCGCCTCCTGGAATGCGGAAAAAATCACCGGCGTCGCTGCCACCGGCGCAATCGTGCAGTTTAAGTGCTGCGACCCCGATCCGCCCCTTCCGCCCCGTATGGAGCAACCGGCACGGCCCCGTCCCCGCGGATCCGGGCAACGACCCGAGCGGGTCGCGGCCGGTATCGCGGCCGGCGCCACTGGCCGCCAGCGCGTTGCACCGGCATGCTTCGAGCCGGATCGAACCGGAAACGCGCCCATGGCCCCGCTGACCTCCCGCCGCCTGGCCGCACCGGCCCTCCTGCTCGTCCTGGCCGGCCTTGCACCGCTGGCGTCCGCCGCCGGGCCGGTGGCGCAGGTGCGGGTGGCCTTCGACCGCCAGGCGATCACCGCCACCGCTGCGGCCGGACTGGCCGACGTGGCCGCCGCCCGCCCGGTCAGCGCCGACGACCCGGTGCGCGTGGCCTCGATCTCCAAGCTGGTGGTGGCCATCGGCGTGATGCGCCTGGTCGAGGCCGGCGCACTGGACCTGGAGGCGGACGTATCCACGGCACTGGGCTGGGAGCTGCGCAACCCCGCTTTCCCCGACACCGCCATCACCCTGCGGATGCTGCTGTCGCACACCTCCTCGCTGACCGACGAGGCCGGCTACTGGCAGGTGCCGCTGGACGGCCAGTTGCGCGAGCTGCTGGCCGACCCGCGCGCCTGGGACCGGGCGCACGCGCCGGGCACGTTCTTCCGCTACACCAACCTCAACTTTCCGCTGGTCGCCTCGCTGATGGAGCGCGCCAGCGGCGAGCGCTTCGACCGCCTGATGCAGCGACTGGTGCTGCAACCGCTGGCGCTGGACGCCTGCTTCGGCTGGGCCACCTGCAGCCAGGCGGCCATCGACCGCGCGGTGGTGCTGTACGAAGCCCCCGGCGGCGCACCGGTCAACGACGACCTGCACGGCCGGCCCCCGGCGTGCCCGGTGCAGCGCGCGCGCGACGGCGGCTGCGACCTGGCCGCGTGGACACCCGGCGCCAACGGCGGCCTGTTCTCGCCGCAGGGGGGCCTGCGCATCTCGGCCAACGGCCTGGCCAGGATCGGCCGCCTGCTGCTGGGCGATGGCGAACTGGACGGCGTGCGCCTGCTGCAGCCCGGATCGGTGGATGCACTGTTCGCGCCGCAGTGGACCCTGGCCAATGGCAACGGCGTCACCGCCGAGGAAGACGACAGCGGCCAGTCGCGCGCCGGCTTCTTCTGCCGTTACGGCCTGGCCGCGCAGACCCTGGCCTCGCCGCGGGCCGGCTGCCGCGACGATCCGTTCGGCGATGGTATCGCGCGCGTGGGCCACGCCGGTTCGGCCTACGGCCTGCTCTCGGGGCTATGGCTGGACCGCCAGGCCGGCACCGGCGTGGTCTATTTCGCTACCGGCGTGGCCAACGCCGCGCCGGGCGATGGCTCGGCGTTCACCGCGATCGAGGAAGCACTGGCCCGGGGCCAGGTGCCTTGAACTACCTGGCCCACCTGTACCTGGCCGGCCCGGAGCCCGAAGCCCGGCTCGGCGCACTGCTGGGCGACTTCGTCTTCGGCCAGGCCGCGCTGGCCGACTGGGGAGCGCTGGAGCGACGCGAGATCGTGATCCACCGGCGCGTGGACCGCTACACCGACGAGCACCCGCAGGTGGTCGCGGCCCGCCGCCTGTTCGCGCACGGTCGCCAGCGCTACGCCGGCATCGCCCTGGACGTGTACTACGACCACTGCCTGGCCCGCGACTGGGCGCGCTACTGCGATACCCCGCTGGACGCATTCACCGCATCGTTCTACCGGTACCTGCTGTCACGTCAGGACGAACTGCCCGAACGCCTGCGCCGGATCGCGCCGCTGATGGCCAGCGGCGACTGGCTGGGCTCGTATCGCCAACGCGACAGCGTGGACCTGGCCGTGACCCGGATCGCCACCCGGCTGTCACGCAATGGCGATCGCCTGGTCGCCTGCCTGGAGGACCTGCGCCGGCACGAAGCGGAGATCGCCGCCGGCTTCGAACTGTTCTTTCCGCAGCTGGCCGCTTATGCCTCTTCTTTGCGTGGTTCGTAATTGCCTGGCGGACACTGACCGCAGGTGCCCGGGCCCGGCCGCAGCGGCCTGACCCCGCCCCGGATTCCAACCACGACCCGCCACCCATGTCCCTGGTCCTCTACGCGCACCCGTTCTCCTCCTACTGCCAGAAGGTGCTGGTGGCGCTGTACGAGAACGACACCGCCTTCGAGTACCGCAACCTGGAAGACCCGGCCCACCTGCAGGCGCTGGCCCGGCTGTGGCCGATGAAGCGCTTCCCGATACTGGTGGACGGCACCCGCACGGTGATCGAGGCGACCTCGATCATCGAGTACCTGCACGTATGCCGCCCCGGTCCGGTGCGGCTGATGCCGATCGACCCGCTGGCGGCGGTGGGCGTACGCATGCTCGACCGCTTCTTCGACAACTACGTGTCCACCCCGCAGCAGAAGATCGTGTTCGACGCCCTGCGCCCGGCGGCAGACCGTGACGCGCGCGGCGTGGCCGAGGCGCGCGCCATGCTCGACACCGCCTATGCCTGGCTGGAACGGCACCTGGAAGATGGCCGCAGTTGGGCATCGGGCGAGGAATTCAGCCTGGCCGACTGCGCCGCCGCACCGTTCCTGTTCTATTCCGACTGGACCCAGCCGATCCCGCTGGCACGGCGGCGCCTGCGCGCCTACCGCCAGCGCCTGTTGCAGCGTCCCAGCTTCGCCTGCGTGGTCGACCAGGCACGTCCGTACCGGCACTTTTTCCCGCTGGCCACGCTCGATCGCGACTGACTGCCCCGCACCGGCCCGCGCGGGCGGGCCGATGCCGGGCGGTCAGGCCGCCTGTTCGGGCGGGGGCTGGAGGGTGATGGTGCACTCCAGCTCCAGCGGAGGCGGTCCGCCTTCGGGATGGTCGCCCACGCCGACCACCATCCTCGCCCTGACTTTCGGCGGTGGCTTGGGCAAGGTGGTGACGCTGAGCACGGGTTGCACATCCACGATGATGACGGTGCCGTCGCCAAGTTCGTAGGTAAGCCGCTTCTTCTCCGGTTGCATGACCATTTCATCCTCCTGGGGTGGGTGCCGCTGCGGGGGCCTGGACCGGAGCGGTCGCTTCGCCCTCCGATGGTGATGCCAGGCCGGTGCGCCGGAACACCGCATGGCTGGCAATCCTTGATTGCGGCACGCCGGCCGCGCGCGCGGCCTGCAGCGCCGCCCGTGCCTGTTCGTGCAGGCCCAGCACCGCCAGCGCCTGGGCCTTGAGGATGGCGACCTCGCCCGGCTCGCGCCCCAGCGCTTCGGCCTGCTGCAGCAGGTGCAGGGACGCATCGCGTTGCCCCAGCTGCGCGCGATACCAGCCCAGCACTGCCAGCGCGCGGGCATCATCGGGTTTGGCATCGACGAAGCGCTGTGCCAGTTCGGCCGCATCGGCGTAGGCCTGGCGCGCCTGCGCGGCGGTGGCCGGCTCGGCCTCCAGCGCATCGCCCAGGTTGCCCAGGTAGTAGAAGTCGTTGGGATTGAGGTCGGCCGCACGCCGGTACAACCCGGCGGCCCCCTGATAGTCGCCCTTGCGATACAGGATCACGCCCAGGTTGTTGAGCGAGCTCTCGTTGGGCTCCAGCGCCAGCGAGCGCCGGAACGCGACTTCGGCCGCGTCGTCCTCGCCCACCATCTGCAACAGCCCGCCGAAGGTGGCCCAGTACACCGACTCGTCCGGGCGCAGCGCCACCACCTTGCGATAGGAATCGATGGCATCGCGGTAGTGGCCCAGCCGGTACTGC
>JAGOWL010000164.1 GCA_018060215.1 Pseudoxanthomonas sp.
TCGCGCCGCAAGAAGCTCAAGTCCCTGGCCATCTGACGGGAACGATACCCATATGAAAATCTTCCCGCTGACCCTCATCCCCGACGACACCCGCATCGACTTCATGAAGATGCGCTGGGTCTCGCTGGGCCTGGCCGCGTTGCTGCTGGTCGCCTCGGTGGCCGGGATCGTCGTCAAGGGTTTCAACTACGCACTGGACTTCACCGGCGGCACCGTGGTGGAGCTGCGCTTCGACGGCGCGGTGGACGTGGAAGGCGTGCGCGAGCGCCTGGACGCGGCCGGCTACGCCGGCGCCCAGGTGCAGACCTTCGGTAGCGGCAGCGACGTGCTGGTGCGGTTGCAGCCGCGAGACGGCGAAGCCACCACCGACGCCAACAACCGCACCGCCCAGGACGTGCTGGCCGCCGCTTCGTTGCCGGACAACGCCGCGCACCTGCTGCGCACCGAGTTCGTTGGCCCGCAGGTGGGTGCCGAACTGGCCCGCAACGGCGTCTATGCGGCGCTGTTCGTGATCGTCGGCTTCCTGATCTATATCGGCGCGCGCTTCGAGTGGAAGTTCGCGGTGGTCGCCACCGTGACCACGATGTTCGACGTGCTGGTGGTGGCCGCGTTCTTCGCCTGGACCGGGCGCGAGTTCGACCTGACGGTGCTGGCCGGCCTGCTGGCGGTGATGGGCTTCTCGATCAACGACACCATCGTGGTATTCGACCGCGTGCGCGAGAACTTCCGCAGCCTGCGGGTGGAGCCGCTGGAGATCATGAACCGCTCGATCAACCAGACCCTGTCACGCACCATCATCACCTCGGTGGTGTTCTTCCTGTCGGTGCTTGCGCTGTACCTGTACGGTGGCGGCTCGCTGGAAGGCCTGGCCCTGAGCCAGATGATCGGTGCGGTGATCGGCACGCTGTCCTCGATCTTCATCGCCTGCCCGATGCTGACCTTCGGCCCGCTCAAGGTCACCAAGCAGGACCTGCTGCCCAAGGCCAAGGACGAAGCCGCGCTGGCACGCCGGCCGTAATCGGCCGGGCCATCCCGGGTTCGATTCCCGAAGCCGCCGCTGCGAGGGCGTCACGCGAAGGCCTCGCCTCGGGCGGGGCCGCCGCTGGTCGGGTGAACAGCCTGGCTCCGGGCGGGAGCCGCCGCTGCAAGGGGATTTCGTCCGCCGCGTGGTTCCGCGTCCTGCTCCAACACGCGGGCGCGGTACATCCATGTACCGCTCGGACGAAATCCCCTTGCAGCGACGTCCTTCGCGACCGTGGTGTGCTTCGCTTCGGCGGGGTGCAGCTAGCCGATCTCCTACACCAGCCATTCCCGTCAAAGCGTGTTGGGCAGCATCGACGAAGCCACGGAACTTCAGGTGGCGAAAGACGCGGTGGTGCGGGGATTGGGCGCAAGCAGGCCATGGATGGCCTGCGCTCGCCTGTTGGAGCCAGGGATGGCGCAATCAGGCGATGCGCCCAATCCCCGCACTACCGCGGCTCCCCCCGACGCCTATGGACTCCGGCGCTTTTCAGACTGGCCGGATCCGGCATCCATCACGGGTGAAGAGCCAAAAAAGAAAGCCGCCTCCCCGGGCGGCTTTTTCCATGGGGCAGCTGGACCAGGGACGCCAGCCCCGGAACCGGGTCAGCCGAAGGCGGCGGCGTAGCCGGTGTTGACCACCAGCTTCTGCAGTTCCCCGGCAACCTTGATGTTGGCGGCGATCAGCGGCCGCGTCTCCGGGCCGCGTTCGTCCATGCGCGCGGTGGCCGCACCGCGGAAATCGCAGACCTTGCCACCGGCCTCGCGCACCAGCAGCACGCCGGCGGCGATGTCCCAGGCCTTCACCCCGGCCTCGAAGTACGCGTCCAGGCGGCCACAGGCCACGTAGGCCAGATCCAGCGCCGCCGATCCGGTGCGGCGCACGTCCTCGGCCTGCACCAGCAACGAATCCAGGCACTTGAGCTGGGCACTGGCGCGGGCGCGTTCGCGCGGCGGAAAGCCGGTGCACACCACGGTCCCGCCCAGGTCCTTGCGGTCGGCGACCCGGATCTTCTTGTCGTTGAGCACCGCGCCGCCACCGCGGCTGGCGGTGAACAGCTCGTTGCGCAGCGGGTCGAAGATCACCGCGTCGATCGGCTCGCCGTTGTCGACCAGGGCGATGGACACGCAGTAGTGCGGAAAGCCGCGCAGGTAGTTGCTGGTGCCGTCCAGCGGGTCGATCACCCACTGCAGGCGGCCCTGGCGTCCGGGCTGGTGGCCGCCTTCCTCGGCCAGCACCCCGTAGTCGGGGTAGGCGCGGCGCAGTTCCTTGACGATCACCTTCTCGGCATCGGCGTCGACCTCGCTGGCGTAGTCCATGCGCTGCTTCTGGACCACGTTCAGCGCGTCCAGGCGGTTGATGTGGCGCAGCAGCACGTTGCCACCGAGGCGGGCGGCCTTGACCATGACGTTGACGGCAGGGGATTGCATGGCGAAGGCTCCCAAAAAGGACAGGGACGGAGGCTGGGGCGGAACGGGCGAAGGGAAAGAGCGGTCCGGCGTTCGCGACCGGGCCAGCCAGTTTACCATCGGCATCATGTCCGATCCCATGAACCCATCCCCTGGCCCGGTGCTGGACCCGGCGCAGGGCCCGGCCGCCCGGGTCCGCATCGTCCTGGTCGGCACCCAGCACCCGGGCAACATCGGCGCGGCCGCCCGCGCGATGAAGACCATGGGCCTGTCGCGGCTGGTCCTGGTCGCACCGGAGAAGCCGCTGGACGATGTCGCCTACCGGCGTTCGGCCGGTGCCGAGGACGTGCTCGGCCAGGCCCCGGTGTTCGCCACCCTGGCCGAGGCGGTGGCCGACTGCCGGCTGGTGCTGGGCTGCACCGCCCGCAGCCGGCGGGTGCAACTGGAACAGCTGGAGCCCGACCAGGCGGCGGCACGCCTGCTGCAGGCGGCCACCGGCGGGGAAGTGGCGCTGGTGTTCGGGCGCGAGCGCACCGGGCTGAACAACGAGGAGTTGCAGCTGTGCCACGCCTCGGTGCACATCCCGTCCGACCCGGCCTTCAGTTCCCTCAACCTGGCCGCCGCGGTGCAGGTGCTGGCCTACGAAGCGCGGCTGGCCGCGCTGTCGGGTGCGCCGGCGCCATCGCTGCCAGCGCCGCCGTTGCCGGATGAGCTGCCGGCCGACCATGCCCAGCTCGAAGGTTTCTTCGCGCAACTGGCCCAGACCCTGGAGGAAATCGACTTCCACAAGGGGCGGGCGCCGGAGTCGGCGATGCGCAAGTTGCGCAGGCTGTTCCTGCGCAGCGAGCTGAGCGTGAACGAGGTCCGCCTGCTGCGCGGGGTGCTGGCCGACGCCCAGCGCATGGCCCGGCTGGCCAGCGGTCGATTGTCGCCCTGAGGGGTTTCCGGCTAGGATTCAGCCAGGGTTGATGGGGGCATCGTGTTTTCCAGAGCGCGCAAGTGGGTCCGGGCGGCATTCTGGGTCGTCGCCGTGGTCGCGGCCTGGCCGGTGCAGGCCTCCGAGGACAGCCATGTCCTGGTGCTGGGCCGCATCAGCGATGATCCCAGCGCCCACTACGCCCAGCTCAAGCCGCTGCTGGACTACGTGGTGCCGCGCATGCGCGAGGTCGGGATCACCGAGGGCCGGATCCTGATGGCGCGTGACGCCCAGCTGATGTCCAGCTACCTGCGTCGTGACCGGGTCGACTGGGTGACCGAAACGGCCAGCACCGCGGTGCAGCTGGAACAGCGTGCCGGGGCCAAGCCGATCCTGCTGACCGAGCGCAACGGCGTGAGCAGCTACAACACGGTGTTCTTCGTGCGCAGGGACAGCCCGATCCAGTCGCTGGAAGACCTGCGCGGACGGACCCTGGCCCTGCAGAGCACCGCCTCCACCAGTGCCTACATGGTGCCCTTGACCACCCTGCTCGATGCCAGGCTGTCGCCGGAGATCCTGCTGGGCCCGGCCGACGAGCCTTCCCCGGAGCGGGTGGGCTACGTGCTGGTGCGATCGGAGCGCAACATCGCGTCCTGGGTGCACAAGGGCCTGGCCGATGCCGGCGCGGTCAGCAGCCTGGACTGGGAGGATGACAGCCGGTTCCCGGACGCCTTCAAGCGCGATTTCCGGGTGATCCACCAGACCGCGCCGTATCCGCGTGCGCTGGAACTGACCCGCGGCGACCTGCGGCCGGAGGTGCGGGAACGCCTGCGCGAGGTCCTGCTGGAGGCGGCCGGCGACCCGGAGGCGGGCAACGCGCTGGCACAGTTCTTCGGTACCTCGCGCTTCCTGCCGCTGGATCGCGAGACCGGGAAGGTGCTCGATGCCCTGCGCGTGGGTGTCGGCCGCGTGCGCGCGGAGGTCGAATGAAGCTGCGGTTCGGCCTGCAGGCGCGTTTCCTGGTGGTGATGGCGGCCATGCTGGGCGTGGTCCTGCTGGTGCTGCTGCTGTTGCTGCAGCGGCAGGAGCAGATGCGCCATGAAGCCGAGACGCTGACCCGCGAGGGCGTGCACGACCTGGTCGAGACCTATCTGCGCGACC
>JAGOWL010000046.1 GCA_018060215.1 Pseudoxanthomonas sp.
AGCGCGTCCGCGTCCAGCTCGCCGGTGCGGATCCGCACCACCCGGCCCAGGTCGTACACGAACACCTTGCCGTCGCCGATCTTGCCGGTGCCGGCCGCGCGCACGATGGCCTCGACCACCGCCTCGACCTGCTCGTCGGCCACCGCCACCTCGACCTTCACCTTCGGCAGGAAGTCGACCACATATTCGGCGCCCCGGTACAGCTCGGTATGACCCTTCTGCCGGCCGAAGCCCTTGACCTCGGTGACGGTGATCCCGGCCACGCCCTGCGCCGACAGCGCCTCGCGCACGTCGTCGAGCTTGAACGGCTTGATCACGGCCATGACCATCTTCATCGCGGAGGCTCCAGCAAGGGGGATCGGGAAGCGACAGGATACCGCGCCCCGCTTGCCACGCCCGGCTGGGCCGGCTTCAATGCCCCTCCTGGCCGGCCCGGCCTCGGACTATTCCGACCGCAGGTCGCGCCGCAACCCGATTCCGCCCGCCACCGCGCTGGCGCAGACTGTCCCCACGCGGAGGAACCCCATGATCGACCTCAACCACATCGATGACATCGCCCGCCGCCTCAGCGAACGGGTCCCGCCGGGCCTGCGCGAATCGGGCGAGGAGCTTCAGGCCAGCTTCCGCGCCGTGCTGCGCAGCGGCCTGGCCCGGCTGGACCTGGTCACCCGCGAGGAGTTCGAGGTCCAGCGTGCGGTGCTGCTGCGCACCCGCGAGAAGCTCGAAGCGCTGGAAGGCACGGTGGCCGAGCTGGAAGCGCGCCACCAGGCCGGCCGGCTGCCGACCGGCCCGGGCTGAGGCCACGGCCGTGGGCCTGGCGCTGGTGCACAGCCGCGCCCGTGCCGGCGTCGCCGCGCCGCCGGTCCAGGTCGAGGTCCATCTGTCCGGCGGCCTGCCCTCCACCCAGATCGTCGGCCTGCCGGCCACCGCGGTGCGCGAATCGCGCGACCGGGTGCGCGCGGCCATCCTCTGCGCCCAGTTCGAATACCCGCAGCGGCGCATCACCATCAACCTGGCCCCGGCCGACCTGCCCAAGGACGGCGGCCGCTTCGACCTGCCCATCGCCCTGGGCATCCTCGCCGCCAGCGGCCAGATCGACCGCGACGCCCTGGCCGGCTGTGAGTTCCTCGGCGAACTGGGCCTGACCGGCGAACTGCGCCCGGTCGACGGCGTGCTGCCGGCGGTACTGGCCGCCGCCCGCGACGGCCGGCGGCTGGTGGTGCCGGCCGGCAGCGGCGCCGAGGCGGCGCTGGCCCGGGGTGCCGAGGCCTATCTGGCCCGCACCCTGCTCGAAGCCTGCGCCGGGCTGGACGGTCGCACCGCCCTGCCGCGCGCAGTCATTGATGACGCGGCGGCCACTGCCGACGCGGTCCCCGGTGGCCGGGCGCCGGCCCCGGACCTGGCCGACGTGCGCGGCCAGGCCCAGGCCCGGCGCGCCCTGGAGATTGCCGCCGCCGGCGCCCACCACCTGCTGATGAGCGGGCCGCCCGGCTGCGGCAAAACCCTGCTGGCGACCTGCCTGCCCGGCCTGCTGCCGGAAGCCAGCGAGGCCGAAGCGCTGGAAACGGCCGCCGTGCATTCCATCGGCGGTCGCGGCATCGACCCGGCACGCTGGCGCCTGCGCCCACTGCGTTCACCCCACCACGGCGCAAGCGCGGTGGCCCTGGCCGGCGGTGGCAACCCGCCCCGGCCGGGCGAGATCTCCCTGGCCCACAACGGCGTGCTGTTCCTGGACGAGCTCCCCGAGTGGAGCCGCATGGCGCTGGAAATCCTGCGCGAGCCGCTGGAGTCCGGCCGCATCACCATTTCCCGCGCCGCCCGCAGCGCCGAATTCCCGGCCCGCTTCCAGCTGGTGGCGGCGATGAACCCCTGTCCCTGCGGCTGGGCCGGCGACCCCTGCGCGCGCTGCCAGTGCACCCCGGACCTCATCCGCCGCTACTGGAGCCGCCTTTCCGGCCCGCTGCTGGACCGGATCGACCTGCACCTGTCCATGGCCCGGCTGCCACCGGCGCTGCTGCGCGCCGATGCCCCCCCGGGCGAATCCAGCGCCGTGGTGCGCGAACGGGTGCAGGCCGCCCGCAGCCGCCAGCACGCGCGTGCCGGCCGACTCAACGCCCATCTGGATGCGGGCGCACTGGCCGCCACTTGCCGCCTCGACCAGGCCGGCCAGCAGCTGCTCGAACAGGCCGGCGAACGCCTGCAACTGACCGCACGCAGCCTGCACCGGGTCCTGCGCGTGGCCCGCACCATCGCCGACCTGGCCGGCGGCGACGATATCGGCAGCGAACACCTGGCCGAAGCCCTGGGCTACCGGATGCCGGCACCAGTGGCCGTGACCGTCGCCTGAGCAACGGCAACCGCTAGCTGCCGGGCGCGGCTTGTGCAGTGCCGACTGCCGTAGCGCCGACTGTTGGCCGGCATCCCCCTTGGTCGGCGGAAGATCCACGTTTAACGGGTCCGCAACGCCGCCCGCGTCCGTCTGCGCTAGCGTGGCCGTCCCGATGCCGCCGGCATCCCCGGAGCCACCCACCATGCACCGCATCACCTTGCTCGTGTCCAGCCTTGCCCTGGCGCTCGCTGCCTGCAGCAGCAAGCAGCAGGACGATGGCAGCACTGCCGCCGCCAACACACCGGCCGCACCCACAGAGGTGGAACTGATCCCGCGCGATGCCCTGTTCGGCAATCCCGAACGTGCCGGGGTGCAGATCAGTCCCGACGGCAAGTACCTGAGCTGGATCGCGCCGTTGGAAGGAGTGATGAACGTGTGGGTCGCGCCGGCCAACGACCTGGCCGCCGCACGCGCGGTTACCGACGACCAGGCGCGCGGCATCCGCAACTACTTCTGGTCCTACCGCCCCGACACCCTGCTGTACCTGCGCGACAGCGGCGGCGACGAGGACTTCCATCTGTACGCGGTCGACCTGGCCAGCAACCAGAGCCGTGACCTGACCCCGTTCGCCAAGACCACCGCCCAGGTGGCCGGAGTCAGCCCGACCCGGCCCGACAGCATCCTGGTCGGCATGAACGACCGTGATGCGAAGTGGCATGACCTGTACCGGGTCGACCTGGCCAGCGGGGAACGCACCCTGGTGGAAAAGAACACCCAGGAGATCGCCGGCTATATCGCCGATGGCGACTACAACCTGCGCTTCGCCCAGCGCTCGCGCCCCGACGGTGGCATGGACATCCTCAAGCGCGCCGGCGCGGCCTGGGAGAAGTCCGACGACATCCCGTTCGAAGACGTACTCACCACCGGCACCCTGGGCCTGACCCGTGACGGCAAGACCCTGTACCTGGCCGACTCGCGCACCCGCAACACCTCGGCGCTGTACGCGGTCGACAGTGCCACGGGCGAGCGCACCCTGCTGGCCGAAGACCCGCGCGCCGACATCGGTGGCGGCCTGAGTGATCCGCGCAGCGGCGAGCTGCAGGCGGTGGCGGTGAACTACCTGCGCGAAGAATGGAAGCTGTTGGGCGATACCCTGGCCGCCGACCTCAAGGCGCTGGAAGCGATCGGCCCGGGCGAAGTGTCGGTCAATTCACGCACACTCGATGACAAGACCTGGATCGTCACCTACTCGGCCGCCGAGTCACCGGCGGTCTACTACCGCTACGACCGCACGCCCGGCGCCGAAGGCACGCTGACCCGGTTGTTCTCCGCGCGTCCTGCACTGGACGGCAAGCCACTGGCGCCGATGTGGCCACTGGAACTGAAATCGCGCGACGGACTCAACCTGGTCAGCTACCTGACCCTGCCTCCCCAGGCCGACCCGGACGGCGACGGCAAGCCCGACGCCCCGGTCCCGATGGTGCTGCTGGTCCACGGCGGCCCGTGGGGGCGCGACGAATACGGCTACAGCGGCTACGACCAGTGGCTGGCCAACCGCGGTTACGCCGTGCTCGGAGTCAACTTCCGCGGCTCCACCGGCTTCGGCAAGGAGTTCACCAACGCCGGTGACGGCGAGTGGGCCGGCAAGATGCACGATGACCTGATCGACGCGGTCAACTGGGCGGTGGGCGAAGGCATCACCAGCGCCGACAAGGTCGCCATCATGGGCGGCAGCTACGGCGGTTACGCCACCCTGGCCGGCCTGACCTTCACTCCGGAGACCTTCGCCTGCGGCGTGGATATCGTCGGCCCCTCCAACCTCAACACCCTGCTGGCCACCGTGCCGCCCTACTGGGCCAGCTTCTACGAGCAGCTGGCCAGGCGCATGGGCGACCCGCGCACCGAGGAAGGCCGCAAGTGGCTGACCGAGCGCTCGCCGCTGACCCACGCCGACAAGATCACCAAACCGTTGCTGATCGGCCAGGGCGCCAACGACCCACGGGTGAAGCAGGCCGAGAGTGACCAGATCGTGGACGCGATGAAGGCCAAGGGGATCCCGGTCACCTACGTGCTGTTCCCCGACGAGGGCCATGGCTTCGCCCGCCCTGAGAACAACAAGGCCTTCAACGCCATCACCGAGAATTTCCTGGCCAAATGCCTGGGCGGTCGTGCGCAACCGATCGGCGAGGACCTGGCCGGTTCCAGCACCACGGTCCCGACCGGCGCCGAAGGCGTGGCCGGGCTGGCCGAAGCCCTGCAGGCGCATACCCAGGAAGTGAAGAAGTAGGCGGCGCGCCTTGGCCAGCGGGTGCGGCTGCAAGGGTGGCCGCACCCGTAAACGCCTTGCCCGGATCATGGAAATGCCGGCGCGGGTCGGTGCCACGACAAGGCCCCGGCCCGTTCAGGCCATAGGCGTGGCCCAGGTCCGTCCGGTCGGGTCGAACTCGGCGTTGTGCATGGCATCGGCACGCCAGCCGAAACCGCAAACCGCCAGCGCCGCCTCCCCCAGCGGATCCAGTGCCAGCTCGCGCTCGATGTCCACCTCGTTGATCGCACAGGTCACGAATGCACCCAGGCCCAGATCCGTTGCCGCCAGGTAAAGGGTCTGGGACAGGTGCCCGGCGTCCATGGTCACCGCGCGATAGGCCTTGGGGTGCTGGCGGTACTTCCAGAAACAGCGGCCGAAGCGCGCGGCCAGCACGACCAATACTTGCGCCCCTGCGAACCAGTGCTGGCCCGCCACCGCCACCCGGGCCAGTTCCGGGATCGGCATCGCCGGCGCCGGCAGGGGTTCGAGTGCGTGATCAAGTGGATGGTAGTGGTAGGCGCCCGGTGCCAGGCCCTCGACCCGCTGCACCAGCAGATGTGCCTCGATGGGGTGCAGGCCACCGCCGGACGGGCTGCCCTTCTTCAGGAATACCGTATCGGTGTCCAGTCGCCATTGCGCCTGGGCACTGAATGTCCGTTCCAGCATCCGAGCCAACAGCAGGATTGGCAACGCACGTGCCGGGTCGAAGTTCCTGCATGTCGTTCGGCGCCCGAGCAGGTCGTCGAAGTCCGAGGCCTGTCCCCGCGGCAGGCGCAGGCGTCCTTCCTCGGAGCAGCGCTCGGCAACCGCGGGTGGGGGTGGCCCCAGGTGTTGCCGCAGGCCGGTGGCGGTGGCCAGGCCAGCGGCTTCGGTTGCCGCGGCCGCATCCTCGCCCGACCAGCGGCCGGCGCGGTGGAACATCGCTGCCGGGCCCCACCAGTAGTCCTCGCGCAGGCGCGTATCGGCAATGGCGGACTGACCTTCAGCCTCCGCCAGCGCCAAACCCCGCGCCAGCAGCCAGTCCAGCACGCCCTCGGGCCAGCCGGCCAGGCACGCCGCGTCCACCCACAGCGCGGCCGACAGCTGGCCCAGGCACTCGCGCGCGGGGGCATCGATGGGCACGGGTGCGTCCAGATGCGGTGCATGTGCCAGCCATTGCTGCCGACGGACAGTCCCATCGCCGCCGGCCAACAGTCCGTCAAGATCAAACCCGAGCCGCTCGCGGGGCTCCAGGTACACGATGGCGCAGCGCCGTACCCGCACAACCACCCCCTTGAATGCCGTTCAGTCCAGTATGACCATGCATGACCGCACATCCGTGCGCCGCCATCGAAGGAGAACCGGATGACCAGTCAAAGCCAGCGCCCGCCTATGGATCCGGTCGTGGTCGATACGTTGCTCGAAGCACTTTCCAATGATGACGATTTCCGCGCCCTGTTCGTGCGCGACCCGCGTGCGGCACTGGCCAAAGCAGGCCATGTGGCGGACGACCAGGATGCACTGCGATGCCTCCAGGTCACCACGCTGGCATCGAAACAGGAGCTCGCCGAAGCCCGCAAGGCACTGCGCTCGCACCTGCTCGATGCGAACAGCGGACCGATGACGATCATCTTCAATTTCGAAGCCGGGCAGGTCCAGTCATCCCTGTCGGGTACCTGAGCGGCCATGCCACAGGGCCCGCGCCGTTGCCGGCGCGGGTGTTCAGCGTTGCGAGATCGCCACTTCCGGGGAAGGACCGGCCGCACGCACGTCGGCCATGTTCAGCGGCTGCAGCAGCTGCGCCGACACCACCTCGGCCAATGCCAGACCCCGGCGCTCGCGCAGCCAGGCTGCCTGGGCTTCGACTGCGGCCGTGTTGCCGCGTCCGCGCTCCAGCTGGCCCAGGACAACGCGTGCCTGCAGGAATTCACTGCCATCCAGCTGCTTGTGCAACAGTTCCACACCCTCGTCCGCACGACCTTCCAGCCCCAGCTGATGTGCACGGACCAGATCGATCATCCGTTCCACCTTGCGGCTGGACAGCGTGGCCAGCTGTGGCTGCAGCCAGTGGATCGCCGTGGCGGCCAGTCCGCCGTGGCCATCGCGCTGCGCCAGATAGGCCAGCACCGCATAACGGAACATGCCCTCGTGCCGTGCCGGCAGCTCCGGGTCGGCCAGTTCGGCGCGCAGTTGCCGCTCCAGGCTCGCGAGCTCCGAGGCCGCCAGCGGCTGGCCGGCGGCCGAGTGGACCACCGCCCGCACCAGGGCGAAACGCAGCGGGTAGGGTGCCGGCAGCTTCGCGGCCCGTTCCTGTGCACGGTTCGCAATCTCGATTGCCCGCGCCCGGTCACCGGCGGCCAATGCCAGCGAGGCCAGGCCCTGCTGCGCCTGCAGCCAGCTCGAAGGATCATCGGGGGTGACCGCGCGTAGCAGCTGCGCCGCTTCCTCACCCCGCCCCAGCAGCAGCAGCGCCTCGGCCCGGGCACCGACCGACGCCGGCCGACCCGGCTGGTCGGCGTCGTCGAGCACCTTCATCGCCGCGGCCGCTTCCCCCTTGGCAACATGGATGCGGGCCACGTGTGCAAGCGAGTAGTTGCGCCATGGCGCCTGCGGAATGGACGCGGCCAGGGCATGAGGCAGGGCTTCTTCGAAACGGTTCTCCTCCATCAGGTACCAGGAGGTGTTGGACTGCGCGCCGAAGTCATCCGGGTAGAGCCGGGCCAGGTTCGACCATTCGGCCAGCTGCCCTCCGCTGGCCGAAGTCTCCATTTCCCAGGCCGCCAGCATCAGGCGATCGCGCGCTGCCAGCGTGTCGCGGGCTTTGCCGGCATCGAGGACGTGGCGTCGCGCCTGGTCGGCATGCCCCTGCGCCATGGCGATCGCCGCCAGCCCCAGATGCGCTCGGGAGAACTCCCGATCCAGGCGGATCGCATTGGTGTACTGGCCGTGGGCCTCCTCAAACCGGCCTTGTGCAACCGCAGCGGCGGCCAGGGCGTAGGCGCGCAGCGCGTCGAGATTGGCCGTGGTGGCCTGCGGCAAAGGCACGCTGTTGCCCTTGATCGACGCCATTGCCTCCCCCAGTCCACCGCGCAAGTCGGCCGTCACCTGGTCAATGGAAGCGAGCACCGAATCCAGGCCCTTGCCACTGGCCTTGCCGGTGAACACGGTGGCCAGGGTATGCGGGTCGACCACCTCGACCGAGAACTGCAACCGGTTGTCCAGTTCCAGCACGGTCGGAAGCAGCACCGCACGGGCGCCGTCGCGCAGCGCCACCTGCGCGGCCGTGGCCCGGTCCAGCACCGCGGGCCCGGGATCGTGGCGCATCAAGGCCAGGGTCTGCCCCACCTTCACGTCACTGAGCACGTTGACATGACGCGACTGCTCCAGGCTGATCCGGAACGCCTGCTCCAGCGATTCGTCCAGAACGGTCTGGCCGGTGAGGTTGCGAAGGTCGCCCACCACCACCCAGTCACGCTCGGCGAAGGCGATGGCCGGTTGCGGACGCGTCATGTACCAGGCGCCCACCGCAATGCCTGCCAGCAGTGCCACTTCCGCCACCAGTGCCAGCGGACGGCGCCACAGCGGCTGGTCACGACGCGACTTGGCGTTTCCGCGGGGCATCTGCAGTGGGGCCAGGCCCGCTTCACCGACCTCATGGATCTCCTGCACTTCGGGCATGCCCTTGAATCGCCACTGCCCGTGCGAACGCCACCGCAGCGACTGCCCACGCTCACCCAGCTCGCCCGCCGCGCGCCGCACCAGCGGCTGGGCCACCGCCGACAACAGGATCTGGCCGGGGCGCGCGAGCTGCATCAGGCGGGCCGCATAGGGTTTGGCCAGGCCTTCGACCTCCACCGGCTTGGCGCCTGAAGCCACCGCCTCGTCGCTGTTCCGCCAGATCAGCACCTCGCCCACGTGCAGGCCGGCACGCGCCAGCAGCCTGCCGACGTCATGCGCCTGGCCCAATCCCTCCAGCCCGCGCCGATAGTCCAGTGCAAAACCCAGGCCATCCAGCGGGCGCTCGAACAGCAGCAGCAAACCATCGGAACGGTCAATCAGGCGCCCGCGCCAACGCTGCTGAAGCTCCAGCACCAGTCGGTCATGGTCGCGATAGAAGGCGGCGGTGGCGATATCGCCCAGTCTCTCCACCAGTGCGGTGGAGTCGCACAGGTCGGTCAGCAGCAGGGTCCGCAGCTGCGGCGCGTCGTGGTCATGTGGCTTGTGCGTCATGCCCATGGCCTCATGCATCCAGCAGGGCGACGCCGTCGCTCCAGCAGGCACGGCCACCGCCCTGGCGCTTGGCTTCGTACAGGGCCGCGTCGGCACGCGCATACCAGTCGTTCCAGTCCTGCCCGGGCTCGACCAGGCAGGCCCCGACGCTGACCGGGCAGATGCCAGGTACCGCCTGCCGCAACTGCAACAGCTTGTCTGCCGATTCGACCACGAACTGCGCGTAGCGCATCACCTCGGCCTGGTCCCTCGCCGATACCAGCAGGCAGAATTCATCGCCTCCCAGTCGACAGGCGAGATCGTCCACCCCGGCCACCGAAGCCAGGATCGCCGCCACGCTCTGCAACACGCGGTCCCCGACCAGGTGTCCATGGTCGTCGTTGACCTGCTTGAAACGATCGCAGTCCACCAGCACCAGGCCCATCAATTCCTGCCGGCCCTCGTTCCTCCACTCCTGCAGGCGCTGGGACAGTCCGCGACGGTTGTACAGGCCGGTCAACTCGTCGGTGCGGATCAAGGCCTCGGTCTGGTGGAGCCGATGCGTGGTGGCGTACAGGTTGTCCAGCGCCGCCTGCATGTCCTGGTTGCGACGCCGCAGCTGCCGGATCAGGCCCTGCTCGTTGAGCACCACCCGTGCAATCGAGCGTCGCAGGAACTGCGCCACCAGTGCCGGATCGCATTCGACCAGCGCCTGGAATTCTTCCGGGCCCAGTTCGAACAACTGTCCATCGCTGCCGGCGGTCGCATCGGCGCTGCGCGTATGCTCGCCGATCAGCAGGCCCAGCTCCCCGAAATACTCCCCTGGGCCCAGGCGCTTGGGCGGCTGGTCGTTGCCGAAGTCCAGCTCGACCTGGCCACGGGCGATGACATACATCAAGGCTCCGGAATCCCCCCGCCGGAAGATCCGCTCACCGGCGTGCATCGCACCTGCCCGACCCACGGCAGCGAACAGCCCGATTTCGCGCGCGGACAGGTGCGCCGTCCCGCCATGGGCGGCATCCTGGACGCTGCCCGGACCCTGCGTGGCGTTGATGGCATCGTCGCTCGACATGATGCGGCTCCAGTCCCCGCCCCCCCGGGGGAAGATGGAGCATATCACCGGCCCTGCGGGGTTAGAACGCATTCCAGGACAGCGGGAGGCCATCGCTGTCCCGCGTTGGGGCGTGGCGCCCTCGGGCGCCGGATGGGCGCCCCTCCCCTTGCGACTTGTCTCCCGCGCGAACCCGGCCGGGCACGCCCCGGCCGGGGACCGGCCTCAGGCCGCGGCCTTGTCGTGGAACTGCTCTTCCTCGGTCGAACCCTTCAGCGCGGTGGTCGAGGACTGGCCCTGCTGGATGGCCTGGGTCACCGTGTCGAAGTAGCCGGTGCCGACCTCGCGCTGGTGCTTGACCGCGGTGAACCCCTTGTCGGCGGCGGCGAACTCGGCTTCCTGCAACTCGACGAAGGCGCTCATCTGCCGGCGCGCGTAACCGTGGGCCAGGTTGAACATCGAGTAGTTCAGCGCGTGGAAACCGGCCAGGGTGATGAACTGGAACTTGTAGCCGTAGCTGGCGATTTCCTTCTGGAATTTCGCAATGGTGGCGTCGTCCAGGTTCTTCTTCCAGTTGAAGCTGGGCGAGCAGTTGTAGGCCAGCATCTTGCCCGGGAACCTGGCATGGATCGCCTCGGCGAACCTGCGCGCGAACTCCAGGTCCGGCTTGCCGGTCTCGCACCACACCAGGTCGGCGTAGGGCGCGTAGGCCAGGCCGCGGCTGATCGCCTGGTCCAGGCCGTTGCGGACCTTGTAGAAACCCTCCACGGTGCGCTCGCCGGTGCAGAACTCCTGGTCGTTGGCGTCCACGTCCGAGGTCAGCAGGTCGGCCGCTTCGGCATCGGTGCGCGCCACCAGCAGGGTCGGCACGCCCATCACGTCGGCGGCCAGGCGCGCGGCATTGAGCTTCTCCACCGCCTCGCGGGTCGGCACCAGCACCTTGCCGCCCATGTGCCCGCACTTCTTCACCGAAGCCAGCTGGTCCTCGAAGTGCACGCCGGCCGCGCCGGCCTCGATCATCGCCTTCATCAGCTCGAAGGCGTTGAGCACGCCGCCGAAGCCGGCCTCGGCGTCGGCCACGATCGGCTGCAGGAAGTCGATGCTGTCATCGCCCTCGGCGTGGTGCAGCTGGTCGGCGCGCAGCAGCGCATTGTTGATGCGCTTGACCACCGCCGGCACCGAGTCGGCCGGGTACAGCGACTGGTCCGGGTACATCTGCCCGGCCAGGTTGGCATCGGCGGCCACCTGCCAGCCCGACAGGTAGATCGCGTTCAGGCCGGCCTTGACCTGCTGCATGGCCTGGTTGCCGGTCAGCGCACCCAGCGCGTTGACGAAATCCTTTTCGTGCAGGTAGCGCCACAGCTTCTCCGCACCGATCTTCGCGATCGAATGCTCGACCGGAATGGTGCCGCGCAGGCGCACCACGTCGGCGGCGCTGTAGTTGCGGGTGATCCCGGCCCAGCGCGGGTCGGTGTTCCATTCGTGCTGGATCTGTTCGGCGGTCTTCAGCGTGGTCATCTCGGTACTCTCCGTGGGGTGTGGTGCGGGTCGGTCATGTGTGTTGCCGCAGGAGCCGGGCTAGTCCTTCAGGACAGGCGCGCGTAGGCGGGCAGGGTCAGGAAATCGATGAACTGGCAGGCGCGGGTCAGCTGGTCCAGCAGGGCCGTGGCCTCGCCGATGCGCGCCCCGCCGGGCAGGTGGATGGTGTCGCCCAGCCTCCCCGGCAGCGCCGCCAGGGTGCGTTCGAACAGGTCGAAGTCGATCGTGGTGCCGTCGTCCAGGTAGACCGGGCTGCCGTCGGCCTGGCAACCGCGCGGGTCGGAATGGTGCAGCCACTGCCACAGCTGGGCGCGGGCGATCTCGGCGGTGGCCGCGTCCTCCATCAGCCAGTGGATCGGCACGCAGCCGTTGCCGTCCAGCCAGGCGGCCATGTAGCGCACGCACACTTCCACGTTGTTCTCGAAACCGGCCAGGGTGATGCTGCCTTCGCTGGGCCGGATCAGGTCGTCACGGCCGACCTGCACGTCCTGGCGCAGCACGTGGTGCTGGTTGGGGGTGGGCATGTGCTCGTCGAAGATCGCCCGTGCCACCGGGATCAGCGCCGGGTGCGCCACCCAGGTGCCGTCGTGCCCAGCGGTCACCTCTCGCAACTTGTCCGCACGCACCCGCGCCAGTGCCTGTGCGTTGGCTTCCGGATCGTTCGCGATCGGGATCTGCGCGGCCATGCCGCCCATCGCATGGGCGCCGCGGCGGTGGCAGGTGCGGATCAGCAGTTCCGAGTAGGCCTTCAGGAACGGCTGGGTCATGGTCACCTGGCCACGCTCCGGCAGCACCCGGTCGGCATGGGAACGGAAGGTCTTCAGGTAGGAGAAGATGTAGTCCCAGCGCCCGCAGTTCAGGCCGACGATGCGGTCGCGCAGCGCGTACAGGATCTCGTCCATCTCGAACACCGCCGGCAGGGTCTCGATCAGCACGGTGACCTTCATCTGCCCGTGCGGCAGGCCCAGCGCCTGCTCGACCTGCGACAGCGCCGTCTCCCACAGCGCCGCCTCCTCCATCGACTGGAGCTTGGGCAGGTAGAAGTACGGGCCGCGGTCGTTGGCCATCAGGGTGCGGGCGTTGTGCCAGGCGAATACCGCCATGTCGAACAGGCCGCCGGCGATGGGCTGGCCATCCACGCGCACGTGCTTCTCGTCCAGGTGCCAGCCGCGCGGGCGCACGATCAGCACGGCGCGCTCCTCGTAGGGGCGCAGCCGGTACTGCTTGCCGTTGTCCGCATCGAAGGCCAGGCTGCCGTCGACCGCGGCGGCCATGGTGCGCTGGCCACCGAGCACGTTGCTCCAGGTCGGCGCGGTGGAATCCTCGAAGTCGGCCATGTAGCACTGGGCGCCGGAGTTGAGCGCATTGATCGCCATCTTCGGGTCGGTCGGGCCGGTGATCTCCACCCGGCGGTCCTGCAGCGCGCGCGGGATCGGCGCCACCTTCCAGTCGCCCTCGCGGATATGGGCGGTGTCGGTGCGGAAGTCGGGCAGGCCGCAGGCGTCGAAGAAGGCCTGGCGCTCGCGCCGGGCGGCCAGGCGGGCGCGGCGCTCCGGTTCGATCGCCCGGTGCAGGGCAACCAGCAGGTCGCGCAGGGCGCCCGGCAGCAGCAGCTCCTGGTCGGCCACCTGCTCGGTCAAGGCCAGGCCGTTGGCCGCACGCGGACTGCCGGTGGCGGCAACGGCGGCGATGACCGGACCGGGGCGGCCGGCGGGACGGGTCGGGGCGGCGGCCGGGATGGGGGCGGTGGCAGTGGCGGCGGTCGGTGACATGGCGGGCTCCTGGGCGGATCGGCTCGGGAGTTCACGCTGCGGTGCGTCAAAGTATTTGACAATTCAGAATTAGCAATGTATTGCATAAGTACAACTGATACGTTGACACAACTATCTCGTGACCCCCCCCGCAAGTCCGCGTTTTTCCTACAAATCCGACAAGCTCAAACCGTTGCGGGCGTTCTGCCAGACGGTGCGGCTGGGTTCGGTTTCGCGGGCCGCGGACGCCCTTTTCGTCAGCCAGCCGGCCATCACCCTGCAGTTGCAGGCGCTGGAACGCGACCTGGGCATGCCCCTGCTGGAGCGCAACGGCCGCCGCCTGGCGCCCACCCGCGAGGGCGAGGTGCTGTACGAGATGGCCGTGCCGCTGGTGGAGCAGCTGGACGGGCTGGAGGCCGGTTTCCGCGAGCGGGTGCGCGGGCTGGAGGGTGGGGAGCTGCGGATCGCCGCCAACAGCTCCACCATCCTCTACCTGCTGCCGAAGATCGTGGAGACCTTCCGCCAGCACCACCCGGAGGTGCGGCTGAGCCTGGACAACGTGGTGACCGGCGAAGGCACCGACCTGCTGCGCGAGGACGCGGTCGACCTGGTGGTGGGCACCCTGCTGGACGTGCCAGCCGACCTCAGCTACCAGGCCGCCTACCGCTTCGAACAGCGTCTGATCGCCGCCGTCGGCCATCCGCTGCTGAAGAAGCCGCGGCTGGAGCTGGCCGACCTGGCCGATCATCCGCTGATCCTGCCACCCAAGCGCCAGGTCACCTGGCGCCTGGTGGACCTGGTGTTGCAGCGCCACCGCGTGCCCTACCAGGTGGCGCTGGAAGTGAGCGGCTGGGACGTGATCAAGCAGTACGTGGCCATGGGCATGGGCGTATCGATCGTGCCCTCGATCTGCCTGGTCGATTCGGACCGCGACCGCCTGGGTTCGCGCTCGCTGGCGGATTTCTTCCCGTCGCGCAGCTACGGGGTGGCGGTACGCAAGGGCCGGATGCTGTCAGCGCAGGCGCGCGCCTTCATCGCCCTGATCAAGCCCGACCTGATGGCCCCGCGCGAATACGACGAGAGCGGGCATTCGGAACGCTGAAACGCATCGCCCCCCGGGCCGCATGTCCGGTCTCCCCGACTCCTACAGGCGGGTCCAGCCCAGGCCCTGGCCGCGCCGCCAGTACACGGCGATCGCGCGACCGTAGATCGCATCGGCCTCGACGAAGCCGAACCAGCGCCCATCGGCGCTGCGTCCGCGATGGTCGCCCAGCACCAGCAC